>NZ_JBFBCB010000021.1:0-126534 GCF_040682975.1 Streptomyces sp. NPDC051051
AGGTCCGCGAAGAAGTCCTCCAGGTCGCCCTTCTGGGCGCCGCGAGCGGGCCCCGATACTGGTTGTATCGGGGCGACCCCGACAACGCGGCGAGCGTGCGTGCCAGGCGTCGCCGGGCAGACGGGACTTTCGAAACACGCCCTAGGCCGTCCTCGTCGGCCACGACTGGGGCGGAGCGCTCGCCTTCGGCCGGGCCGCCCGCCTTCCGGGCTCCGTCCGGGGCATCGCCTTCACCGAGACGATCGTCAAACCGCTGGTCGGCGACGAGTTCCCGGCGACCGGGCGGGAGTTGTTCACCCTGCTGCGCACCCCCGGGGCGGGCGAGAAGATGATCCTGGAGGAGTCGCTGTTCGTCGAAGGGCTCCCGGACACGCTCGCCACCCCGCTCGACCCGGCCGACCTCGACGTCTACCGCCGCCCCTTCCCGACCCCGGACAGCCGGCGCCCGATACTGGCGTGGACGCGCATGATGCCGCTGGACGGCGAGCCCGCCGACGTGGTGGCCCGCGTCGAACGCTACGACGCCTGGCTGGCCGCCAGTCCCGAAGTCCCCAAGCTGCTCGCCGCGTTCGAGCCGGGTCCGGGCGCGATGACCGACGAGAAGACCGTGGCCTGGTGCGAGGAGAACATCGCGGGCCTGGAGGTCTCCCGGCACGGCCCGGCCGGTCACCACTCGCCGGAGGACCGTCCCGGGGAACTGGCCGCGGCGATCGACGCCTGGGCCGACCGCCACGGGCTGGCCTCCCGGTAGCCCTCGACCCCTGAACGGCCCTTCGCCCCCTCGTGATCACGAGGGGACCGTCGCCGTGCATCGGCGCGGCCGGCTCCGGGTGTGACATCACGATCCGGTATCGGGGTCTTGCGCACCGCCCGTGTAATCGATTCCAATCCTCCGTGACGCACATGTAAACGATTCCACAAGGAGGTGGAGCGGCGATGGCGAGCATCAAGGACGTCGCGGCCGAGGCGGGCGTTTCCGTCGCCACGGTGTCGCGTGTCCTGAACGACCATCCGTCGGTCAGCGAAGACGCACGCACGCGCGTGCTGGCCGCCGTCGAGGCCCTGGGCTACCGCCCGAACGCCGTCGCCCGGTCGCTGCGCACCGACCAGACCCGCACCCTCGGCCTGGTCATCAGCGACGTGATGAACCCCTACTTCACCGAACTGGCCCGCTCCGTCGAGGAGGAGGCCCGCGCACTCGGCTACAGCGTCATCATCGGCAACGCCGACGAGCGGCCCGACCTCCAGGACCACCACGTACGGACCCTGCTGGACCGCCGGATCGACGGTCTGCTCGTCTCCCCCACCGACGGCGGCTCGCCGCTGATGCTGGAGGCCGCGCGCGCGGGGACCCCCATGGTGTTCGTCGACCGGTGGATACCGGGCGTGGACGTGCCGGTCGTCCGGGCCGACGGACGGGCCGCCGTACGGGACCTGGTGGCGCACCTGCACCGGCTGGGGCACCGCCGGCTCGCGATCATCGCGGGCCCGGCCGCCACCACCACCGGCAGCGAGCGCGTCGAGGCGTTCCGCGAGGCCCTGGGCGCCTGCGGCATCGACCTTCCGGACGCCTACATCGGGCAGGGCGACTTCCAGGCCGAGAGCGGCCGGCGGGTCACCGAGGGCTTCCTCGACCTGCCCGAGCCGCCCGAGGTCGTGTTCGCCGCCGACAACCTGATGGCACTGGGCGCGCTGGACGCCGTACGCGCGCGCGGGCTGCGGGTTCCCGACGACATCGCGCTCGCCGCGTTCGACGACATCCCGTGGTTCGTGCACACCGATCCCCCGATCACCGCCATCGCCCAGCCGACGGGCGAGCTGGGGCGCGCGGCCGTACGCGCGCTGGTCGACCGGATCGAGGGGCGGACCCCGCGGTCCGTCACCCTCCCCGCCCGTCTGGTCGTGCGCCGCTCGTGCGGCGAGACGGGCGACGGCGGCGACACCGGCGGCACCGGCGAGAACTCAGCAAAGGACAGGAGCCAGTCGTGAGCAACGCGGACGAGTTGCTGCGCATCGAAGGCATACGCAAGACCTTCCCCGGGGTGGTCGCGCTCGACAGCGTCGACTTCGACCTGCGGCGGGGCGAGGTGCATGTGCTGCTCGGTGAGAACGGCGCGGGCAAGAGCACCCTCATCAAGATGCTCTCCGGCGCCTACACGCCCGACGCCGGGCGGATCCTGGCCGGCGGCGAGGAGGTGCGCATCCACGGGGCGCAGGACTCCGAGCGCCTCGGGATCGCCACCATCTACCAGGAGTTCAACCTCGTCCCCGACCTGACGGTCGCCGAGAACATCTTCCTGGGGCGCCAGCCGCGCCGGTTCGGGATGATCGACCGCAAGCGGATGGAGGCCGACGCGGCCGTCCTGCTGGAGCGGGTCGGCGTCACCGTGTCGCCCCGCGCGCGAGTGCGCGAACTGGGCATCGCACGCCTGCAGATGGTCGAGATCGCCAAGGCGCTGAGCCTGGACGCGCGCGTGCTGATCATGGACGAGCCGACGGCCGTGCTCACCTCCGAGGAGGTCGAGAAGCTCTTCGCGATCGTGCGCAGGCTGCGCGAGGACGGCGTGGGCATCGTGTTCATCACCCACCACCTGGAGGAGATCGCGGCGCTGGGCGACCGGGTCACGGTCATCCGGGACGGCAGGAGCGTCGGGCAGGTCCCGGCGTCCACGCCCGAGGACGAGCTGGTACGGCTGATGGTGGGCCGTTCCATCGAGCAGCAGTACCCGCGGGAGCGCGCCGAGGCCGGCACCGCCCTGCTGTCCGTCGAGGGGCTGACGCGGGACGGTGTCTTCCACGACGTCAGCTTCGAGGTGCGGGCCGGCGAGGTCGTCGGTGTGGCGGGGCTGGTCGGCGCGGGCCGTACCGAGGTCGTACGGGCCGTCTTCGGGGCGGACCCCTACGACCACGGAACCGTGCGGGTGGCGGGCGCGCGGCTGCCCCGCCACGACGTGACCGCGGCCCTGGCCGCCGGGATCGGGCTGGTGCCGGAGGACCGCAAGGGGCAGGGGCTGGTGCTGGACGCCTCCGTCGAGGAGAACCTCGGCCTGGTCACCCTGCGTTCGGCCACCCGTGCCGGGCTCGTCGACCTCAAGGGGCAGCACGAGGCCGCGGGCCGCATCGCCGAACAGCTCGGCGTGCGCATGGCCGGGCTCGGCCAGCAGGTGCGCACGCTGTCCGGCGGCAACCAGCAGAAGGTCGTCATCGGCAAGTGGCTCCTGGCGGACACCAGGGTGCTGATCCTCGACGAGCCGACGCGCGGCATCGACGTCGGCGCCAAGGTGGAGATCTACCAGCTGATCAACGAGCTGACGGCCGCCGGGGCCGCCGTCCTGATGATCTCCAGTGATCTGCCCGAGGTGCTCGGCATGAGCGACCGGGTGCTGGTGATGGCCCAGGGCCGGATCGCCGGCGAACTCCCGGCGGGCGAGGCCACCCAGGACGCGGTGATGGCACTCGCCGTGAGCACCCCTACGACCCCTACCACCCCTACGACCACTGAAGTGGAGGCCGGCCGTGGCCGCTGACACGCTCAAGAGCACGACGGGCGCCGGTGGCGGCGCCGCGGCGGTGCGCCGCCTGCTGCTCGACAACGGGGCGCTCACCGCGCTCATCGTCCTCGTCATCGCCATGTCGGCGCTGTCGGGCGACTTCCTGACGACGGACAACCTGCTCAACGTGGGTGTCCAGGCGGCCGTGACCGCCATCCTCGCCTTCGGCGTGACCTTCGTGATCGTCTCGGCGGGCATCGACCTGTCGGTCGGCTCGGTGGCGGCGCTGTCGGCCACCGTCCTCGCCTGGAGCGCCACCTCGCACGGCGTGCCGGTCGTCCTCGCGGTCGTGCTGGCCGTCGCCACCGGCGTCGCGGCCGGTCTGGTGAACGGTTTCCTCATCGCCTACGGCAAGCTGCCGCCGTTCATCGCGACGCTCGCCATGCTGTCGGTGGCGCGCGGTCTGTCGCTGGTGATCTCCGAGGGCTCCCCGATCGCCTTCCCCGACTCCGTCTCGCACCTCGGGGACACGCTCGGCGGCTGGCTGCCGGTGCCCGTGCTGGTCATGGTCGTCATGGGCCTGATCGCCGCGTTCGTCCTGGGCCGCACCTACATCGGCCGCTCGATGTACGCCATCGGCGGCAACGAGGAGGCCGCGCGCCTGTCCGGGCTGCGGGTGAAGAAGCAGAAGCTCGCCATCTACGCGCTGTCCGGCGTGTTCGCCGCCGCGGCGGGCATCGTGCTCGCCTCCCGGCTGTCCTCCGCGCAGCCGCAGGCCGCCGACGGCTACGAGCTGGACGCGATCGCCGCGGTCGTCATCGGCGGCGCCTCCCTGGCGGGCGGCACGGGCAAGGCGTCCGGCACCCTGATCGGCGCGCTGATCCTGGCCGTGCTGCGCAACGGCCTCAACCTGCTGTCGGTGTCGGCGTTCTGGCAGCAGGTCGTCATCGGTGTCGTCATCGCGCTGGCCGTGCTGCTGGACACCGTGCGCCGCAAGGCCGGGGCGACCCCGGTGGCCGCCGGGACGGGCGGCGGCAAGGGCCGGCAGGCGGCGACGTACGGGCTCGCCGCGGTCGTCACCGTGGCGGTGGTCGGCGCGACCTCCTTCCTGCACAACGGATCCTCGTCGACGGCGAACCCGAAGGTCGGTCTCGCGCTCTCCACCCTCAACAACCCGTTCTTCGTGCAGATCCAGTCGGGCGCGAAGGCCGAGGCGAAGAAGC
Organism: Streptomyces sp. NPDC051051; assembly: GCF_040682975.1. NCBI lineage: Bacteria > Bacillati > Actinomycetota > Actinomycetes > Kitasatosporales > Streptomycetaceae > Streptomyces > Streptomyces sp. NPDC051051. The sequence goes on from NZ_JBFBCB010000021.1 coordinate 4,715, forward strand.
TGGGCGTCGACCTGACCGTCACCGACGCGCAGAACGACGCCTCGCAGCAGGCCAACCAGCTCCAGAACTTCACCAGTTCCGGCTACGACGCGATCGTCGTCAACCCGGTGGACTCCGACGCGGCCGGTCCGGCCGTGCGTGCCGCCGACAAGGCGGAGATCCCGGTCGTCGCGGTCGACCGCGGCGTCAACAAGGCGACCACGGACACCCTCGTGGCCTCCGACAACGTGGCCGGCGGTGAACTCGCCGCCAAGACCGTCGCCGAGAAGCTCGGCGGCACCGGCAAGATCGTGATCCTCCAGGGCCAGGCGGGCACCTCCGCGGCCCGCGAGCGCGCCGAGGGCTTCGCGAAGGGCCTGAAGGCCTACCCCGGCATCCGGGTGCTGGCCCAACAGCCGGCCGACTTCGACCGCACCAAGGGCCTCGACGTGATGTCGAACCTGCTCCAGGCCCACCCGGACGTCCAGGGCGTCATCGCCGCCAACGACGAAATGGCGCTCGGCGCGATCAAGGCGCTCGGCTCCAAGGCCGGCAAGTCCGTCCAGGTCGTCGGCTTCGACGGCACGCCTGACGGCCTGACCGCGGTCGGGAACGGCACGCTGTACGCGTCCGTGGCGCAGCAGCCCTCGGAGCTGGGCAGGATCGCCGTGGACAACGCGCTCAAGGCACTGCGGGGCAAGAAGGTCGCGGAGACGGTGAAGGTGCCGGTGAAGGTGGTCACGAAGGAGAACGTGGCCGGCTTCGGCGGCTGACATTCGGCAAGTGGGCGGGGCGGGCGGGCGGCCGGAGAACCGGGGTCCGTCCGCCCGCCCCACGTCGCGTACGACGTACGCAGGGGAGTTCTCATGTACGACTACGACCTTCTGGTCGTGGGGTCGGCCAACGCCGACCTGGTGATCGGCGTCGAACGGCGCCCGGCGGCGGGCGAGACGGTCCTCGGCTCGGACCTGGCCGTCCACCCGGGCGGCAAGGGCGCCAACCAGGCGGTTGCGGCCGCCCGTCTCGGCGCCCGCACGGCGCTGCTGGCCCGGATCGGCGACGACGCGTACGGCCGGCTGCTGCTCGACTCGCAGCGGGCGGCCGGGGTGGACACCGTGGGTGTGCTGGTGGGCGGGGCGCCGACCGGCGTCGCGCTGATCACGGTCGACCCGTCGGGCGACAACAGCATCGTGGTGTCCCCGGGCGCGAACGGGCGCCTGACACCGCAGGACGTGCGCGCCGCGGCCGGCCTGTTCCACGCCTCCCGCGTGGTGTCGGCGCAGCTGGAGATCCCGCTGGAGACGGTCGTGGAGGTCGTACGGAACCTGGCGCCGGACAACCGCTTCGTGCTGAACCCGTCGCCGCCGCGTCCGCTGCCCGCCGAGGTGCTGGCGGCCTGTGATCCGCTGATCGTCAACGAGCACGAGGCGAAGGTCATCCTCGGGGAGACGGGGACAGGGGACGCGGTGGCCGACGACCGGCCCGAGGAGTGGGCGCGGCTGCTGCTCGCGAAGGGGCCGAAGTCGGTGGTCGTGACGCTGGGTGCGGAGGGCGCGCTGGTGGCGTCGGCGGAGGGCGTGGAGCGGGTGGCGGCGGTGAAGGTCGACGCCGTGGACACGACCGGGGCGGGCGACTCCTTCACGGCGGCGCTGGCGTGGAAGCTGGGCGCGGGGGTCCCGCTCGCGGAGGCCGCGGCGTACGCGGCGCGGGTGGGGGCGGTGGCCGTGACGCGACGGGGCGCGCAGGAGTCGTTCCCCACGGCGGCGGAGGTCGGTGCGCTGTGAGGAAGGCAGGGATCCTCAACCGTCATCTCGCGGGCGCGCTGGCCGAGTTGGGGCACGGGCACGGGGTGCTGGTGTGCGACGCGGGCATGCCGATCCCGGAGGGCCCGCGCGTCGTGGACCTCGCCTTCCGGGCGGGGGTCCCCTCCTTCACGGAGGTGGTGGAGGGCCTGCTGGCCGAGCTGGTCGTGGAGGGCGCGACGGCAGCGGCCGAGGTACGGGAGGCGAACCCGGCGGCGGCCGGGCTGCTGGACGCCCACTTCCCCGACCTGACCCTGGTCCCGCACGAGGAGCTGAAGAGGCTGTCGTCGGGGGCCCGGCTGGTGGTGCGCACGGGCGAGGCCCGGCCGTACGCGAACGTGCTGCTGCGGTGTGGGGTGTTCTTCTGACCCGGTGAGGTGTGCGGAGGCTTCGAGGGGCCCGGCCGGTTGGCCGGGCCCTCGGCCTTCCCCCTGCGCCGCCGGAACCCCCGCCATCCTCCGGGGCCGGGAACCGGTTCCAGCGGTGGGTCCGTAAATGTTGGTGCCATACTCTTCTATGTACATAACCAACATCTCGTAGGAGGTGCGGTATGTCCGTGACCCAGATTGACATCGACGACGACGCCCTGGAACGCGCCATGGCTCTGTCCAAGGTCAGGACCAAGAAGGAAGCGGTCAACCTCGCTCTGCACTTCTACGCCGAACAGCAGGAGCGTGCGGCGCGCATCAGCCGTCACTTCGAGCGCGCGCGTGACTGGGGCGCCGTCGAGGACGCCGAGCGTCTGCACCGGGCGGAGAAGCACAGCCGGTGATCTACCTGCTCGACACGTCCGGCCTGGTTCGGTTGCTCCGTGACCCCGAACTGCAGTCGGCGTGGTACGACGCGATCGATGCCGGGAGCATCGGATCCTGCTACGTCCAGCGCGCCGAATTCCTCCACAGCGCCCGGAACGGACGCGAGTACGACGAGATCGCGGAGATGTTCACCGATCTCTACCCCGACGTGTCGGTGCCGAAGAACGCCGGACGTTGGGTCGGCGCGGTGCAGCACCGGATGGCCCAGGCCGGGGAGCACCGCAGCGCCTCCGCGGTGGACCTCGCCATCGCCGCCACCGCGGCCCACCACGGTCTCACCGTCCTGCACGACGACGCCGACTACCGCACTGTCGCCCGGCACGCATCCGACCTGACCGAGCACAACGTCCACGACATCGCCTGACGCGCGTCCGGCCTCGAGCGGAAGGTGCGGGCGTCTCGGGGCCCTCCGTCCGACCTGGCCTTCGGCACATGCCAAACGCATCAAACCTACGTGCCGAAGAGTCCACCTGTTGTGATGAAACCAGCAGTTCAGAGCAGCTTTCTGCACGATACGGCCCCATGATGGCGTGGTCTCCCCACCCTCCTCACGAGGAGTACGACCATGTCCGAAACGACCGAGCCCAACGTCGGTACGTTCACCCTCGCCGACCCGCTGACGACCGAGCCCCCCACCCCGGTCGAGGTACCGGAACACGGGGAATGGCAGCTGCCGAACGGCTTCGCCTGGGTCTTCCCCGGTGAGGGCAACAACGGTCTCGTCCGGCCCGTGATCATGGCCGACGGCTTCAACCTCGGTCGCAGCGAGCTGGACAAGCTCTACCAGGGGCTGGAGGGCGGCCACCCCTTCATCTCCGAGCTGCGCCGGCGTGGCAGGGACGTGATCCTCCTCGGCTTCGAGGAGCGCAGCGCGTCCATCCTGGACAACGCGCAGACGGCCCAGGCCGCCGTCATGCGGGCCGTCGCCGAGCAACAGGGTGACGCCCGCCTGGTCGTCGGCGGCTTCAGCATGGGCGGCATCGTCACCCGCTACGCGCTGGCCAAGATGGAGATGCAGCGGATGGACCACCGGACCGCGCTGTACTTCTCCTACGACAGCCCGCACCGCGGCGCCTCCATCCCCGTCGGGGTGCAGGCTTTCTCGTACTTCATCCCGTTCGCGAACGACTTCGCACGGCAGATGGACAGCCCGGCCGCGCGCCAGATGCTGTGGCGGCACTACGACAAGGACACCGGCAAGATCGGGGTCGCCCCGGAGCGCACGGAGTTCCTGGACGCCCTGAACCGGGTCGGCGGCTGGCCGCGGATCCCGAGGACGATCGCCGTCGCCAACGGCCGCGCCGACGGGGTCGGCCTGCCCGACGTGAAGCCCGGCGAGGTCGCGCTGCGGATCGACGGGATCTACCCCGGCACCACCTTCTACACCCAGGACCAGGGCGCCGACGTGACGGCCGCCTACCTGAACCGGCGGTTCCCCAAGGCCGAGAAGACCATCACCACCAGCGACTTCCCGGAGCTGGACGGCGCGCCGGGCGGCACGCTGCACACGTACAAGATCCTCGCCGAGGCGATGCGCAAGCTCGGCGGCACGGTCGACCTGCGGCACGAGGAGGTCTGCTTCGTCCCGTCGGTGAGCGCGGTGGCCGTCCGCGACATCGAGACGCAGAAGGACCTGTACACGAACATCGACGACCTCGCGCCGGAGGAGAGCGAGCTGGACGACTACCTCTGCTCGTCCACGACCACGGCGCACACGGCGATCACCGAGGAACTCTGCGCCTGGCTGCTGGCCCGACTGCCCGACTGACCCGACGCCTCGCGCCAGGCACCACCGGGGCCGCCCGTCCGCTCACATCCTGCGGAGGGCGGCCCCTTCACGCGGGTGGCAGGGGGTCGGAGACGAACGACCCTCGGGCGCGCACGGTCACCACGAGTCCCCTGTCCCGCAGGATGTCCAGAGCGCGGCGGACTGTGCCGGGACCGACTTTGTGCTCGTGCGTCATGCTCAGTTCGCCCGGCAGCCGCGTGCCCGGCGGGTACTCACCGGAACGGATCTTCCGCTCGATGATCGCGGCGAGCTGTTCATAGACGTACTGCGGTGAATCGGCGCTGATCTTGTCCACCCGTTGACCGTATGCCGCTACCTTCCACCGCGCATTACTTAGTACTACTACCAACTACTACCTACCACTACCATCCGCGCGGTACAGTCCGGGGAAACGAAGACGCCCCGGCGGGAAGATGACAGCTTCCGTGCCGGGGCTGAGCCGACGCTAGGAGTCGACCTGTGCGGCAGCCTACTGGCCGCGATCCTGAGCCTTTTCCTGCCGCCTCGCGGAACGCACCGCGCCCTCGATCCGTTCCCGTTCGCGGTCGTCTCCGCGCAGCGGCCCTCCCACACGCGTCGGACGCGGCCCTGCCCCACGGACGTGGTCCTCGTCGACGGTCTGCCCCTGGTGCGGCCGTACCTCGCCGCCCTGGGCCAGGACCACGTCCCGGCGGAGGCCGCCGCATGAGCGCGCGGCGCTTCCGCAGCCTCGGCGTCGACCCCACCACCGGCAGGGAGGCGTTCGTGGTCGCACGCCCCGGCGGCGTGCTGGAGGAACTGGCCGACACGCACGCCCTGAAGGCCGCCGCCGTGCTGGTGACGGTCGTCGGCGCCGTACTGGAGGGAGGCCGGTCGTCGGACACCGAACTCGCCGCCTTCGTACCGTCGCTGCACGCGGCACTGGAGGAGTGCGTGGGGATCATGGCGGCGGACAGGGGGCGGTGACGTGGACGAGTCGTCGGACATCACGTCGCCGTGATCTCGACGGCCCGCTTTTCACTCGGCTGTGCGGGATCAGCTTCGATCCGTGGCTCGCGGGTGCCCCGTGCCCGCGAAAGTGATCCAGCAGGTGTCACGGGTCGTGTCCAGGAGGTACCAGACACGGCCGCCGCCGGTCACCTCGATCTGCCACTGCTCGCAGGTCTGTCCTCGGTGTGTACCGTGCGCCAGACCGCCCTTGAGTCGGTGGTGCCGGGGTGTCTCGGTGGCCGGCCTGGGGGCGGTACGCATGGTGATCCAGGCTCGGCAGGTGTTCTCGCGGGCCTGTTGGGCGAGGTTCTCCCAGCCTTTGGCCGAGGCCGCGTCCGCGAAGCGGACCTCCCAGTGGCCTTCTGGCGCCGGTGGTGCGGCACGGTCGCCGCGACCCGCCGTCATACGACGTCCCGCGGGTCCGGCACCGGGCCGTAGTCCTCGCCGTGATCCCGGGTCAGCGCGGTCAGCAGCTCGGGGTCGGAGTAGACCTCGGCGGTGTGCTGCCAGGCGATGAGCAGCTGGGCGACGGACGCGCTGTTGCCGATCGAGTCGGCGGCGCGCATGGTGCCGACCAGTTCGACGGCGAAGGCGTGGAGGTCGGGCTCGGGCAGGAAACGGACCCACGGGAAGGCGTCCGGCAGTATGTCGAGGAGCAGTTCCATGCTGTCGGGCTCCCGGCGCGCCAACGCGGCCAGCATCCGGGTGGCCGCCGACACCACGGTCTGATCCTGCTCGGCCCGCGCCGCGGTGGTGAGGACCAGGTCCTCACCGTCTCTGCGGTGCAGGAGCAGTCTCGGTGATTTCTGGAGCCGGGCCAGCGTCTGCTTGTTCTTGTTCACCAGCTCGGAGAAGTTCACGGCCGCACTCTCGATACCCATGACTTTGAAAATACTTCGAAACTTCCCTTGGTGCCATCACCCGGAAGAGGGGTGAAGAGCAGCGGACCGCTCATGCGCGAGGGCACCGTCCTGGGCGCCTGCCTGCCGGGCAGCGGGCGATGACGGGTCGGGGCGAGATGGCGGGACCTTGTTCCGACCGTGTCCGGATCAGGTCACGGCACGATCAACCGCGTTGCGTCCGCAACGAATTGTGCGACAACATGCTCGAACAACTATGTGATGTGTACGTGATGCACGGGGGTGACACACGTGAAGTTCGACATGGGGTCCACGACCCTGTCTGATCTGGGCAAGAGCACGGTCGGTTCGAGCACCGACCTGGGCACCCTGATCCGCATGCTCATCCAGGCGGCCGAGCCGCTGGAGGGCAAGTTCAACGGCTCCGGAAAGGTCGCCTTCGACTCCTTCAAGACGCGTGCGGACGAGATCACCGCCGCGCTGAACGAGTCGCTCGGCGCGATCCTCGAAGGCCAGGGCGGCATGGACACCGCGTTCGCCACCGGTGACACCGAACAGCAGGACAACGCCAACAAGAACATGGGCGCCGCCAACTTCGACGCGGCCCGCTTCGGCGCGCGCTAGACCGCCGGCCAGGGCAGAAGCCGACAACCACAGGGGGTTTGTGACGATGGGCCAGAATCTGGACCGCCGCTCCTACGACACCGGCGCGTCGAGCGAGGTGCAGGGCGGACTGCAGGGAATCGTGGGGCAGTTGGAGCGCGTGCTGACCGACCGCGACAGCGCGGTGAAGGCCGCCATGGCCGACTTCCAGGCCGACGGGGTCTCCGAGGAGTACCACGGCAAGGAGCTGCGCTGGAACCGCGCGGCCAACGAGGTGCGCAGCATCATCCAACTGGTGCGCACGACCCTCGAGGACAACGACGGAACGGCCCAGTCGACGATGGCGAGGGCGCGGACGGCGGTCGACAACATCGGCTGACGCGGGCGCGTCGGCGAAACGACGGCACACGGAATCACGGGGAATCCACATGACGGGGTGGGACATCTCGCCGTCGGGCGTTCAGCACGTCCTCACGGAGACGGCGAAGGCGGCCGAGGGACTCTCGGACACCGGGAAGGCCCTGCAGGAGACCATGCCGAGCGCGGCGAAGTCCGCCGGCACCATCCAGCAGGGCGGCGTGGAGAAGAGCGGAGTCCAGGGGCCGGTCGCGGCGGCGTTGGGAGAGTTCTTCACGGCCTATCAGGAGAAGCTGATGTACGTCGCGGTGCGCACGTCGAACTCCCTCAACGGGGCGGCCACCGCGACCAACGCGTACGTCAAGGGTGATCTGGACATGGCCGCGCAGGCCCAGGCGAACGCGCTGAAGGAACCGAAGATCGACCTGCCCGGCGTGGACGGGCAGCAGGGGGGCCAGTGAGCGCGGACCTCATCGACCCGCAGAACATCCCGCAGTTCACCGGTGACCTGGAACAACTGGGCACGGATTCCATGCTGCTGACGGCGGAGGCGCTCGTCTTCCGCCAGTCGGGGTCGGACGTGCACACCCGCTTCCAGGGGCTGTCGGCGTGCTACACCGCCCCGGAGGCGGACCAGCTGTTCGCCACGACGGCGCCGGTGGCGGCCAAGGCCGACGAGTTCGCCGACGACCTGGAGAAGGTGGCGGCGGCCCTCAGCTCGTACGAGACGGAGATCCAGCCGCTCGTGGCCAAGCTGAAGAGCCTCAAGCAGCGTGCGGAGACCTTCCGGCACCAGATCGCGGGGGACGACGACTGGCGCGAGGACGACGACAACGTCCAGCTCAACAACGACCTGGTGCACGACGTCAACGCCACCACGGCCGCCTTCTGGCAGGCCGAGATCACCTGCCACAACAAGATCACCGCACTGGTGGGCGGCTCGACGCTGATCCTGGAGGACGGCGCCCAGAAACGGCTGGTCAAGCGCGGCACCACCACCTACGGCTTCACCGCCGACCTCCTGAACCAGTCCGAGGAACTGCCCTGGGGCAGGACCGTGGAGAAGGAGCGGCACGGGCTCGACTGGCTGGGCCACCAAGTGTGCGATTTCGGCAAGGGGTTCGTCGTCGACGGGGTGTGGGGCACGATCCGCGGCCTCGGCACCCTCGTCGGCGTGGACGGGTGGGACGCCGCGGGCGAGGCCTGGAAGGGGCTCGGCAAGCTCGCGACCGGCGTGCTCGTCACCGCGGTGCCCGTCGTCGGCGTCGCGTACTGGATGATGCCCGAGGACAAGTTGCCCTCCTATCTGCGCGACTCCCGCAACACGGTCAAGGAGGCGGGCAAGGCGCTGGTCGCCTGGGACGAGTGGGGCAAGAACCCGGCACGGGCGGGCGGCGCGGTCACCTTCAACGTCCTGACGACGGTTTTCACCGGAGGCGCCGGAGCTGCGGCCAAGGGTGGCTCCGTGGCCCGCACGATGGGTGTGCTCGGCAAGACGGCACGGCTGGTCGACCCCATGACGTACCTCGGCAAGGCCGCCAAGTTCGGCACGGTCAAGGTCACCGATCTGTTCGCCGGCCTGCGGGGCGTGCACGCGGGCGCCTACGACGACATCCTCTCCGGAGCGGGACGCGTCCAGCCGGACGGCAGCGTGGTCAGGGTCGCCGACGACATGCCGGTCATCCGCGACAACGTCGTGGAGTGGCCGGACGGAACCCGCCTGAACCTGGACGACGGCTCGGTCGTGCGCGCGGACGGGACGGCGGCGCCGGCGAAGGTGGAACTGTCGTCGGCAGATCGGGAGTTGTTGGAGCGGAGCCTGCCGCACGAGGAGGGTGCGCTCGTCGGGGCGGGTGATCGGGCAGGCGCACATGCCACCGGGGGCACGGCGGCCCACGTCGGCGGCGACGCGACGGGGCGGCCCGGCGGGAACACGGAGCCGACCGCTCACGTCGGCGAGCACGCCCGAGCGCGCGGCACGGACACGGTGCCCGCACGCGACGGTGACGGAAGGTCTCCGGCACCGCATGCCTCCACGCACTCAGGCGGCGGATCCGACAGAGCAACAGGCGATGCCGACAGGTCCGGTACCGGTCACGAGCCATCGAGGTCTTCCGCAAGGTCAAGTGGTTCTGATCACCATTCCGGAGGAGGAAATCCCCCCGGGGACCGGGAACTCACCGCAGCGGAACGAAAGCGCATCCAGGACGAGCATGTCTGGAAGGCCAACAACGACCCGGCTTGGCGCGATGAACACTATGACGCTCTCGACCGACGCAAGGATGCCTCCAGGATCGTTGACGGTGTCGAACTGCCCATCCTGGCAAGGGATGCGAACGGTAACCTGGTAGCCAAGCACGACCTGCCGAGCGGCCCGTCGGATGTCAAGTACGGCCGGACGCCGCTGGGGCCGGACTCGGCAGCCCCCGCGCATCGTCCTGAACTCGACAGGCTAGCGAAAGACCGCAAGGTTGCCGGGGATCTCACCGATGCAAAAAAGGCGTTCGAGGAATCCGCCACAGACCATGCACACGAGGCCCTCAAAAAGGCACAAGAGGCATATACCAAGCAACTCGGTGACGTGCCGAACAACAGCAAGATATCCGAGAAGCTGGGCGAGAAGGCCGCTGAACTGCATGTGGTTCCGCACGAGTTCTCAGGCGCCGAGTGGGTGCCACTTCCAAAGACACCCAACGGCGCCGACATGTTCGACCAGGTGTACAAGGTCGGCGATGACGGGAGCTATGTGATAGTCGAGGCGAAGGCACCCTCGGCGGACCTCGGTTGGCGCCGAGGAGCAGGCGCCTATGATGGCATGATGGTAAAACAGGGCACCAAGGAATACGTCTACACAATCCTTGAGAAGATGTGGTCACGAGGTGGGGCAGATGCCAAGATCGCCAATGCCCTCGAAGACGCTCTGGAAAGCGGAAAACTGCAGTACGTCCTGGTGAAGGCGCAGGAGAACACGGGATCCTACACTGGTGCCGTGATGGAATACTTCAAGATCGGTTAGAGGTGAGGTTCGGTGATCACGAGTGTTCCGCGCCATGACTTCCGAACGGACAACGCGGCCGAAGACATGGCGCCGCTCATTGATGGGACACGCCGGGTTCTCGACCGACTGGAAAGGTCGGAGATGTCCCGCCACCGGGCGCTGAGTAGCACCCTGACCATGGCGAAGTGGCGCTGCCTGACGGATCCCGAAGCAGCCAGACTTGAGACGTGGGAGGCGTGGGTCACCGCAATGCAGGTCGGCTGCGCCCTGTTTGACTCTGCCACAGCCACCGAGGGGCCCGTACCGTGCCGCATCGGAAGTGCGGGAGAGGTGACGAACCTGCCTGCGACGGGGCCGACGCCTTACACGCATGCGGGGGCGTGGCTCACATCGGTTTATTTGGCGACGATCTGCCGCGAGAACGCTCGTCTCGATCGGCTGATGCAGGTACCTGTTTCGTTTCTCCGTGCGTCCGTTCCCGAGGGTGCGGTTTTCGACGACTATGTCTACGACTGGGTGGAGGCTCTCCAAAGCTACTGGGCCGGTCGGGCAACGGATATGTGGGACAACCTGGTATCAGCGATCAAAGGTACCGACCCCGAGCGGGAGGGCGTCACCGACAAGGAAATGATGCTGAAGGTTCTTTATCCGCCGCTCGAACTCTTCCATCGCTTTCAACTGCGGGAGATTGAGCGGTTCAACAGTGTACTGGTTGACGCCGTCACTGGGCACAAGCAGTACTGGGCCGGCGACGCGGCACGCGCCCTGAGCGGTGACGGCCTGGTGGCCCTCGCTCCCCTCGCGTTGGCCTGCATGGCTTACGACAACGAATTCCCGGTCGAGGTCGAATCCGAGTACTTGCCCAAGCATCTGCTCAAGCGCAGCTGGCTGGGCGAGTTCCCCACGTGAGATACGCGAGACAGGTGACCGGACATGACCGCGCAGGACTACGACAGCCAGCTCCTCGAGTCCGTCTCCGTGCGGCGGCGGCGGTTGCGGGATGCGCTGTTGTTCGGGGCGCAGCGGCAACGGCGGGCCGTGGACGAGCGGGTGGGGAAGGTGTTCGCCGGGACGGTGGTCGCGGCCGTGTTGTGCGCGGGGTGCGTGGGGTGGTCGTTCGTGTCGCACCGGGTGATCGGGCAGAGCCCCTACTCCCCCGGCGTTTCCACGCCCTCCAGCGGTCCTACGAGCCGGTGATAGGTTCGCGAACGTGATGTCTACGGGGGCCTTGAGCAGGGAAACTGCCGGTGGAGCTGGGGTGTTGAGCCGGGTCACCCTCGTCGGTGAGCGGCGCCGCGTCGACCTGGTGCTTCCGGCGCGGGAGCCGGTCGGGCTGCTGTTGCCCGAGATCATGCGGGTGCTGGACGACCGGGTGGAGGGGCGGCCCGCCCCGCGTCATCTCGTCACCGTGGACGGATCCGCGCTCGATCACGACAGCACGCTGGAGACGGCGGGCGTCCGCGACGGCGCCGTCCTGCGTCTCGTCCGCGCGGAGGACGCCCCGCCCGCCCCCGTCGTGCACGACGTCACCGACGAGGTGGCGGAGGACCTCGGCCACCGGGCAGGGGTGTGGGGGCCGGCCGCGCGGCGGGTCACGGCAGGGGTCGCGAGCGTGGTCTGGGTGGTCGTCGCCGCCCTGTTCGCGCGTGCGCAGTACGACCGGTCGGTCGTCGCGGGTGCGCTGCTCGCCTCCGCCGGTGCGGCCGCCGTCGCGGGCTCGGTGCTGGGGCGGACGCGTCGGCACGGGCTGGCCGCGACCCTCCTGTGTGTTGGCGGCGCGCTCGGTGTGCCGGGCATGTGGAGCCTCGTCGACGTCGTCGGCGGGTCCTCGGCGGGCGCACTGCGGCTCGCCGGGGTGGCCGCCGTGGGCGTGCTGGTCCTCGTCCTGCTCGGGCTGTTCACGCCGCTGGGACGGGGCGGGGTCGTGGGGGCCGGGGCCCTGGCCCTGATCGCCGTCGGCTGGGAGGCCGTCGTCGCCGTGCAGTCGGGGGCCGGGACGGCGGAGCAGCAGGCCCGGGTCGGGGCCGTTCTCGGTGTCGTCTGCGTGGTGCTGCTCGGAGTGCTGCCGCGGCTCGCGCTGATGGCGTCCGGGCTCTCGGGGCTCGACGACCGGCGGGCCGGCGGTGTCTCCGTCAGCCGTCACCAGGTGTCCGTCGCCCTGGCCGCCGCCCACCGCGGGCTGGTGCTCGCCACGGTCACCCTGGCCGGGTCGGCCGCCGTGGCCGCCGTACTGGCGCTGCGGGCTCCCTCCGTGTGGACGGTGCCGCTCGTCGCGGTCGTCGCGGTGGTGCTGGCCCTGCGGGCCCGGGCGTTTCCGCTGGTCGCCGAAGTGGTCGTGCTGCTGGCCGCCGCGGCGTGCGTCACCGTACGGTTGCTGGCGGTGTGGGCGGAGCGGACCTCGGCCGCGGCACCGCTGGCCGTCCTCGTCGTGCTGGCGGTCCTGCCGCTCGTCGTGCTCGCCGTGCGGCCGGCCGAGCACATACGGGTCCGGCTGCGGCGGGTCGGTGACCTGTTCGAGTCGGTGGGGGTCATCGCGCTGCTTCCGCTGCTGGTCGGCGTGTTCGGTGTGTACGGGCGACTGCTCGACACCTTCGCTTAGGGGGCCCGACGGCATGACGCAGGGGGATCAGCGGCGGGAGCAGCCGTCGGCGTCCGGCGGTGGCGGCGACTGGCAGCGGGACGTGCTGCGGGAGCTGGGCGGCGCCGCGGGAAGCGGTGGTCCGGGTGCGGATGTCGGTACGGGCGGTGGCCGGGCAACAGCCTCGGACCGGTCCGGTGAGCCCGCGCTGCGGCTCGTGCACCCCGCACCCGCGCGGCCCTCAGCAGCAGAAGCGGGGGCGAATACAGGCGGTGACGCGTCCGGCCCGCACGTCCCCGGCCCGGTGACGCCGCCCACAACTGTCCCGCCGTCCGCGCCCGACGCTCCGGGCGGCCCCGCGTCCCCGGTCCTCATGTCCGGTGCCCGTCCCGCCGACGGGCCGAACCCGGAGCGGCCCGCGACGCCCACCGCCCCAGCACCGGCCCCCGCACCCACCTCGGCCCACGGCCCCCGCCTCCCGGCGTCCCCCGCCCCCGAGTCCTCCCCCACCCTCGACCCCCGTCTCCTCCTCGCTCTGGGACGCCCCCTGCACGGCGACTCCGTGACCCGGCGCACGGGGCGGGCCCTGCGCAAGCTCACCTCGTCCGTGGCGCAGGACGTCGCCGAACAGACCCGGATAGCAAGGGAGTTGCAGCAGCCCGTCACCACGGGCCGGGTGGTGGCCGTCACCTCCATCCGTGGCGGCGTCGGCAAGTCCACCGTCTCCGCGTTGCTCGGGCGCACCCTCAACCACTACCGGCACGACCCGGTGCTGACGCTGGAGGCGGACGCCGTGCTGGGCACCCTGCCGGTGCGCATGGGTGCGGAGGCTGTGCGCTGGACGTGCGCCGATCTCGCGTCGGTCCTCCATCCCTCCATGCGGCTGACGGACGTCACCGGGTACTTGGTGCCGGTGTCGGACGGCGGCTGGCTGCTGCCCGCGAGCCGGGGGCGGGTCGGCGCCCCGCTCGACATGACGTCGTACCGCAAGGTGACGCTGGCACTGCGCCGGTACTTCGCCGTCACCGTCGTCGACTGCGAGACGCTCCCCGGCGAGGTGGCCCGTACGGCGATGGACACCGCGCACGCCCGGGTGGTGGTCGCGCCCACCACCGCGGAGGGCGTCGGCGCGACCCGCCAGGTGCTGGACTGGCTGGCGCGGTTGCCGCACTCGGCCCTGGCCACGACGGTGGTGGCGCTGGTCGCCGGCACCCCCGACACCGTCCTCGACGAAAAGACGGCGGCCGGGCATCTCAGGGAGCCCGGCGTCACCGTCGTCACCGTGCCGTACGACCGTCATCTGGCCGGCGGTGGCCCCATCCGCACCGACCTCCTGGCGCACGCCACGCAGCGGGCCGTCCTGCGGCTGGCCGCCGAGGTGATGGGGCGCGCGGTGAGGGTGCGATGAGCACCCGGCCGGCTCGCCCTCCGCTGTGCCCGCCCCGCCCCTCCCCCGTCACGACCCGCTCCGGAGAAGTCCGCCCGTGACCCTGCAGATCGTCCACCGGCCCGCCCGCAGCACCCGCCCCCCGGAACCCGCCCGGCCCCGTACGGTCGAGGCACCGCCCAACCTTCCCGAGGGAAAGATCGGCAACGCGGCCACCGCGCTGCTGCCGATGGCCGGCGTCATGGGTTCCGTGATCATGATGACCGTGGTCCGCAACAGCCGGTTCGCCGTGCTGGGCGCGGTCGTGCTGGTCTTCGCGCTGCTCGGGGCGGTGGCGCTGTTCCTGTCGCAGCGCGGCAAGGCACAGCGCACCCGACGCACCCAGCGCGAGCGCTACCTGGAGTACCTGGAGGAGCTGCGGCAGGAACTGGGGGCCGCCGAGCGCCGGCTGCGGGAGGCGGAGCGGGAACTGAACCCGCCGCCGGAGGCGCTGTACGACCTGGTGCGCGATCCCGCCCGGTTGTGGGAGCGGCGCCGCCAGGACGCCGACTTCCTGCGGGTGCGCGTCGGTCTCGGTGACGTGCCGGCCCAGGAGCCGGTGATCCAGCAGAGCGGTGCCGGCGGGGTGCTGACGCCGCCGGATCCGTTCATGCTCAACGAGGCACGCGCCCTGCAACGCCGTTTCGCGACGGCCGCCGACGTGCCGTTGACGGTGCCGCTGGACCGGGCCGGGAACGTCAGCGTCGTCGGCGACCGGGAGAGCGTCCTGCGGGTCGCGCGGGCGCTGCTGGTGCAGACGGCCGTGACGCATGCCCCGGACGACGTGGCGATCGCCCTGGCCGTGCCCGGCGAGCGGCTTGCAGGGTGGGAGTGGGCGAAGTGGCTGCCCCACATGCTGGATCCGCAGGCGCACGACGGTCCGGTGGCCGCCCGCCGCATCGCGCCCGATGTGCGGCAGCTGGCCGAACGGCTCCGGCACGAACTGGGCCGGCGGTCCGCGTACGCGGCGGAGGTGCGGCGTGGTCTGGCCGACCGGAGTGCGCTGCGACTGGCGGGCCGGCTGTTGGTGGTCGTCGACGCCCACGGCGAGCCGGCCGTCGAACTCCCCCGCCCCGACTCGGCGGTGGGACTGTCGGACATGGGGATCACTGTGGTGCATCTCCTCCAGGAGCAGGTCCACGAGCCGGACGAGGTGAGCGTCCGCATCACCGTCCACGGCGAGCGGGTGGTCGTCGAGGACCTGCGCGGTTCCGCCGCCGAGAACACTTCCGTGCCGATCACGGCCGCCGGGGGCACCTCCGGCCCGGTCACGGCAGCCGAGGGCACCGTCGACCCGGTCACCGCGGCCGGGGCGGAGGGTGTCGCCCGGTTGCTGGCGCCGCTGCGGCTGTCCCCGGAGTCCGTCGCCGAGGGCAGCCCCGTCACCGGGCCGGTCGACTTCCCCGCGCTCCTCGGTGTCGCCGACCCCGCCGACCTCGATCTACCGACCCTGTGGAAGCCCCGCAGTGAGCGCGACTTCCTGCGCGTACCCATCGGCCTGACCGACCGTCACGAACCGGTTCTGTTGGACTTGAAGGAGTCCTCCCAGCTCGGCATGGGTCCGCACGGCCTGTGCGTGGGCGCGACCGGTTCGGGCAAGAGCGAGCTGTTGCGCACCCTCGTCCTCGCCCTGGCCGCCACCCACTCCCCCGAGGACCTGGCGTTCGTCCTCGTCGACTACAAGGGCGGCGCCACGTTCGCCCCCTTTGCCGAACTCCCGCACACCGCGGGGATGATCACCAACCTGGAGAACCAGGCCGGCCTCGTCGAACGCGTCCACACCAGCCTCGCCGGTGAGGTCAAGCGCCGCCAGCAGGTCCTGAAGGACGCCGGCAACGTCGCCGACATCGGTCATTACGCCGTGCTGCGTGCGACGGAGAGGCCGGACCTCGAACCGCTCCCGCACCTGTTCGTCGTCATCGACGAGTTCGGCGAACTCCTGACCGCGAAACCCGACTTCATCGACCTGTTCCTGTCCATCGGACGCATCGGCCGCTCCATCGGCGTCCACCTGCTGCTGTCCAGCCAGCGCATCGAGGGCGGCAGGCTCAAGGGCCTGGACACCTACCTGTCGTACCGACTGGGCCTGCGGACCTTCTCCGCCGACGAGTCCCGCACGGTCCTCGACACCACCGACGCCTTCCATCTGCCTCCCCTGCCCGGATTCGGCTACCTCAAGGTCGACACCTCCACCTACGAACGGTTCAAGGCCGGGTACGTCTCCGGCGTCCACCGCGGCCCGGCGGCGCGCGAGCAGCGGGACGAGGAGCCGCTCGTCCTGCCCTACCCGGCGTACAACACCGCGGGGCGGCCCGAGGCACCGGAGGAGGAACCCGCCGGCACCCGTCGGGAGACCGGCCCGACCGTCCTGTCCCTCATGGTCGGCCGGCTCGCCGGCGCCGCCCCCGCCGTCCGCCGCATCTGGCTGCCCCCGCTGCCGGACGCCGTCACCCTGGACGCGGCCGCCGGACCGGTCCGGGTCTCCGAGCGCGGGCTGCACCTGGCGCGCGCCGCAGGCGGGATGCGGGTGCCGCTCGGCGTGCTCGACGACCCGGCCCGGCAGTGGCAGGGCCAGTGGGTGCTGGACCTGACCACGGCCGGCGGTCACGTGGCCGTGATCGGCGGCCCCCAGTCCGGCAAGACCACGCTGCTGCGGACCCTCGTGCTGTCCCTGGCGACCACCCACACCCCTCAGGACGTCGCCGTGTACGGTCTGGACCTGGTCGGCGGCGGCCTGTCGGCGCTGGCCGCCCTGCCGCACGTCGGCGGGGTCGCCGGACGGGCCGACCGTGAGCGGGCGGCCCGTACGGTGGCCGAGGTGCGCGCCATGCTCGCCGAGCGCGAGACGGTCTTCCGCGAGCACGGCATCGACTCCGTCGACCAGCTCCGCCGGCTCCGCGCCCAGGGCCGGCTGCCGCAGCTCGGCTCCACCGACGTCGTCCTCGTGGTCGACGGTTTCGGCGCGCTGCGCGACGACTTCGCCGACCTCGACGAGCCGGTCGCCGACCTGCTGAAGCGGGGCGGCGGCTACGGCATCCACGTGGTGGCGGGCATGCTGCGCTGGAACGACGTCCGCATCGCCACCCAGTCGCTCTTCGGCACCCGTGTCGAGCTGCGCCTGAACGACCCCGCCGACTCCTCCGTCGACCGCAAGCTCTCCGAGACCCTCTCGCCGGACGTGCCCGGCCGGGTGCTCACCGACGGCAAGCTGTTCGCGCAGGCCGCACTGCCCCGCATCGACGGCTCTCCCACGACCGGTGACCTGGGCCCGGCCCTGGACGAGGCGGCCCGGACCGTCCGCGCCACCTGGCACGGCGAGCCCGCCGCCCCGGTGCGGGTGCTGCCGGCCCGGCTGCCGTCGACCCGGCTGCCCTCACCGGCCGCCGAACCGCGGCGGATACCGGTCGGCCTCGACCAGGACGCCCTCGCCCCCGTGCTGCTCGACCTCTTCGGCGGCGACCAGCACCTGCTGGTCCTCGGCGACAACGAGTGCGGCAAGACGAACCTGCTGAAGCTGATCGTCGCCGGGCTCGTCGAGCGGTACTCCGACGAGGAGCTGGTCTTCGGTGTCTTCGATCCACGCCGCGGCCTGCGCGGTGTCGTCCCGGAGCCGTACCGGGGCGGCTACGCCCACAACGCCACGCTCGCCACCGCCCTCGCCACGGGCATCGCCGCCGAACTGCAGAAGCGGCTGCCGGAGACGGCCGACCCGGACGCGCCCGAGACGGGCGAACCGGCCTTCCGGGGCCCGCGGATCGTCATCCTCGTCGACGACTACGACATCCTCACCACCGCCGGACAGCAGCCCCTCGCACCCTTCCTGCCGTATGTCTCCTCCGCGCAGGACATCGGCCTGCACTTCGTCCTGGCGCGCCGCACCGCGGGGGCCTCCCGCGCGCTGTACGAGCCGCTCCTGACCACCCTGCGCGAGACGGGCACCAGCGCCCTGGTGATGACCGGCGACCGCACCGAGGGGCAGCTCTTCCCCGGCCTGTACGCCTCCCAGCAGCCGCCCGGACGCGGCACCCTGGTCCGCCGCGGCCGGCGCCACCAGCTCGTCCAGACCGCGCTGACCGAAGCCGAAGAGGCAGAGTCGTGACCAAGGACGTCATCGCCCTCACCCCGAAGATGCCGGACACCTGGGCCCTCCTCGCGGGCCTGTACGCGGGAGGGCCCGAAGCAGGCGTGACCGCCGGGTCCGGAGGCGCCGTGCTGCGCCTGTGCGCCCCGGACGGCAGGCCCCTCGTGTCCGTGGAGGCCCCGCTGCTGGTCCAGGTTCCCGGCGAGGCCGAACGGCTGCTCGGGCGGAACGTGCCCGTGCCGTTCTGGTGGACCGAGGCCCGGGCCTCCGGGGCCGTGCCCGAGGCCGAGCGGCTGGCGGGGTCGGTGTGCGGACGGCTCGCCCTGCTGCTGGGCGGCACCACCTGGCCCGAGCCGGCGGCGGGCACCGAGGTCGTGGACGTGAGCGCCGCGGTCGCACCGGACGACGGGCAGCCGGTCGTGGACGTCCTCACCGGGAGCACGGCCGTCGTCCTGGCCGACCGGCCCGTCCTGGCCCTGACCACCTGGCTCTCCGAGGTGCTGCGAAGCACCGCGGAATCGGGCCGTGCCCTGCAGATCGTCACCCCGCCGCACGTCCGGCTCAGCGCCCCGGCCCGCGCCACGCTCCTCCAGGTGCCCAACCGCTGGGTCGTCCAGGACCCGGCACAGGGCTACTACGACGGGCTGTCCGGGGCGGTGCTGCGCTGGCGGGACGGGACGTTCGCGCCCGCGCTCGGGCCGGACGGCACGGCCTCGGTCGCCGAGGCGTTCGGCCGGACGTCGCCATCATGTGAGCGACAGCTCGTCGTGGCGTTCCGTACGACGCTTCCCGCGGACGAGGACGTCGTCCTGGGTGAGGGGCTCGAGACGGCCTGGCGTGCGCTCACCGGATCGGCACCGGCCGGCTGGGGCACCGCGGAACCCGTCAACCTGCCCTGGTCGCCGCGCCGGCTGACCGATCTGGCCCGTGACCGGGCCCCCGAGCCGACCCACCTGATCGTGGCAGGGCACCCCGACCGGCCCGCGCTGGCGTGGATCCGGGTCACGCGGACGACCGCCGGGATCGAGCAGGACGTGACACTCACCCTCGGGTACCGGGAGAGCGAGGCACCTCCTCTGGAGGCGATCGCGCCCCTCGCCGAGACCCTCGTCGTGGAGCACGGGCTGACGACGATGCTGACCTCGGTGCGGCGGGCCTCCCGCGACCTCGTCACCGCACCCGTGCTCCAGGCGCCGCCCGTCCCGGTCGCCTTCACCCTGGGTGCGCGGGACGTGCGGGGCATCGGGCTCACCCACGCCCGCCGCCCGCCCGTCGAGGTACGCCCCCTCGTCCTGGGGCCGGCCTCCGAACCTGCCCTGCACTACCCGCTGGGGGACGGGTCGGACGCCGGTGCCCTCGTCGAGCTGCAGCGCCTGGCGGCGCATCTGCGGGCCGGTGTGCCGGGTGCGGGGGTGGAGGTCTGACGGCCTCCACCCCCGTGCCCCCGGCACCGGGGCCCGGGCTCGGGTCCCGGGCCGTGGCCTTCGTGCGCTACACCGTGTGCTCGGCGAACCGCTGGGCCGTCTCCGCCAGTACCTCCCGTCCGTCCCGCGCCCACAGCGCGTCGTTGAACAGCTCCACCTCGATCGCGCCGGTGTAGCCGGCCGCCTCCACGTGGCCCTGCCACTCGCGCATGTCGATCGCGCCGTCGCCGATCTGGGCGCGGCCGTTCAGGACGCCCTCGGGCAACGGGGTGGTCCAGTCGGCCAGTTGGAAGGTGTGGATGCGGCCGGACGCACCGGCTCGGGCGATCTCGGCGGGGGCCCGGTCGTCCCACCAGATGTGGTACGTGTCGACCGTGACGCCCACCTGGTGGGCGGGGAAGCGTTCCGCGATGTCCAGGGCCTGGGTGAGCGTCGAGACGACGCAGCGGTCGGAGGCGTACATGGGGTGGAGGGGCTCGATGGCCAGTTTCACCCCGTGGTCCTCGGCGTAGGGGCCGAGTTCCGCCAGCGCGTCCGCGATGCGTTCCCGGGCGCCGTGCAGGTCCTTGGAGCCGGGCGGGAGACCGCCCGAGACCAGCACCAGCACCTCGGTGCCCAGGGTCGCCGCCTCGTCGATCGCCCGGCGGTTGTCGGCCAGGGCCGCCGCGCGCCCGTCCGGGTCGACGGCCGTGAAGAAGCCGCCGCGGCACAGCGTCGTCACCGTCAGCCCGGCGTCGCGGACCAGCTTGGCCGTCTCCTCCACGCCGTACGCCCGGACCGGTTCGCGCCACAGGCCGACGTTGCCGACGCCCAGGTCGGTGCAGGCCGCCACCAGTTCGGGCAGCGACAGCTGCTTCACGGTCATCTGGTTGATGCTGAAGCGCTCGAGACCGGTCACTGGGGCACTCCGTACAGGGCGAGCAGGTTCTTCATGCGCTCCTCGGCCAGCTTCGGGTCGGGGAACAGGCCCAGACCGTCGGCGAGTTCGTAGGCGCGGGCGAAGTGGGGCAGGGAGCGGGCGGACTGGAGGCCGCCGACCATCGCGAAGTGCGACTGGTGGCCGGCCAGCCAGGCCAGGAAGACCACGCCCGTCTTGTAGAAGCGGGTGGGGGCCTGGAAGAGGTGGCGGGAGAGGTCGACCGTGGGGTCCAGCAAGGAGCGGAAACCGGTCACGTCGCCGGTGTCCAGGACGCGGACCGCCTCCGCCGCCAGCGGGCCGAGCGGGTCGAAGATGCCGAGCAGGGCGTGGCTGAAGCCCTGTTCGTCGCCCGCGATCAGCTCGGGGTAGTTGAAGTCGTCGCCGGTGTAGCAGCGGACGCCGTCCGGCAGGCGGCGGCGCAGGTCGACCTCGCGCCGGGCGTCCAGCAGGGAGACCTTGATGCCGTCCACCTTGTCCGGGTGGGCGGCGATGACCTGGAGGAACACCTCCGTCGCCGCGTCCAGGTCCGGCGAGCCCCAGTAGCCCTCCAGCGCCGGGTCGAACATCGGGCCCAGCCAGTGCAGGATCACCGGCTCGGCGGACTGGCGCAGGAGGTGGCCGTAGACGTCGAGGTAGTCCTCGGGGCCGTCGGCGGCCGCGGCCAGGGCGCGGGACGCCATCAGAATGGCCTGGGCGCCGGAGGCCTCGACGAGGGCGAGCTGCTCCTCGTAGGCCGCGCGGACCTCGGCCAGGGACGCCGGGCCGGTGAGCTGGTCGGTGCCGACACCGCAGGCGATCAGGCCGCCGACCGCCTCGGCCTCGGCGGCGGAGCGGCGGATCAGTTCGGCCGCACCCGCCCAGTCCAGGCCCATGCCGCGCTGGGCGGTGTCCATCGCCTCGGCGACGCCGAGCCCGTGGGACCACAGGTGGCGGCGGAAGGCGAGGGTGGCGTCCCAGTCGACGGCGGCGGGGGAGTCGGGGGACACGTCGGCGTACGGGTCCGCGACGACGTGCGCCGCGGAGAAGACCGTACGGGAGGTGAAGGCGCTGCCGGTGGTGACGGCGAGGGGCTCCGTGCGGGGTTCGTAGGTCCGCAGGGTCCCCCGGGGGCCGGGGAGCTGGATGGTCACAGCGCGATCTCCGGGACGTCGAGGCGGCGGCCCTCCGCGGAGGACCTCAGGCCCAGCTCGGCGAGCTGGACGCCGCGGGCGCCGGCCAGGAGGTCCCAGTGGTAGGGGGCGTCGGCGTAGACGTGCTTGAGGAACAACTCCCACTGGGCCTTGAACCCGTTGTCGAAGTCGCCGTTGTCGGGGACCTCCTGCCACTGGTCGCGGAAGACCTCGGTGGCCGGGATGTCGGGGTTCCAGACCGGCTTGGGGGTGGCGGAGCGGTGCTGGACGCGGCAGTTGCGCAGGCCGGCGACGGCTGAGCCCTCGGTGCCGTCGACCTGGAACTCCACCAGTTCGTCGCGGTTGACGCGGACCGTCCAGGAGGAGTTGATCTGGGCGATGGCGCCGCCGTCGAGTTCGAAGATGCCGTAGGCGGCGTCGTCGGCCGTCGCGTCGTAGGGCTTGCCGTTCTCGTCCCAGCGCTGCGGGACGTGGGTGGTGGCGATGGCCTGGACGGACTTCACGCGGCCGAACAGCTCGTGCAGGACGTACTCCCAGTGCGGGAACATGTCGACGACGATGCCGCCGCCGTCCTCGGCGCGGTAGTTCCACGAGGGGCGCTGGGCGTCCTGCCAGTCGCCCTCGAAGACCCAGTAGCCGAACTCGCCGCGCACGGACAGGATCCGGCCGAAGAAGCCGCCGTCGATCAGGCGCTTCAGTTTCAGCAGGCCCGGCAGGAACAGCTTGTCCTGGACGACGCCGTGCTTGATGCCCGCGGCGCCGGCCAGCCGGGCGAGTTCGAGGGCGCCGTCGAGGCCGGTGGCGGTGGGCTTCTCGGTGTAGACGTGCTTGCCGGCCGCGATCGCCTTGCGGATCGCCTCCTCGCGGGCGGAGGTGACCTGGGCGTCGAAGTAGATGTCGACGGTCGGGTCGGCGAGGACCGCGTCGAGGTCCGTCGAGACGTGCTCCAGACCGTGCTTCTCGGCAAGCGCGTTCAGTACGTGTTCCCGGCGTCCGACCAGGATCGGCTCCGGCCACAGCACGGTGCCGTCGCCGAGGTCGAGGCCGCCCTGCTCGCGCAGGGCCAGGATGGAGCGGACCAGGTGCTGGCGGTAACCCATGCGCCCGGTCACGCCGTTCATGGCGATACGCACCGTCTTGCGTGTCACGTCGGTCCCTTCTTAGGCGTTGTACGCGGCGTCGTGCGCGGCGGTGCCCGCAGCGTCGCGCGCGTCTCGTACGCGGGTGTGCGCGCCGCGTACGCCTTGGCACTGATCAGCGTCACAGCAAGCGCTTTCTATACAGGAAGAAGCTAGCCTCTGACCGGTGGTCCGGACAAGACCGTGTCCGCTCCGAGTTGTTCGAGGGGGCGAACAACTCGGGCGCGGGGCCGTAAGGTCTGCTCGACACGCCCGGAACCAGGCACGCGAGTCCGCTGTCTACCAGGGCGAACGACGACGTACGACGAGATGCGTGACCGGAGGACGACGAGATGACGGTGACCCTGGCGGACGTGGCGGCCCGCGCGCAGGTCTCGCCCGCGACGGTGTCGCGCGTACTGAACGGGAACTACCCCGTGGCCGCGTCGACCCGGGAACGGGTCCTGCGGGCCGTGGACGAGCTGGACTACGTGCTCAACGGTCCCGCGAGCGCGCTCGCCGCGGCCACCTCCGACCTGGTGGGCATCCTGGTCAACGACATCGCCGACCCCTTCTTCGGCATCATGGCGAGCGCGATCCAGGGCGAGATCGGCGGGCCCGGCGGGCGCGCCGGCGGCGAACGGCTCGCGGTGGTCTGCAACACCGGGGGCACGCCCGAGCGCGAGCTGACCTACCTGACGCTGCTGCAGCGGCAGCGGGCCGCGGCCGTCGTGCTGACCGGCGGGGCCATGGAGGACGGGCCGCACGCCACCGCGGTGGCGGCGAAGCTGCGCAAGCTGACCGAGGCCGGCACCCGGGTCGTGCTGTGCGGGCGGCCGCCCGCGCCCGACACCGGGGCGATCGCGCTCACCTTCGACAACCGCGGCGGCGGCCGGGAACTCACCGAGCACCTCATCGGGCTCGGCCACCGGCGGCTCGGCTACATCGCGGGCCCGGAGGAGCGCACCACCACCCGGCACCGGCTGGAGGGCCACCGGGCGGCACTGGCCGCGGCCGGCATCGAGGAGGACCCCCGCTGGACGGTCCACGGCCGCTACGACCGGCGGGCGGGCTACGAGGCCACGCTGGAGCTGCTGCGGCGGGACCCGGCGCTGACCGCCGTGGTCGCGGCGAACGACTCCGTCGCGCTCGGCGCGTGCGCGGCCCTGCGGGAGTCCGGCCTGCGCATCCCGGAGGACGTGTCCGTGGCCGGCTTCGACGACCTGCCCTTCAGCATCGACGTGGTACCCGCGCTCACGACGGTACGGCTGCCGCTGGCCGAGGCGGGGGCGCGGGCGGGCCGGATCGCCATGGGGCGGGAGGAACCGCCGCCCGGGGGGATCGCCATGGTGCGGGGGGAGTTGATGGTGCGGGGGTCCTCGGGAGTACCGCGGAGCTGAGGAACGGGGGCGCGGGGGCTGGAGAGGACCGGGGAGGAGCAGGACGGCGGGGCCGCGGGGGTCCGGGGCGCAGCGGTCGTAGCCGGGGCCGTCCGCGAGTAGGGTCCGAGGGTATGAAGCTCGCCTTCTCCACCCTCGGAGTGCCCGGTCTTCCGATCCCCGACGTGCTGCGGCTCGCGACCACGCACGGATACCACGGTGTCGAGCTGCGCGCCCATCCCGAGGAACCCGTGCATCCGGGCCTCGGCCCGGCCGAACGGACCGAGGTGGCCGACGGGTTCAGGGCGGCCGGGGTCGAGGTGCTCGGGATCGCGGGGTACGCGCGCGTGGCCGCTCCGGGGGACGACGAACCGGTGCTCGACGAGATCCGCGCGCTCGTCGCACTCGCCCGCGACCTCGGCGCCCCCCACGTCCGAGTGTTCCCCGGCGGCGCCGACGGGCAGGACCCGGCCGAGGCGGACGCCGTCGCCGCCGGGCGGCTGGGCACCGCCGCCGAGTACGCCGCCGACCTGGGCGTACGCATCCTGCTGGAGACGCACGACTCGCACCGCACCGGCGCCGCCGCGACGCGCGTCCTCGGCCTGGTCGGACACCGGCAGGTGGGTGCGCTGTGGGACGTGATGCACACCTGGCTGGGCGGCGAGCAGCCGCAGGACACCTACGCCGCGCTCTCGCCGTATCTCGGATACGTGCAGGTCAAGGACATCGCCTCCGCCGAGGACACCACCCCGTTGGCGCTGGGCGCCGGCGTGCTGCCCCTCGCCGAGTGCGTGGAGGTCCTGTCCCGGCACGGGTGGGACGGCTGGCTGTGCTGGGAGTACGAGAAGCGGTGGTACGACGCCGCAGAGCCGCTGGCCGGGCTGCTGGACGCCGGACGGGAGCACCTGGCGAGGCTGCTCAACGAGTCGGCGTGAGGGACGCGGACAGACGGCGGGGGGGGAGCCTCCGCCCGGTCGACGGGCCGGTAAACGACTGGCGGGCCGGCACGGGCGCGGGTTAGCCTCCGCGCCGTGTATCGACCCGTAGTGCAGCCCGTGGTGCGGCCCGCCGCACCCCCGGCGTCATGAGTCTCGGCCGGACCTTCCTCGACGTTCGACCTCTCCGCACCTCCCCCGTCTTCCGGCGACTGCTGATCGGGCGCACCGTCTCCACGCTCGGTGGCTTCATGACCATGGTCACCGTCATGTACCAGGTGTGGGACATGACCCACAGCTCGGTGTGGAGCGGTGCGGTCGGGCTGGCGCAGGCACTGCCGATGGTCGGCGTGGGGCTGTTCGCGGGCGCCTGGGTCGACCGCGCCGACCGGCGCCGCGTCTATCTGATCGCCACCGTCGGCCAGGCGGTCTGCTCGCTGCTGCTCGCCGTGCAGGGCTTCACCGGGCACGTGCCCGTGGTGCCGGTCCTGGCGCTGGTCGCGGCACAGGCCTCGTTCGGAGCGGTCGGGGGTCCCGCGGCCGGCGTGTTCGTGCCGCGGCTGCTGCCCAGGGACCAGGTGGCCGCGGGGCTCGCGCTGAACCAGGCGACCGGGCAGTGCATGATGCTGCTCGGCCCGGCCGTCGCCGGTGTGGTGCTCGGCTGGTGGGGCATCGGCGTCTGCTACCTGCTGGACGCCCTCAGTTTCGGGCTGGCCTTCTACGGCGCGTTCGGCCTGCCCGCACTGCCGCCCGAGGGCGGGAAGTCCCGGCCCGGACTGCACGGCGTGCTGGACGGGCTGCGGTTCCTGACCGGCCACCGGGTGGTGCGCGGCGCCCTGCTGACGGACCTGGCCGCGACCGTGCTGGCGATGCCGGTCAGCCTCTTCCCGCTGGTCAACGCCGAACGCTTCGGCGGCGACCCGCGCACGCTGGGCCTGTTCCTGTCCGCGCTCGCCGTCGGCGGTGTCACCGCGACCGCCCTCTCCGGGCCGGTGACCCGGCTGGCGCGGCCGGGGCCGGTGATGCTGTGCTCCTCCGCCCTGTGGGGCGTGTCCCTCACCCTGTTCGGCCTGACGACCAGCGCCTGGGCGGGACTCGGGGTGCTGGTGGTGGCCGGCGCGGCGGACGCCGTGGCCGTCCTGTCCCGTACGACCATCGTCCAGACCCGTACGCCCGACGCGCTCCTGGGCCGGGTGACGGCGGCCGAGACGATCGTCGGACAGGCGGGCCCGCATCTGGGCAACCTGCGCGGTGGCCTCGCCGCCGGCTGGTCCTCGGGCGCCACCGCCCTGGTCACGGGCGGGCTGATGTGCCTCCTGGCGGTGACGGCGGTGGCCGCCGCGACGCCGGAACTGCGGGGCGGGGCGGGGGCGGGGGACCCGCAGGACACGGGAGCTCAGGACACGGCGGCGGAGCGCCCCGGGTCCGGGCACGGGGCCGCGCCGGCGGCCGGGACGACGGACGCCGACGGCTCTACGACGGCCGCCCCGGCCGGACCGTGAACCGCGCGTTGCCGTTCTCGCACCATTCCAGCACCGAGGGCCAGGAGCCGTAGCCCGCGTCCAGGTCCAGGTGGGCGGCGCCGGGCAGGACTTCGGCGGTCAGGCCGAGCGGGGTGCCGTAGGCGGACTGGACGCCCTCCGGGCAGTACGGGTCGTCGTCGCCCGCGACCAGGCGGGTCGGGCAGGGCAGGGTCAGGCCGTCGAGGGAGGCGAGGGCGAACTCCGCGACCTCGGGGTGGCCGGCGAGGACCGGGGCGGACGGGGGCGCCACCAGCAGGACCCGGTCGACGGCGTCGAGGCCGGGCAGGCCGCGGGCCACGGCCTGCAGCCACAGCACGACGGACAGGCTGTGCGCGACGACGACCCGCTCGCGCCCGGTGTCCAGACCGTCGAGCAGACGGGCCAGCTCCCCGAGCCAGACCTCCAGGACGGGGTCGTCGGGGTCGGGCAGCTGCGGGTAGGCGACGGCGTGGCCGCGCTCGGTCAGGCGGTCGGCCAGCCAGTGCTGCCAGTGGTCGGCGGGCCGGTGGTTCTGCCAGCCGTGCAGGACGAGGAAGGAGCGGCGGAGCCCGGTCGTCGTGGTCATGTTCCCGATCATTTCCGGGCGCGGGGCGGCGGGTCCAGCCCGTCTTGACCGGCGGACCGCCGGGCGCCGCCCTGCAGCCGGAGTCCGGGTCGCGCGGGGTCGGGCCGCGGTGGATCAGGCCGTAGTGAATCCGGCCGTGCGGGAGCGGAAGTCCGCGACCCGCTCCTTCAGCCGGGCCCGCCGTTCGGGCCATTCGTCGGCCGTGATCGAGAAGACCGCGGAGTCGCGGAGACGGTTCTCCTCGCCGGGGGCCCAGGAGCGGGACCAGTTGCGCAGGACCCCCTCCAGGCGGCCTCCGACGCTCTCGACGGCCGCGCGGGAGCGCCTGTTGCGGGCGTCGGTCTTCAGGTCCACGCGGGCCACGCCCCACACTTCGAAGGCGTGCCGGAAGAGGAGCAGCTTGGACTCGGCGTTGACGCCCGTGCCCTGCGCCGAGCGGGCCAGCCAGGTGAAGCCGACCTCGACGGCGTCGAGCCGGTCGTCGGACCGCCAGGAACGCGGCTCCCAGTAGGCGGTGGCGCCGATCGCGCGGCCGGTGGCCCGGGAGACCTGCGCGTAGGGGGCGAGCATGCCGCCGGCCTTGCGGGCGAGCTGGGCGTCGATGTAGTCGCCGACCTCGCCGGCCCGCGGCACCCACGTGTACGCGTACGTCCCCCGGTTCTCCTCCGCCGCCTCCGCCAGACCGGCGGCGTGCCGGTGTTCCAGCGGCTCCAGGCGTACCAGCGCGCCTTCGAGGACCGGTCCCTCCATCGTGAACGTCATCCGACGATGTCCTTCCTCAACCGCGCGAACGCCTCGTGGAAACCGGGGAAAGTCTTGCGGACGCACTCCGGGTCGTCGAACGATATTCCGGGCGTGCGCAGGCCGCTCACCGCGAAGGACATGACGATGCGGTGGTCTCCGTGGGAGGTGATCTCGGCGCCCCCGGGCGCGGCGCCCGGGCGGATCTCGATCCAGTCGGGGCCCGTCGCCACCTCCACGCCCAGCCGGCGGAGGTTCTGCGCGCACGCCTCCAGGCGGTCGCACTCCTTCACGCGCGTGTTGGCCACGTCCTCGATGCGGACCGGGCCGGAGGCGTAGGGGGCGATCGCGGCGAGGGTCGGCATGGTGTCGGAGACGTCCCGCATGTTCACGGTGAGGCCGCGGAGTTCGCCGGTGCCGCGCACGGTCGTCCGGTCCGCCTCGACCGTGACCCGCGCGCCCATCGCGCGCAGGACCTCCACGAAGCCCAGGTCGCCCTGGAGCGCGCCCGCGCCGAGACCCGGCACGGTCACCTCGGCGCCCGGCGTCACCGCGGCCGCCGCGAAGAAGTAGCTCGCCGTCGACGCGTCCGGCTCGATCGCGTACGTCGTCGCCCGGTAGCCGCCCGGCGGGACGACGTACGTGTCGCCCTCACGGACCACCTCCACGCCGAACGCCCGCATCATCGCGAGCGTGATCTCCACGTACGGCGCCGAGACCAGGTCGGTGACCGTGACGCGCAGGCCGGTGCGGGTGAGCGGGCCGAGCAGCAGCAGCGCGGTCAGGTACTGGGAGGACTGGCCGGCGTCCAGGACGACGTCCCCGCCCTCCACCCCCGCCGCGGCGACGGTCAGCGGGTGGTGGCCCTCCGCCTCCTCGTGCCGCAGGTCCACGCCCAGGTCGCGCAGGGCGCGGGTCAGCGGCAGCAGGGGCCTGCGGCGCATCTGGGGGGAGGCGTCGAAGCGGTAGGTGCCGTGGCCGGCGGCGGCCAGGGTGGGCAGAAAGCGGGCGGTGGTGGCGCCGTCCCGGCAGTACACGTCGGCTTCGCGGGCCGCGGGGCCCTGCGGGCGGCCGTCGACCTGCCAGGTGTCCGGGGTGCGGCCGACGCGGTAGCCGAGCCGTACGAGGCCCTCGGCGAATCCCTCGGTGTCGTCCGACCGCAGGGGCCGCCGGAGGGTGGTGACCCCGTCGGCGGCCGCGGCGAGGAACAGGGCGCGGGCGGTGATGGACTTGGAACCGGGAATGTCGACAAGGGCCATGCCCCGCATGATCCCGCCGGGGGTTGGCCGGGGGTGGGGGTGTCCAATTGGTGGACGGGGTGTCCACTCGGCGGGCGTACGCCCGGTGGGCAGGGCCCCTCGGCGGGCGGTCGCTGCACGGTGGGATGTAGCAGAACTGACGGAAGGCAGGACCGGTGCTCGATCTCCAACGGCTGCGCGCCCTGCACGCCGTGGCCGTCCACGGCACCGTCGGGGCCGCCGCCACCGCGCTCGGCTACACGCCCTCGGCCGTCTCCCAGCAGATCGCCAAGCTGGAACGGGAGACCAGGACGGTCCTCCTCGAACGCGAGGGCCGGGGTGTCCGCCTCACCGACGACGCCCACCAACTCGCACGCACCGCACGTGAGTTGCTGGCGATCGTGGAGCGGGCGGAGATCGAGCTGGAGGAACGCCGGGGGGTGCCGGCCGGCCGGCTGAGCGTGGCCGCCTTCGCGTCGGCGGCCCGTGGCCTGATGCCCCCGGTCCTCGCCGACCTCGCCCGTCGGCACCCGGCCCCGGACGCCCGTCTCACCGAGGTCGACCCGCACCTGTCGGTGGACCTCGTCGCCAAGGGCGCCGTCGACCTGGCCGTCGCGCACGACTGGGACATCGCCCCGCTGCCCGCTCCCGCGGGCGTCGAGCAGGCGGTGATCGGCGACGACCTGTGCGACCTGCTGGTCCCCGCGAGCCATCCCCTCGCGGGGCGGACGGGCGTACGGCGCGAGGAGCTGGGCGGCGAGCGGTGGATCTGCCAGCCGCCGGGCCGGGTCTGCCACGACTGGCTGGTCCGCACCCTGCGCGCGGCCGGGCACGAGCCGGACATCGTCCACCAGGCCGAGGAGAACCCGACTCCCGTCGCGCTGGTCGCCGCCGGGCTGGGCGTGGCCCTCATCCCCCGCCTCGGCCGCGGCACCCTGCCACCGGGCGTGGTGGAGGTCCCCCTGGAGCCGGTGCCGGTACGCCGCCTGTACGCCCTGTGGCGCACCGGCGCGGCCCGCCGCCCGGCGATCGTGGAGACGGTGCGGGCGCCGGGGGACCACTGGCCGAGGGTGGCGGCGGTCCACCGGGGGACCTGAACCCGAAACGCTCCGGGGGCGGGGAGCCGCGCGCACGGCCGCCGACGGCCCGCGCTCACCCCGCACACCCCGCCCGCCCCGCACACCCCGCCCGCCACCACTTCGGTCCACGGAACGGGCGAGGGGAACCCCCTCGCCCTCCGTTCGTCCAAGCTCCGGCTGCCGGACGAGTCACCCCGGTGCGGTGTCGGCCCTCGCCGCGGGCTGCGATCGCCGACCCACCCTTTCCGCCGCACCGGGGCCGGCGGCACGCCGCCATCGGCGCGCGCCCCTCCGTTGCGCCGATGGCGGCCCGTGTGCCGGCACCGTGCGCGTTCCCTTGACTGGCGGAAACTTCCCGGTTACTGCTGGCGCGACGGAAGTTTCCTTCAGCGGACCACCGGACCACCGGATCACAGGGCCGCTGGACCACAGGACCGCTGGATCATCCCCGGATCGCCTCCGGAAGGAGCGCACGTGCCCTCCAGACGTACCGTCCTGGCCGCCGGTGCCGGCCTCACCACCGCACTCGCCACCGCACTCCCCCTCGGCGGCACCGCGCACGCCGGCACCGACCGCCGCCTGCGCGCGCTGATCTCCCGCATGTCGCTGGAGGAGAAGGTCGGCCAGGTCTTCGTCACACGGGTGTACGGCCACTCGGCGACCGACCCCGACCCGGCCGACGCCGAGGCCAACCTCGCCGAGCTCGGCGTGCGCACCGCCGCCGAGCTGATCGCCCGCTACCGCGTGGGCGGCGTCATCTACTTCACGTGGGCGCACAACACCCGCGACCCGCTCCGGATCGCGGACCTGTCCAACGGCATCCAGCGGGCGTCCCTCGGCCTGCCGCGCGGGCTGCCGGTGCTGATCTCCACGGACCAGGAGCACGGCGTCGTCGCGCGCGTGGGCAGGCCGGCCACCCTGTTCCCGGGCGCGATGGCGATCGGCGCCGGCGGGTCGCGGTCCGACGCCCGCACCCTCGGCCGCGTCGCGGGCGCCGAACTGCGGGCGATGGGCGTCCGGCAGGACTACTCCCCCGTCGCCGACGTGAACGTCGACCCGGCCAACCCGGTCATCGGCGTCCGCTCGTTCGGCGCGGACCCGGAGGCGGTGGCGGAGCTGGCCGCGGCGGAGATCCGCGGCTACCGCGCGGCCGGGGTGGCGGCGACCGCCAAGCACTTCCCCGGGCACGGCGACACCGCCGTCGACAGCCACTACGGCTTCCCCGTCATCACGCACACGCGCGAGGTGTGGGAGGCGCTGGACGCGGTGCCGTTCCGGGCCGCGATCGCGGCCGGCGTCGACTCGATCATGACCGCCCACATCCTGGTCCCGGCCCTGGACGACTCGGGCGACCCCGCCACCCTCTCCCGGCCCGTCGTGACCGGCCTGCTGCGCGAACACCTGGGCTACGACGGGGTCGTGGTCACCGACGCGCTCGACATGGCGGGCGTACGGACGAAGTACGGGGACGACCGGGTGCCGGTGCTCGCGCTGAAGGCGGGCGTCGACCAGCTCCTCAACCCGCCGAAGCTGGACCTCGCCTGGAACGCCGTGCTGCGGGCCGTGCGGGACGGGGAGCTGACGGAGGCGCGGCTGGAGGAGTCGGTCCTGCGGATCCTGCGGCTGAAGGACCGCCTCGGCCTGCTCGCCGACCCGTACGTCAGCCGGGACCGGGTGGAGCGGACGGTGGGCACGAAGGCGCACCTCGCGACGGCCGACCGGATCGCCGGGCGGACGACGACCCTGCTGGTCAACGAGGGTCCCGTGCTGCCGCTGTCGCCGCGCACGCACCGGCGGCTGCTGGTCGTGGGCGCCGACCCGGCGTCCCCCTCGGGTACCACGGGTCCGCCCACCGGGGTCCTCGCCGCCGCCCTCACCGGACTGGGGTTCACGGCGACGGCGCTGTCCACGGGCACGGCCCCGTCCGCGGCGACGATCGCGCGTGCGGTGACGGCGGCGGGCGGCGCGGACGCGGTGGTGGTGACGACGTACAACGTCACCGCGACGAGCCCGCAGAGGACGCTCGTCGAGCAACTGTCTTCCACCGGGGTCCCGGTGGTCGCGGTGGCGGTCCGCAATCCGTACGACGTGTCCCATCTGCCGTCCGTGAAGGCGTACTTGGCGTCCTACTCGTGGACCGACGTCGAACTGCGGGCCGCCGCACGGGTGATCGCGGGAGCCCTGGAGCCGCGGGGCCGGCTGCCGGTGCCGGTGCAGCGCGCGGACGACCCGGCGCGCGTGCTGTACCCGATCGGACACGGCCTCTCCTACTGACCGGAGCCTGACCGGAGCCTGACCGGGGCCGCGGCGGGGCGACACGGCACGACGGCCGGCCGGCGGGTGAGCCGGCCGGCCGTCGCACGCGGGCCGGGCGGGAGGGTTACGGACGCAGCGCCGGCTCGCGCTCCACGTCCCGTACGTCCAGCTTCGCGTCGAACTTCGCCAGCGGCCTGGCCGCGGCGGCGTTCTCCCGGACGGCGGCCGGGGCGACGCCCGCCCAGTCCAGGATGCGGGCCGTGGCGAGGGCCTTCTCGTCGGCGACGAGACCGGCCACGTTCGCGCCGTGGTTCAGGCCGGGCGCGGTGAGGACGTAGGAGTCCTTCGCGCCCTTGCCGAGGCGGAACCGCTCGGCGCCCCACGGGTCGTTCTGGCCGTAGACGAACAGCATGTGGCGGGCGTTGTGCCGCACCCACGTGTCGACGTCACGCATCGCCGACGGCTGGAACCTCATGGAGATGTCCCGGGGGACGAAGTTGCGCGGGGGCTGGTAGCCGTAGCGGACGTACTTCTTCTCGATGTGCGGGAAGTGGATGGTGGGCGCGCCGAGTTGGGTGCCCGCCTGGTAGTAGTACGGGGTGTACGGGGACAGGCCCTGGTCGGTGTAGAAGGAGAACCCGGAGATCGTGTCGATCGAGGTCCAGATCTCGTCGTCGGTCGCGTTCTTCGCGTCGGCGGGGATCGCGTCGCAGTCGGACAGCAGGCTGTACTGCCAGAAGCCCCAGACGTAGTCGAGGACGACGGCCTCGTAGGCGCGGTCCAGGCCACCGATGGTGGTGAAGGTGTAGCCGTTCTCGGCGGCGTAGGCCTCGTACTTCTTCTCCAGCGCCTCGCGGCGCACCAGGGCCTCGCGCTGCACGGCGTTCAGGCGGTCGCGGCACTCCTTGGTGCCGACGGTCGCGAAGAAGCGGTCGTAGGCCGAGTCCTCGTCGTTCACCACGTCGTTGGGAGCGACGTACGCGACGACGCCGTCCATGTCACGCGGGTAGAAACGCTCGTAGTAGGTGGCCGTCATGCCGCCCTTGGAGCCACCCGTGGAGATCCAGTTCTCGGGATAGATCGCCTTCAGCGCCGTGAAGATGCGGTGCTGGTCGCTCGCGGCCTGCCAGATGTCCAGCTTGGACCAGTCGGCGGGGTCGGGGCGGGAGGGGGTGAAGAAGCGGTACTCCATGGAGACCTGGTTGCCGTCCACGATCTGGGTGGGCTCGCGGCGGCTGGGGGTGGTGGAGACGCTGTAGCCGCCGGTGTAGAAGACCGTCGGGCGGCTGACGTCCTTGTGCAGCACGGTGATCCGCTGCTGGAACGTGCCCTTGGAGGGGTGCCGGTGGTCCACCGGCTGGGTGTAGTTCAGGACGAAGTAGCGGTAGCCGGGGTACGGCTTCTCCTGGACCAGGCTCATGCCGGGTACGGAGAGGAGCCGGTCTTTGATGTCCGCTTCCGGCTCGGCAGCGGTAGCTGCCCCGGCCGTGGTCAGCGTGCCGATGAGCACGGTGAACGCCAGCAGCCATCTGAGCGCCTTGCGCATGCGCGTGCACCCTCCCTGTGAGACAGATGTGCGCCGGAAGCTATCGGAGCAACACCCGTCACACCAGAGGGGATTGGCAAGTGGTGCACATATCGGCCGGGATGTGAGGGCCGGAAGGCGCCGGTCGGCCGGCGCGGGTCAGCACAGGATCCAGCCGGAGGTGTACGTCCCGTTGCCCACCGAGCCCGACACCCGCACGCAGCGGTGTCCGGCGTAGACCTCCACCGGCGGTGAACTGCGGGCGTGCTTGCGCGACTTGCGCACGGTCACATGGCCGCGCGCCTGCACGCCGACCGACACCGCCCGCTTGGTGCCGGGGTGCTTCTGCACGGTCACGGCGCAGATCCGGCCGCCGTTCTTGTAGACGAAGACGGAACCGGTGGAGAACGGCAGCATCCGCACCTGGCGGCCCGCGCAGGCGGAGGACGCGGCCTGGGCGCTGCCCGGCGCCGCCACCGCGAACAGGAGGGACGCGGTCAGCACGGCCAGCCCCGCCCCCAGCCGTCGGCGTATCGCACCACTGTCCACGGTCGTCGACCCCTCCCCCGTCCGCCGTACGCACGGCCGTACAGGTGTACGGACGCAGGGCGCGTGCCGGATGGTTGCGCGACCGTCAGCGAGACGCGCCGACCGGCTCCTCCGGCTCGGCCGCCCCGACGAACGCCCGCCACAGCTCGGCGTACCGCCCGCCCCGCGCGAGCAGTTCCTCGTGCGTGCCGTCCTCGGCGACCCGGCCGTGGTCCATGACGACGACCCGGTCCGCACGGGCGGCCGTGGTCAGGCGGTGGGCCACCACCAGGGTCGTACGGCGGCCCGCGACGCGGTCGGTGGCCTGGTTGACCTGGGCCTCCGTGGCCAGGTCCAGGGCGGCCGTCGCCTCGTCGAGGAGCAGGACGTCCGGGTCGACCAGCTCGGCGCGGGCCAGCGCGATCAGCTGCCGCTGCCCGGCGGAGAGGTTGCGGCCGCGCTCGGCGACCTCGTGGAGGTAGCCGCCGTCCAGGGTGGCGATCATCTCGTGCGCGCCGACCGCCCGCGCCGCCGCCTCCACCTCGGCGTCGGTGGCGTCGGGGCGGCCGTAGGCGATGGCGTCGCGCACGGTGCCGGGGAAGAGGTACGCCTCCTGCGGGACGACGCCCAGGCGGTGGCGGTACGAGGTGAGGTCGAGGGTGCGCAGGTCCGTGCCGTCGACCAGCACCCGGCCGCTCGTCGGGTCGTAGAACCGGGCCACCAGCTTCACCAGGGTCGACTTGCCGGCGCCGGTCTCGCCGACGAAGGCGACGGTCTGGCCGGCGGGGACGTTCAACGCGATGCCGGTCAGGGCCTCCTCGTTCTCGCCGTAGGTGAAGTGCACGTCCTCGAAGGTGATCTCGCCGCGCAGCGAGTCGACGCCGAGGGGTTTCTCGGCGGTCTTCGTGGAGGTGGGCTCCTGGAGGAGTTCCTGGATGCGGCCCAGCGAGACCGTGGCCTGCTGGTAGCCGTCGAAGACCTGGGAGAGCTGCTGGACGGGTGCGAAGAACAGGTCGATGTAGAGCAGGTACGCCACCAGCGCGCCGGTCGTCAGCGTCGCCGCGTCCACCCGGTGCGCGCCCACGATCAGGACGGCCGCGGCGGCGACCGAGGACAGCAGCTGGACGAAGGGGAAGTAGATCGAGATCAGCCACTGGCCGCGGATGCGGGCCCGGCGGTAGCCGTCGCTGCGCTCCTCGAAGCGCGCCCCGCCGTCCCGCTCGCGCCGGAAGGCCTGCACGATCCGCAGTCCGGCGACCGACTCCTGGAGGTCGGCGTTGACCGCCGACACCCGCTCGCGGGCGAGTTCGTACGCCTTCACGCTGGCCCGGCGGAAGAAGAAGGTGGCGACGACCAGCGGCGGCAGGGTGGCGAAGACGACCAGGGCCAGCTGCACGTCGAGCACCAGCAGGGCCGCCATGATGCCGAAGAAGGTGACGACCGAGACGAACGCGGTGACCAGGCCGGTCTGCAGGAACGTCGACAGCGCGTCGACGTCCGTCGTCATCCTCGTCATGATCCGGCCGGTCAGCTCGCGCTCGTAGTAGTCGAGGCCGAGCCGCTGGAGCTGGGCGAAGATCTTCAGGCGCAGGGCGTACAGGACGCGTTCGCCGGTGCGGCCGGTCATCCGGACCTCGGCGGTCTGCGCGACCCACTGGGCGAGCACCGCGAGCAGCGCGAGCAGGGAGGCGGCCCAGACGGCGCCCACGGCCATCCGGGTGACACCGTCGTCGATGCCGTGCCGGATCATCACCGGCAGCAGCAGGCCCGTGCCGGCGTCCACGGCGACCAGGCCGAGGCTGATCAGCAGCGGCAGCCCGAAGCCCCGCAGCAGCCGGCGCAGGCCGTAGGAGTCCTCGGCGGCCACCGCGCGGGCTTCGTCGACGTCCGGGACGTCCGTCGCCGGGGGCAGTGCCTGCACCTGTGCGAGCAGCTCGGGCGTGGCGGGCGTACCGGCGAGCGCGGTGTCCTTGCGCTCGCGGTCGCCCGTCCACAGCCGTGGGGTGACCCCGCGCTCGGCGTCGAACTCGGCCTCCAGCTCCTCCCGCACCGAGGTGTCCTCGCCGGGCTCGGCCGGGCGGGCGTGGCCGGGCGAGACCCCGCCCAGCTCGTCCGGGTCCGTGAGCAGGCGGCGGTAGAGGGCCGAGCGCTCCTGGAGCTCCTCGTGGGTGCCTAGGTCGGCGAGCCGGCCGCCGTCGAGGACGGCGATGCGGTCGGCGAGGTTGAGGGTGGAGCGGCGGTGCGCGATGAGGAGGGTCGTACGGCCCCGCATGACCTGCTTCAGGGCCTCGTGGATCTCGTGCTCCACGCGCGCGTCCACCGCCGAGGTGGCGTCGTCGAGGACGAGCAGCCGCGGGTCGGTGAGGATCGCGCGGGCGAGCGCGACGCGCTGGCGCTGGCCGCCGGAGAGGGTGAGGCCGTGCTCGCCGACCTCGGTGGCGTAGCCCTCGGGCAGCTCGGCGATGAACCGGTCGGCCTGGGCGGCGCGGGCGGCGGCCTCGATCTCCTCGTCGGTGGCGTCGGGACGGCCGTACGCGATGTTGCTGCGGACCGTGTCGGAGAACAGGAAGGAGTCCTCCGGCACCAGGCCGATCGCGGCCCGCAGCGAGTCCTGGGTCAGCTCGCGCACGTCGTGGCCGCCGACGAGGACGGCGCCGCGGGTGACGTCGTAGAAGCGGGGCAGCAGCAGGGAGACCGTGGACTTCCCGGAGCCGGAGGAGCCGACGACGGCGAGGGTCTCGCCGGCGCGGATCTCGAAGCTGAGCCCGTCCAGCACCGGGCGGTCGCCGTATCCGAAGGACACGTCGTCGAACTCGACGGTCGCGGGCGCGTCGGCGGGCAGCACCTTGGTGCCGTCCTTCATCGACGGCTCGGTGTCGATCAGCTCCAGGACGCGTTCGGTGCCCGCGCGGGCCTGCTGGGCGACGGTGAGGACCACGGCGAGCATGCGGACCGGGCCGACGAGCTGCGCCAGGTAGGTGGAGAAGGCGACGAAGGTGCCGAGGGTGATGTGCCCGTGCACGGCGAGCCAGCCGCCCAGCGCGAGCATCGCGACCTGGCCGAGCGCGGGGACGGACTGCAGGGCCGGGGTGTACCGCGCGTTGAAGCGGATCGTGCGCAGCCGGCCGGCGTAGAGCCGTCGGCCGACCTCGCGCAGCTTGCCGGTCTCCTGGTCCT
Source organism: Streptomyces sp. NPDC051051 (assembly GCF_040682975.1). Classification (NCBI taxonomy): domain Bacteria; kingdom Bacillati; phylum Actinomycetota; class Actinomycetes; order Kitasatosporales; family Streptomycetaceae; genus Streptomyces; species Streptomyces sp. NPDC051051. The sequence continues at coordinate 42,509 of NZ_JBFBCB010000021.1, forward strand.
CCTGCCCGAAACCCTTCACCACCCGGACGCCGGTGACGGCGCCGTCGACCACGCCCGCGACGGCGGCGGCCTGCGCCTGCGCGTACCAGGTGGCCGGGTGCAGCCGGGTGCGGCTGCGTCTGGCGATCACCCACAGGGCGGGGGCCACGGCCAGCGCGACCAGGGTGAGCGGCGGCGACAGCCAGGCCATGATCCCCAGGGAGATCAGGAACAGCAGGATGTTCCCGATGGTCATCGGGAGCATGAAGAGCAGGCCCTGGATGAGCTGGAGGTCGCTGGTCGCCCGGCCGACGACCTGCCCGGTGGACAGCTCGTCCTGGCGGCGGCCGTCGAGCCGGGTGATCGTCCCGTACATCTCGGTCCGCAGGTCGTGCTGGACGTCGAGGGCGAGCCGGCCGCCGTAGTAGCGGCGGACGTAGGTGAGGACGTAGACGATCACGGCCGCGCCGATCAGGGCACCCGCCCAGGGCGCCATGTCACGGCTGTGGTCGCCGATCACGTCGTCGATGATCACCTTGGTGATGAGCGGGACCAGCGCCATGACGGCCATGCCGCCGAGGGAGGAGCCGAGGGCGAGGACCACGTCCGTCGGATGGCGCCACGCGTAGCTCGCCAGTCGCCGTGCCCATCCCCGTTGCGCAGCCACGCCGGTGCCTTCCGTCAGACCTGATCTTCCAGAAGGCACCAACGCGACGGGAAGCGGATTTCATCCCTCCGCAACAATCCGCTCCGCGGGTTCCGGGCGTTTTCGGGTTCGGCGCCGTCGGGGCCACACCGCGGAGCCGCACATCGGAACCGCATTCCGGCGGCCCTCGCCCCGCTCTCGTCTGCGGACCGGGCCGTCCCGCGGCGTCGCCGAATCGGTGTGGCGAAAAGGCGACCGGCGAGAACTCCACGGCTCATGGCCTTCGGTGAACTCTGCAAGGATGCGCACATGGTGCTTCAGGTGGGGGCCAAGGCGCTCAAGAAGAGACGAGATGAGCTGACGGTCTCGGCGGAGTCGGTGGAAGCGCACGGCAAGGGGGAGGACGCGGCCACCGTGGGTCTCCTGTTGTTCTACGCCGCCGAATGCGGTCTGAAGGAACGGCTCCTCTTCCGCAGAGGGCTTCGCGACACAGCGGCATTGGAACCTACTCACGACCTTCGCAAGCTGGCCAAGGAGCTGAGACTTCCCCGCGCCCTGGACGACTTGCTCAACCGGCTTCGAAGCTGTCGCCTGCACACGCCCGCGGGCGCGTCCGTCGCCCTGGCGGACCTGCACCAGGCGTGGCGCTATGGTGCAAAGCTTGACGGGACCGACGAGAAGGAAGCGAAGGAAGCCCTCCGGGCGTTGATCAAGTGGTGCGAGCGGGACTGAGGCTAGGAGAGTACGAGGCCGTGGCCGGATTGACCGACCTGGAAGGGCTGACGCCCCCGGAGCATCTGTTCACCTGGGTGGACGTGGACGATCATCTGACGGCTCTTGCCGCTGCCGATCGCTGGCCCGAGTGGCTCCGTGCGGCGGACGGCTGGTGGGACGGCCTGGAACTCGTCGTCTCCGACGGCACGGAAGCCGAGGCGGCGAAGCACTGGCTGGACGAGGCCTTCGGCACGGGATCGACGGAATGGCATGACGGCACCCTCATGCTCCGGCTCGACGACCCGCGGACGCCGGACTTCACCGGCATCCCCGTCATCCTCAGTCCCGAACCCGAGAGCTCGGATCAGCCGCGCCGCCTGCCGCTGCTGCGCGAGAAGCACATCACCCCGCAGTTGGCGCACGCGTTGGAACGCCCTTCGACCGAGCGATTCCCCGGTGACGTGCAGATCCTGGCCTTCCACTCCTTCAAAGGCGGAGTGGGACGCACGGTGCACGCGGTCGCCATGGCCGACACGATCGCGCGGAGAGGCGGCCGCGTCCTGCTGGTCGACTCGGACCTCGAGGCGCCCGGAATCACCTGGATGCACAAGGCCCAAGGCGGACAGCTCGACTTCTCCTACGAGGACCTGCTCGCCCTGCTGCAGGGGTCCGAGGACGGCGGCTGGTCCGCGGCCGTGGAGATCGCGGCCGCCTACCTGCCGAATCAGCAGGTCGGACGGTTCGCGAGTGGGGGGCGGGTGACCGTGGTCCCCACGAGCAGGAGGGAACACCTGGGCCCGCCGCGCATCGAGCCTGCGGACCTGCTGACGCCTGGGCGCTCTCCGTACTTTCTGACCGAGGCCCTCGCCGCACTCGCCGCACGCACCGGTGCGGACACCGTCGTCGTGGATCTGCGAGCCGGAGCCTCCGAGCTGTCCGCTCCCGTTCTCCTCGACCCGCGAGTGCAACGCGTCTTCGTCACCACGCTCAGCCACCAGTCCCTCGAGGGCACGAAGACCCTGCTGAAGCAACTGGGGCGCCGCGCGCCGGCTCTGCGGGGCACGGACCCGGCCAGTTCCGTGATCGTCACGCAGTACCGGCAGGACGTCCATGAGGCACAGGCAGAACAGGCACGAGCCGAGCTGAGCAGTGCGCTGCTCTCGTCGTTGAGGCCGCCGGACGGCAGCACGGAAACCGACCCGGATGACACAGGCGAAGTGGACGCCGACGTCTTGTCCCAGCCCTTGCTCAGCCCCTTCCGAGAGGAACTGCTGGCGCTTCCCTCTTCCTGGGACGCGGTGTTGCGAGTGCTGGAAAGCTGCAAAGTGTCCGAAGTCCTGGAATCGATCGTGCCGGCCCCTGCCTCCTCCCCGTTGCCGGACGCGGACGGAGACCAGGAACATGTCGACTACTCGACGCTCCGTAAGCGGCTCGCGGAGACCGCTCAACCGCTCATCTACGCCGAGCGCAAAGGCATGTCGTCGGCCAGCGGCTTTCTCGCGACCGACCCCTTGCGCAGACTGCTCGGGGACCACCGCACGGAACCTCCCCTGGCCCTCGTCGTCGGTGCCAAGGGTGCGGGCAAGACGTTCATGTACGCGAAGGCCTGTGCGGCAAGGACGTGGAACGCGTTCGCCGAACAGTCCGGTGTCAAGGACGTCCGACTGGCACTGCCCGTCGTCCCGGTGCTGGAGTCGGACAACCTCGAGAACGACGATCTGACGACTCAGGACCTCAGGGACGCGTTCGCCGCCACGCACAGTGCGCCGACAGGAGAAGCAGGGACTTCCCAGCAGATCAAGGACCGTTTGAGGAAGGGCCTTTCCACTCTTGACGCGGGAGACGACATCGGATGGCGGCAGTTGTGGCTGGAGTGCCTGGCCATCGCTGCGGGAGCGCCGCTGACGGGGGAACTGGACGCCGAATCCGCACTTACGGAACTCAGCAAGCGGTCACGAGCCGTGTTCGTCATGGACGGGCTCGAAGACTTGCTGCAGTCGCTGGACACGGAGGTCAAGCGCACTGCGCTGCGTGTACTTCTGATCGACGTCCTCGCCTGGCTGCGCTCCTTGCGCGGACGCCCGCTCGGACTTGTCGTCTTCGTGCGCCGAGATCTTGTGAAACGAGCGGTCCGCCAGAACAGCGAGCAACTGCTCGCACGCTACGAGCCCTATGCGCTGCGCTGGAACAAGGAGGAGGCGCTGCGGTTGGCACTCTGGGTCACCGCGCATGCCGACGCATTGCCCACGGCGATGGCCGAGTCCGACATCGCGGAGCTTTCCTACGATGCGCTGGTGAACGCCCTCATTCCCGTGTGGGGGTGGAAGATGGGAACGGAGAAGTCCAAAGAGGCGCGCTCCCACCTGTGGGTGCCCGCGGCCCTCGGAGACTTCAAGGACCAGGTGCAGGCGAGGGATGTCGTGGTGTTCCTGGCCGAAGCAGCACGTCAGTCGATTCCCCAGACCACTTGGGAAGACCGTGTGCTGGTGCCGAGTGCCATGCGCAAGGCCCTGCTCGAATGCAGCACGATCAAGATCAGTGCCATTCAGGACGAAAGCCAGGAGATCGGTGACCTGCTGAGCCGACTTCAGCAGGTACGCGAACCCGTGACCGTTCCTTTCTCGCTGGCAGAAGTGGGGCTGGAGGTGGCCGACGCCGACTTCCTCGTCGAGTCAGGAGTCTTCGCACGGGGTAACGACGGCCGCTACTGGGTGGCGGAGATCTACCGTCACGGCCTGGGATTCGGCAGCGAGCGGCGAGCGAAGGTCCTCTGGCGCAGGTGAGCCGGCCGCAAGGGTGCCTGACGTCGGCAGCCACGCAGTCGGCGTGCCCGCGCACGGCGTCCGCTCCGGCCCGGCCCTCCTCCTGTGGAGAGCCGGGCCGCGTTCGTCTCGGCCGTCAGGACCACGCCCCCGATACCGACAGGAACCTCAGACCCGCACCCGCAGGCGCAGGAAGCGGGTCGTCTGCACGGCGTTCTGGTTGTCGTCGCTGACCAGCGAAACCTTCAGCGCGCCCGCGCTCCGTCCCGTGATCACCATGCCCTCGATGTTGTCGAGGAGCGGGTTCGGCTGGGGCTGCTTCGCGGTCGCTCCCAGTGACGGGCAGGTCACGAGGTCGGCGAGGAGGGTCTTGGCGATCGGGCGTACGCCGTCCTGGCCGGTCAGGTGCTCGACGCCGCTGGTGTCCGTGGCGCGGCGGGGGTCGGCGAGGTAGAGGCGGACGGTGTTGCCGACGCCCGCGGTGAAGCCGCGCTCCAGGACCAGGAGGCGGCCGTCGGGGGTCGCCTGGACCTCGGGGACGCCGAGCCCGGTGTCGGCGCGGTAGGCGTACTGGGCGCCGAGCACGAAGTGGCCGCCGCGCCGCGTCCAGGTCTGGAAGCGGAGCGTGCCGGCCGCGTCGCCGGAGAGGGCGTACTCCATCGACGCGAGGAGGGTACGGCCGCCGGGCAGCAGGGTCAGGCCCTCGAAGGTGCCGTTGGGGGCGGCGCGGCCGGCCGGGGCGACCCGCAGCGGGTCCGGGACGGGGAGGCGGTCGAGAATCGCGCCGGACGGGCTGTGGCGGCGTACGGACGGCTCCGTCTCGGAGGTGACCAGGAAGGTGCCGTCCCGGTCGGCGACCAGGCCCTCGGAGTCCAGGGCGGCGCCGTTCTCGTCGGCGAGGGGGACGACCGCGGTCGGCCGCAGGGTCCTCGCGTCGAGGCGGAACAGGGCGGAGCGGTCGGACAGGGCCGTGAGGGCGCCGTCCCGGCGGCGGGCGAGCGCGGAGAGATTGCCGACGAAGGTGCCGTCGTACGTCGTCTTGTCGAGGGCGTCGGAGAAGCGGTCGAGGGAGACCGAGGCCGAACAGGCGTGGCTCTGACCGGCGTTCGCCGGTCCGGCGGCGACCGGGCAGGTGGCCGCCGCCAGGCCGGCGGTGAAGGTGGCGAGTACGGTTCGCAGGCGCATGGCGGTCACCGTAGGGCGTGCGGGTGACGGCCGGTGGAACATGCCGTCGACGATCTTCCGGGACCTCGGCCCTTCAGGAGGCGGCGAGGTCCCGGTGGATGACCTTGGCGACGCCCTGGATGGTGGTGATGCCGTAGCTCATCGTGCTGTTGCCGTGGGTGAGGACGGTGATGGTGTAGTCGTGGCCGCCGCCCTTGAAGGTGCCGACGCTGTGCACCCGCCAGCCGTTGGTGGCGCGCGACAGCCAGCCGTTCTTGACGTGCCAGCTGACCCCGGCGGGCCGTCCGTAGGGGGTGCCCCAGCGCTGCGACGAGACGACCTGCGCCATCAGCTTGTTGACGTAGGCGCGCGAGGTGTCGGTGAGGACGGTGTTCCGGGCCGTGAGGAGCTTGAGCAGCTTCTGTTCGTCGGTGACGGTGATCTGGGTCAGGCCCCAGTAGTTGTTGGCGCCCGGCTTGGTCTGCGTCATTTTGGCGGCCGTGAGGAAGGCCCTGATCTTCGTCAGGCCGAGCTGCTTCCACAGGGTGGAGGTGGAGGCGTTGTCCGACTTGGTGATCATCGCCGTGGCGAGGGTCTTCTCACGGGAGGTCAGCGCCCTGTTGTGCTTCTGCGCGTCCCACAGCAGTGCGGACAGGACGGTGACCTTGACGACGCTGGCCGAGTCGAAGGCGGTGGAGGCGCGCAGGGTGCAGGTGGTGTTGGTGCTGCGGTCGTAGAGGCCGACGGCGACCGTGCCCTTGCGGGTGGCGAGCGCCGCGGTGATGTCCTTCTTCAACTTGGCGGCGAGGCCGGTCCTGGCCGACGTGCAGCCGACCGTCGGGGTGGCGGCCGCGGCCGGGGTGGCGGCGGCCACGCCGGTGAGGAGGATGCCGGCGCCGAGGGCGGTGGCGACCAGCCCTCTGGTACGTCCGGTTCGTCCGGGTACGGCTCGTCTGGGTCTGCGGAGAGTCATGCCGAGGTGACTCGCACGCACGACCGATAGTTGTACGCACGTTCCAAAAACCGGATTCGTCGCGCGCCGGAGCAGTGGGTAGGCATGAGGCATGCCGACCGAGACACCGAACAGGCACTTCAGGGCAGGACAGTTGAGCGCCGCCCTGTGGGTGCTGCGCCGCCTCGCCACGCCCGGGACCAAGGCTCCCGAGGAGAGCGCGTTCCGCGGGAAGAAGGTCCCCGCCCACCTCCTGGCCGAAGACCTGAGGGCCGTGATGAAGAACCTCTCGTACGCGAGGCGCCACGGCGGAGACCGGTGGGCGGCGGCGGCCGAGGTGTTCCGCGACCTGCCGGACCTCCTTCCGTCGAACGTGCCCGGCAACACGATGGAGCCGGGCGAGGAGAACGCCTTCATCGCCGGACGTGAGAAGCAGATCGCCGTGTACGAGGAGAAGTTCGGGGCGCTTTTGGGGTGACGCGGCCGGGCGGCCGGCGCGTTCCGGCGGCACCCGGCCGGGTGCCGCCCGCCGGACCCGCTCCCCCGCCCGCCCCCTCCGCCGGCTCACAGGCTGCGACCAGGCTGGGCACAGCCCCCTCCCATCGGCGCTCTGCACGGTGGACCGGTGACCTCAGCCACCGATCTCCCCCACCCGACCGTGTCCACCGACCGGCCGCCGCCCGCGGCGGACCCGGCGTCGAACCCGGCGCCCCCGCCGGACGAGGCACCGCGCTGGTCGCTCCCCGCGCTGCTCGCGATCCTGGTGCTGGCGGCGGTGCTGTACTCCTGGAACCTCTCCGGCTCCGGGCTCAACAGCTTCTACAGCGCCGCCGTGCTGAGCGGCACCCAGAGCTGGAAGGCCTGGTTCTTCGGCTCGTTGGACGCGGGGAACTTCCTCACCGTCGACAAGCCGCCGTTCGCCCTGATGGTGATGGGCCTGTCCTGCCGCGTGTTCGGCTTCGGGACCTGGCAGATGATGCTGCCGATGATCCTGACCGCCCTCGGCACGATCTGGATCCTGCACGCGAGCGTGAAGCGGGTCTGGGGGCACGGTGCGGCGGCGGTCGCCGCGCTGGTCCTCGCGCTGACCCCGATCACCGTGGCCATCAACCGGGACAACAACCCCGACACCCTGCTGGTGTTCCTGATGGCGGGCGGCGCCGCGCTGGCCCTGCGGGCGGTGCACGACGGCAGGCTGCTGCCGCTGCTCGGCTCGGCCGCCTGCTTCGGCCTCGCCTTCAACACCAAGATGCTCCAGGGCTACATCGCCCTGCCCGCCGTCTTCGCGGTCTACCTGTACGCGGCGAAGCCGAAGCTGGTGAAGCGGCTCGTCAACCTGGCCGCCGCGGCCGTGGTCCTCGCCGTCTCCAGCTTCTGGTGGGCGGCGGCCGTCTCCCTCGTCCCGGCCGACGAGCGGCCCTACATCGGCGGTTCGACCGACGGCACCGCCTGGAACCTGATCATGGGCTACAACGGCCTCGGCCGGGTCTTCGGCGGCGAGGGCAACGGCGGGGGCGGCGGAGGCGGCGGAGGCGGCTTCTCCGGGACCGCCGGCATCGGACGGATGTTCAACGACGTCCTGGGCGGCCAGATCTCCTGGCTGATCCCGTTCGCGGCGATCGCCGCCGTCGGCGGCATCGTCCGGTGCGGGCGCGCCCCGCGCACCGACCTCACCCGTGCCGCGCTGGTGATGTGGGGCGGCTGGACCGCCCTGCACTACCTCACCTTCGCCCTGGCCGAGGGCACCATGCACCCCTACTACACGACCGCCCTCGCCCCGGGCATCGCGGCACTGTGCGGGGGCGGCGGCCTGATGCTGCTGCGGGCCTTCCGCGCCGAGAAGCGGTGGGTGTGGGTGCTGCCGCTCGCGCTCGGGATCACGGCGGTCTGGGCGATCGTGCTGCTGCGCCGGGCCTCCGGCTGGAACACGTGGCTGTGGCCCGTCATCGGGGTCGTGATGGCGCTGGCGGTCGTGGGGCTGTTCGTCTTCCGCTCGGGCCACCGTGCCCGCCTGCTGGCGGCCTCGGTGGCCGCGGCGGTCGTCGCGTCGGTGGCCGGTCCGGCGGCGTACGCCTGGTCGGTGCCGTCGGGTTCGGGCGGCGGGATGGGCGGTACGAATCCGACGGCCGGTCCCACGACCGGGAGCGGCGGCTTCGGCGGCGGAGGCCCCGGCGGCGGCCGGGGCGCCTTCCCGGGCGCCGGCGGCGAGCAGGCAGGCGGCCAGGCCGACGGGCCGACGGGCGGCGGGGCCGGTGGCTTCCCCGGGGGTGGCGAGCAGCCGGGCGGTACGCCTCCCGGCGGCACCACGGCCGGCGGCGGTACGGCACCGGGCGGCACCGCCCCGGAAGGCGGCACCGGTGCGGGCGACGGCCCCGGCGCTGGCGGCATGGGCGGCGGCGCGAGCACCGAACTGCTCTCCTACCTGAAGAAGCACCAGGACGGCGCGAAGTGGCTGCTGGCGGTGTCGAGTTCGCAGTCCGCCGCACAGCTCGTCCTCAGCAGCGGTGAGCCGGTGATCTCCATGTGGGGCTGGTCCGGCTCCGACAACGCGATGACGCTGGCGAGGCTGAAGGAGCTGGTGAAGAAGGGCGAGCTGCACTACATCCAGCTCGGCGGCGGCATGGGAGGCGGCGGTATGGGCGGCGGCTCCACGGCCGGCTCCGAGGTGACGGAGTGGGTACAGAAGAACGGGACGGCGGTGAAGGAGAGCGACTACAGCTCGACGGCCGCTTCCGGCTCCGGTACCTCCGGCACCTCCGACTCCGACACCTCGTCCTCGTCGCAGAGCGACCAGTCGACGGTCTACCGATTGGACCCGTCGGACGTGAACTGACCGCACGCCGACGGCACATCGGTCCGCCCACCGGCGCAAAACGACCCCTGACCCCCCGTCAGGGGCCGTTTTGCGCCATCAACTCGCGTAGACAACGGGTAATTTGCCGGTTCCCGTCATCTGATCGACATGTCAGATTCATTGCCTTGACCGCATGTGCATGTCACTCTCCCGATTGCCGCCTCCCATCAACACGCGTAGATCGGACTCCCCACATGCTGACGACACGCATACGCCGGTGGAAGTCGGTGGCCCTCGCCACCGCCGCCGTCCTGACCGGCCTCACCGCGCCCGCGCTCACCGCGACCCCCGCCGCGGCGACCACGACGGCGTACGACTCGACGTACTACAAGAACGCGGTCGGCAAGACGGGCGCGAGCCTGAAGTCCTCGCTGCACACGATCATCAGCAGCCAGACCAAGATCTCGTACTCCGCGGTCTGGGACGCGCTCAAGGTCACCGACCAGGACCCGAACAACAGCAACAACGTGATCCTGCTGTACAGCGGTGTCTCGCGCAGCAAGTCCCTCAACGGCGGCGACGTCGGCGACTGGAACCGCGAGCACACGTGGGCCAAGTCCCACGGCGACTTCGGCGAGGTGACCGGTCCCGGCACCGACCTGCACCACCTGCGCGCCTGCGACGTCCAGGTCAACAGCACGCGGGGCAACCTGGACTTCGACAACGGCGGCAGCGCCGTCACCAACGGCGGCGGCAGCACCGTCGACTCCGACTCCTTCGCACCGCGCGCCGCGGACCGGGGCGACGTGGCCCGCATGATCCTCTACATGGCCGTGCGCTACGAGGGCGACGACGGCTTCGCCGACCTGGAGCCCAACGAAAAGGTCGGCAACGGCTCCAACCCCTACATGGGCAAGCTCTCCGTCCTCAAGGCGTGGAACGAGGCGGACCCGCCGAGCGCCTTCGAGGAGAAGCGCAACCAGGCCATCTACGACACCTACCAGCACAACCGCAACCCGTTCATCGACCACCCGGAGTGGGTCGAGGCGATCTGGTAGGCACTTCTGCGGCTGAACTCCCTTTCGCACAGGGAGTTCAGCCCGGCCGCCGAGCGTGCGGACGTACCGGGCTTTGCGCCGGTACGTCCGCACGCTCGGCGGAGACGGGCGGGTCAGGTGCCGGGGTCCTCTTCAGGGGCGGCGCCGGGGGCCTCGTCGTCGTGGGGCACGGGGAGGCGGGCTCCCCTGTTCCGGGCGATGCGGTGCACGTCGTGGAGCGATTCGGCCAAGCGGGCCGCGAGAAAACGCAGTTGGGGTGCGGTGGCCTTGCCGTCGCCCAGGAGATCGACGGCGTGGCCGAGAAGGTCGTCGGCCATGCCGAGCCGGACGGCTTCGACGTCGTCGGCGAGGCGCGAGAGACAGCCGGTACCGGTGTCGTCGATGACGAGGTGGCAGGGGTTGCCGTCGAGGTTGGACCAGGGGAGGAGGCGGGGCCGGCCGACCGTGGGGGGCGACGGCGTGGCTCTCGTGGATCATGCGGCGATCACCTCGTCGTCCCGGATCCGGCGCGAGCCGACATCGACACCGTGGATGTGCCCTGCCCCCCGTCGACGCCGTGCACGGCGATCCAGAAGGTGCGACGGCGGGCGCGCTGCGGTGTGGCCTGCGCGCGTTGTTCGTGGGCGAGGAGATAGGGACGGACGAGCCGGGAGTCCTCGCCGTGGAGGAAGGCTTCGTGCGGGGAGGGGCGACGGACGGGGGCGGCGGGGGCTGCAGGCACGGGGGTGACCGGGGCCCCTCCCCCGGCGCGGTGCCGGCGCCGGTGCCGGCGCCGCCCGGAGGGGGCCACAGCAGACGCAGCAGCGGCTCGACGAGGCCGGCGATATGGTGCAACACGTCTTCAACTCCAGTGTGGTTGAGGGTCATGCCCCCGGGCCGTCGGTAGCGGTCGCGGGGGCCTTCTCTGCCCGAGGGCAGGCCGACACGCATGAACATCGCTGTGTAGCGATCCACTCACAGAGTGAGACCGGCCGGGCTAGGACTTGTCCGGCCGATCAAGTTCGCCGCCAGATGACGAGGGCCGCCACGGTGGCGGTACCGAGGAATACATAGCCGCGCTTGTCATACCGGGTGGCCACGGCTCGGGCTTGCTTGAGCTTGTTGATGGCCCGTTCGACGGTGTTCCGCTTCTTGTACCGCTCCTCGTCGAAGCCCGGTGGCCGTCCGCCGCGTGCGCCTTTGCGTAAGCGGGCGGCATGGCTGTCGGTCTCCTCAGGGATCGTGTGCCGGATGCCACGGCGCCGCAGATATTCGCGGCAGGGCCCGTTGCTGTAGGCCTTGTCCGCGGCCAGGCTGTCGGGCTTCTTGCGGGACCGGCCTAGCTGTGACCAGCACTTTCACAACAGGCCCTAGCCCGATGCGGGGGACGCGGATCTTCTCCAGCACGGGCTTGAACTGGGTGCAGTCTGCCCGCTGTCCCGGCGTGACGATCAAAGACAGAGGCCGACAGCGGCCGTCCGCGCCCAGGTGGAGCTTGGCGGTGAACCCGCCGCGCGAGCGGCCCAGGCCCTCACCTCCTGGACCACCTCCACCAGGCGGGCGAGCAGACTCTGCAACGGTGTCTCGCCCTGGTGTTCTGCCGGTGCGTCCCCCTTTGAGGCGGGAGCCGGTGGTGGATCGGTGCGGGCGCCGGCAGCATGCTGATGCGCCCGCACGATGGTGGAGTCGACCGAGACGTCCCAGTCGATCTCGCCCGCGGCGTCGGCCTCGGCCTGGACCCGCTGGAGCAGGCGCTCCCAGGTGCCGTCGGCCGACCACAATCGGTGCCGTTCGCAGACCGTCTTCCACGGGTCATAGACCGTCTTCCACGGGCCGAACCGTTCGGGCAGGTCGCGCCACTGAACACCGGTCCGCACCCGGTGCAGAATCCCGTCGATCGCCTGCCGGTGATCCCGCCACCGGCCGCAACGCCTGTTGCCGACAGGCAGGAACGGCCGCAGCCGTTCCCACTCGGCATCCGTCAGATCTCCCCGCCCCATGCCCACATCAACGACCAAAGCGGAGCAGTCACATGACCGGCCGGACAAGTCCTGGGCGTGATCGGCTACACCACTCGGCGGGACACGACCTTCTACAGCTCGATGAGCTGTATGAGGGCGTTGGCTCCGGCGCCGGCGTGGGTGGCCAGCCGGTCCCAGGAGGCGCGGACATGGCTGATGGTGGGTGGGGAAGGCGTCGGTGTCGGCGGCGCCGCGGAAGGAGCGGAAATCGCGGCAGCCGGACCGCGGTGGTGAGGGTGGCGATGGCGGCGGCGGCAAGCGGTTCCTCGTGTCCGGGCATCGCACGGACGCTCGCGATCATGGGTGCTCGCCGACCGGCAGGCCGGCCGGGAGCTGCGGCATGTACTGCTCGTCGGCGCTCACGGGACCTGCACGCGCTCGCCGGTGAGGACGATGCGGACCTCGATGTCGGGGGCGAGGCGGGCGACGGCGTCGGCGTAGTGGCGGGGGTCGGGGTCGGTCTTGGTCATCATCCGGTCGCCGAGGCGGCCGCTGTGGAAGGCGTAGTGGTGCGGGATCGCCAGGGTGGGGCGCAGCGCCGCGGTCAGGCCGGCGGCTTGTTCGGCGTCCATGACGAACTGCCGCATGCCGAGTGGGCGGACGCACAGGCCGTTGGTCGGCAGGATGGTGAGGTCGACGGGGCCGATCCGGTCAGGGATGGTGTCGAGTTCGGGGACGCGTAGCGAGTCGCCGCCGAAGAACACGGTGCGGCCTTCGGCCTGGAGGACGAAGGTCACCTCGTGGACGCCGTGCTCGCCGGGGGTCGCGGTCACCACCAGGGGGCCGACGGTCGTCGCCTCCCATGCCTCGATGGCGCGAACGTCACGGAAGCCCTTGCCGCGGGCGATGGTTGCGACGGTGCCGGGGCCGATCAGCGGGACGGAGAGGTCGAAGCCGCCGTCGAGCAGGGCATCGAGGTCGCAGTGGTCGTAGTGCTCGTGGCTGACGACGACTGCGTCGATCCGGCCGAGGCCGGCAACGGTCGTGGCGAGCTGTTCGCCCTGGTGGTAGGTGGCGGTCTCGGTGAACCAGGGGTCGGTGAGGATCCGGGTCTCGCCGATCTCGATCAGCTGGCAGGCGTGCCCGATCCGGGTCACGGCAAGGGGGGTGTTCATGGTTTCTCCTGCTCTTAGGGGGTGGCCGATTGTCCGGGTGGGTCAGGCGCCCAGGTCGAGGTCGAGGATGGCTCCGAGGAGTTCTTCGGGCGTCTCCAGCTGCGGGAGGTGGCCGGTGCGGGGCAGCAGGGTGAAGGCAGCGCCGGGGATGGCTGCGGCGTAGGCACGGCCGTAGTCGGGGGTGACGATGCCGTCGCTCTCACCCCAGATGACGTGGACGGGCAGGTGGAGGCCGGCCAGCCGGCCGGTAAGCGTCGGGTCGGACATCGTGGGGCCCGTGTAGCCGATCAGGGCCTGGAGGTCGGGGCCCGGCCCGGCCTGGCCGGCGGGCGGAACGGGTGCCTTGCGCGGGTCGTGGAAGGAGTAGGTGCTGATCTGCTGCGGTGTCATGCCGGCGAGGTTGGTCATGGGGTGGCCGTCCACCTCGATGCCGATGCCGTCGACGATGACGGCGCCGCTGACGCGCGGGCTTTCCTGCAGGGCGATCTCGGCGGCGAGCCAGCCGCCGAAGGAATTGCCGACGACGGTGACGTCGGTGAGGTCGAACTCCTCCAGCAGCGCGACGTATGCGCGGGCCAGCGCGGTGACGCCGGTGAGGCCGTCGGCCTTGGGGGTACCGCCGAACCCGGGGTGGGTCGGCAGCAGCACCCGGGCGTGGGCGCGCTCGGCGAGGAGGTCGGCGAAGCCGGCCATGGTGGGCATGCCGCCGCCTCCGTGCAGGAGCAGGAAGGGGCGGGTGCGGTCGCGGTCCTGGACAGTCATCTCGACCGGTCCGGCGGGGGACGCGACGGTGTAGCCGGAGGTGCGGGCGGGCCGGAGGGAACCGGCCAGAACGGGGGCGCTCATCGTCTTCCATCTCCTTGCAAGACAGCTTGCTTATATAAGGAACCTTAGATCAGGTCCCGTATCTAAACAACCTTGGATTGGAAGTAGACTTGGGCCATGCGCAAACCCTCCGATGTCGGCCTGGCCGTCAAGCGTCTCCAGCACCGGCACCAGCGCGCCGCCAGCCGGGCACTGGCGCCGCTCGGCCTGTCGCTGGTCCAGTGGGACACCCTGCGGCACCTGCACGCGAAGCCCGACGCCTCGCTGCACGACCTGGCCGTGCTGACCTTCCAGACCGACCAGTCCTTCGGATCGCTGGCCGCCCGCATGGCCGAGCGCGGCCTGATCGAGCGGGTACCGGGCCCCGGACGCGCCGTCCGCCACCGGCTCACCGAGGAAGGCACACGGCTGCTGGCCGAGGGCCAGACTGTGCTCGACGCCATCACCACGACCTCGTTCAGCGCCCTCACCCCCGACCAGCTCGACCAGCTCGGCACCCTCCTCGACATCGCCCTCGGCCCGAACCCCACCGCCTGACCCCCACCACCCGGTGTTCTGCCACCTGGTGACCGGGCCCCAACCCGCCGCCCGCCCACACGGCGAGGCGGGCACTGCGGACGTCGGCGGCGGCCAGGCCGGCCCACAGGGAAACGCGGCCGACTGCGGGGCCCCGGCCGCCCAGGACCGTAGGCGGTACGGCGGCCCCGGCGTGGACCTGGCCGAAAAGGTCGCGACGGCGGCAGAGGAAGGCCCGGCCGACACCCCCGCGCCTGGCGATGACCACGACCCTCACCGCCCCGGCCGTCCTTGGCGGCCTCCACAACAGCGCCCAGCACGCCCTGGCGGCGTCGGCCAGTGCCCGCTCCGCGGCCGCCCCACAAGGCCCGGACGTCGGGGGATGCGACGGTCGTACGGGACGCCCCGCTCGCAGGCCGGACGAGGACTGGCGGATACAGACACACCGAGAAAGCCTCGGCTCATCCCTGCCACCCTCGCCGCCGTCACTCTCGATGGGGACGTCGAGGAACACGGAGACCGCGTCCCTCACCTTCGCCGCCGCCTCCCGCAGGCGCGGCAGCCGGGCCTCCCTGCTTCCCGGCGCGCGCGTGGTCAAGGCATTCCATTCAACGCCCTCTTCGCGCAGTACGCCTCGCTGGAGGAAAGAGACACAGAGGCACCCCTCGACGGACGAAGGCCGCCGAGGGGACAGGCGAAGTAGCGCTCGGCGAGCACGGCTCCCGACACGCACCCGAGCCTGTGAAGCCGGCTTCGCGAACCGGCGTCGGCATGTCCTTCGGAGTGTAGAAGCTGATGAACGGCGTCCCCGATGCTCATGCGCCTTCCTCACTCGCACCGACACGGAACGACAGATGCGCATGGGCTCGACCGAGGGGGCGCACATCGTGTTCGCCCGTCCCCACGTCTGCGTAGCCCTTCTCGGGTTCCCGGGCAGGCGCCTGGCGCCTGTAGCCACGATGGTGACAAAAATGGCAAGATGGGGTAATGGCCCGCTCCACAAACACCCAGTTCGCCGTCGCCGTGCACGTACTGGTCATCCTGACACTCGCCGCTGATGGCCACGCCGTGAGTTCCGAGGAACTCTCCAAGAGTGCCAATGTCAACCCGGTCTATGTACGCCGCGTGCTCGGACCGATGCGGAACGCGGGGCTGGTCCGGTCCCGGTCCGGCGTGAACGGCGGCTGGGAACTGGCAGTCGAGCCTGCCCAGATCACGCTCGAACAGGTATGGCTGCTCCTTCAGGGCGACGAACCCGTGCTCGGACTGCACGGCCCCGATCCGTCATGCGTCACGGGCCGGTCCGTCCAGCAGTCCCTGGTGTCGATCGACCGTATGATCGCTCACGCTGTGGCGACGACCCTCGGGCACTTCACCGTGCAGGACATCTCGCAAGGTGTTCCGGAGGCGGCGCGGCTCCTGGAGAGCGCCTGACCGCGATCCTCCGCGCCGGCCGGGGAGGGCTGTGCCGTAAGGCGGAGAGAGAGTCGGCCATAGGCCGTTGCGCGAAACGCTTTCGGCCCGCCGGGCTGAAGCCTGGCGGGCCGGAGGCGCGAGAAAGATCTTTCACGCGGACGCGGACAGGCTCTCCTCGCTGACGGATCCGGCCCGAGCCGTGGTGAGTGCGATGAGGGTGTCGGCTGCGGGACCGGAGGATGCGGGGTTCTGGCCGGTGATGAGCAGGCCGTCCTGGACAACGTAGGGCTGCCAGTCGCCGATCTTGGAGTAGATGCCGCCGAGCTTGATGAGTTCGTCCTCGACGAGGAAGGGGACGACGTCGGTGAGCTGGACGCCTTCTTCCTCGGTGTTGGTGAAGCCGGTGACCTTCCGGCCCTGGACCAGGGGGGTGCCGTCTTCGTCACGGGTGTGGCGCAGGACGCCGGGGGCGTGGCAGACCAGGGCGAGGGGCTTGCCGGAGCGCAGGGTCGTCTCGATGAGGCGGGCGGAGTGGGTGTCCTCGGCCAGGTCCCACAGCGGGCCGTGGCCGCCGGGGTAGAAGACGGTGTCGTAGTCGTCGGCGTTGACGGAGTCCAGGCGTACGGTGTTCGCCAGCGCGGCGGTCGCTTCCGGGTCGGTTTCGAAGCGGCGGGTCTGGTCGGTCTGGTTGGCGATCTCGTTGCTCTTAGGGTCCAGCGGGGGACGGCCGCCCTTGGGGGAGGCGAGGGTGATGTCCCAGCCGGCTTCCTGGAACCGGTAGTACGGCGCGGCGAGCTCCTCCAGCCAGAACCCGGTCTTACGGCCGGTGTCGCCGAGCTTGTCGTGCGAGGTGAGGACGATCAGAACCTTCATGGTGACTTCCTGTGCATCAGTAGGACGATCACCCCTGGTGAGGTGAGTCGCGCAGGGGGGCGTGATGAGGCGGGATACGAGGATGCGGGCGCGGTCGGCCAGCCGGAGCCGGCCGACCAGGCAGAGGTGCGGCTTACTGAGCGAGGAAGTTCAGCAATACTTCGTTGACCTCGGCGGTGTGGGTGGTGAGCAGGCCGTGGGGGGCGCCGTCGATCTCGGTGTACTGGGCGGTGGGCAGGGCCTTGGCGAAGCGGCGGCCGGTGGCGTCGATGGGCAGGGTGCGGTCGGCGGTGCCGTGCACGATCAGGGCCGGGACGTCGATCCTGGGGATGTCGGCACGGAAGTCGGTGGGCCAGGAGAGAGGCGCGGCGGCCGAGGCGATCGCGCCCGACCCGGCGGCGATGTTCCAGGCGTTGCGAACCGCCTCTTCGCTGACGCGGGTGCCCAGGTTCTCGTCGAGGTTGAAGAAGTCGTTGTAGAAGTCGGTGAAGAACGCGTACCGGTCCTTCTTGACAGCCTCGGAGACACCCTGGAAGAACGAGGCGGGCGCGGCACCGTCGGGGTTGTCGTCGGTGATCTCAAGGAACGGCTCCAGCGAGGCCAGGAACACCGCCTTGGCGACACGCGCCGAACCGTAGACGGACAGGTAACGGGCCACCTCGCCGGTGCCCATCGAGAACCCGACCAGCACCGCCTCACGCAGATCCAGCGCCTCCAGCACCGCGTTCAGGTCAGCGGCGAAGGTGTCGTAGTCGTAACCCGCCGAAGGCTGACTCGACTTGCCGAAACCCCGCCGGTCATACGTGATCACCCGGTAGCCGGCCTCCAGCAGCGCCGACGTCTGCCCCTCCCACGAGTTCCCGTCCAGCGGGTAACCGTGGATCAGCACCACCGGCTGCCCCGCCCCCTTGTCCTCGTAGTGCACCTCGATGTCCGTGCTGTTCTCCGTGCCGACCTTGATACGCCCCATGACGCCCAACCTCCAAAGTGTGTTTTGTGCTCCGACATCCAGAACTGGACGACTGCTCCACTCACCCGTCAGACGTGCCCGCTCCGACGGACCCGCCGATCACCTCACCGACGGCCGGAGGCGGCGGGTCGTGATCGGCACGGATGTCCCAAGGGTTACTTGGAGGTGGCTCGGGCGGCCTGTTCGATGAGGCGGGTGACCGTGCCGGGGTGGGAGATGGCGACCGCGTGCGAGGAGTTGACCTCGATGGTGTGCGCGTGGGCGCGTTTGGCCATGAAGCGCTGCTCGGCCGGTGCGATCGCGTGGTCCTGGGTGGTGACCAGGTCCCAGGAGGGGATGGTCTTCCAGGCCGTTTCCGTGGTCTTCTCGTCGAAGACCGAGGCGGCCAGCGGACGCTGGGTGACGGCCATGAGGTCAGTGACCGGCCTGGGTACGTCCGCGGCGAAGGCGTCGTGGAACTTGTCCTTCTGGACGTAGAGGTCGGTGCCGGTGCCTCCGCCGGGCAGCGGATAGGGCACAGCGTCGAGGGCCGAGGGGAGGGTCGCCCCCGGGAACCTGTCGCCGAGTTCCGCGAGGGTCTCGTCCTTGTCGGGGACGAACGCGGCGATGTAGACGAGCGCCTTGACCTCCGGGTTGCCCGCGGCGGCGTCACTGATCACTGAACCGCCGTAGGAGTGGCCGACGAGGACGATCGGTCCCTTCACGGTCTTGAGGTAGCTCTCCAGGTAGTCCGAGTCGCCGGCCACTCCGCGCAGCGGGTTGGCCGGAGCGTCGACCGGATACCCCGCGTGCCGCAGGCGCGTGATCACGCTGTTCCAGCTGGAGGAGTCCGCGAAGGCCCCGTGCACCAGCACGACCGTGGGCTTCGCTGCCTGCGCGGCGGGCTCGGCGGCGGCCGCGGGGGCCGACGTCATGGACGCCAGGCTGAGGGCGGCCACGCCGGCTACGGCCGCGAGCGCGGAAACACGCCGACGGGAGGGGCGCAGCACACTCTTCATCTTCGCCTTCATATGCATCTGTATCTCCTTGGTGTCGTTCTTCGAGCGGCAGGTCCTGCTATCCCGCGGGCGCGGACCGGGGCAGTGCCTGGCACGTCGGCAAATGCAGTGCCGGGCACGATGTCGGACGCACCAGCAGGTTCGGACGGCTCCCCAAGTCGCCGCTCTCACCTGCGTAGATGCGAAGATCTCGCCTTTCTGTCACCGGCGCGGCTACAGTAACATAAATGTAGCCGAGATGATTACGGATAGGGATGGCATGAGGACGGTCGGCGTGTGGTGGTCGGCGCTGCCGCCCTTCGGGCCCGCATGCCGCCCGGCGAGCACACCGAGGCGAGGGATGTGGAGGTGGCGGCGCGGGTCGGTCTGCTCGGCCAGCCCGAGCGGCCGGTGGAGGGCTTCGTGCAGCGGGACGCCCCACTCGCGCATCAGCTCCCGGCGTGCGGCGTTCTCACGGGCCTTCCTGGCCGCGGCCCGGGCGTTGTGGCGTCCTTCGGCGTGGTCTCCAGCGTCTTGACGACCACTTCCTCGACCTGGTCGTCGGTGATCTTCCGCGGTCCACCGGACGCGGTTCGTCGGTCAGGCCCTCCAGCCGGTCCCGCACGAACCGGGCCCGCCACCGGCTCACCGCGTGCGCCTCGATGCCCAGCCGATCGGCAACGTCCTTGTTCGTGGCACCCGTTGCGCTTTCCAGCACGATCCGGCACCGCAGGGCCAGCGCCTGAGAGGATGCCCGGCGCCTGGCTCAGCGGGCCGATGTCTCACGCTCGTCGTCGGTCAGCACCGACTCGGCCTTCGGCCGTCCCGTCCTCGCCGTCCGGACATCAGGCCGAACCAGCACCGACTTTACGCAGCGAATTCCCGACTCAGGACACCAGGACTTGTCCGGCCGATCATGTTCGGAGCCAGATGACGAGGGCGGCCGCTGTCGCGGTGCCGAGGAAGACGTAGCCGCGCTTGTCGTAGCGAGTGGCGACCGCCCTGTGCTGCTTCAAGCGGTTGATCGCTCGTTCGACGGTGTTGCGCTTCTTGTACCGTTCTTCGTCGAAGCCCGGTGGCCGCCCGCCGCGTGAGCCTTTGCGCAGGCGGGCGGCCTGGCTGTCGGTCTTCTCCGGGATCGTGTGCCGGATGCCGCGTCGTCGCAGGCATTCCCGGCAGGGCCCGTTGCTGCAGGCCCTGGCCGCCGAGAGGCTGTCAGGGTTGGGGCGGGGCCGGCCCCGCCCCGGCCTTGGTACGCGGACCTTCCTCAGGACAGGTGGGAACTGGGTGCAGTCCGCCCGCTGACCTGGTGTGACGACCGGAGAGAGAGGGGCGGCAGCGGCCGTCGGCGCTCAGGTGGAGCTTGCTGGTGAACCCGCCCCGCGAGCGGCCCAGGCCCTCGCCTCCAGCACCACCTCCACCAGTCGGGCGTACAGGCTCTGCCACACGGTTTCGCCCTGGTGTTCTGGCACTTCGGCCCCTTTCGAAGGGGGCGCCGGAGGCGGGTCGGTGCGCGCGCCGGCCGCGTGCTGGTGAGCACGGACGATGGTGGAGTCGACCGAGATGTCCCAGTCGATCTCACCGGCCGCGTCGGCTGCGGCCTGGACCTGCTGGAGCAGGCGTTCCCACGTCCCGTCGGCCGACCAGAGCCGGTGACGTTCGTAGACGGTCTTCCATGGCCCGAACCGTTCGGGCAGGTCGCGCCACTGAACACCGGTCCGCACCCGGTGCAGAATCCCGTGGATCACCTGCCGGTGATCCCGCCACCGGCCGCAACGCCTGTTGCCGACAGGCAGGAACGGCCGCAGCCGTTCCCACTCGGCATCCGTCAGATCTCCCCGCCCCATGCCCACATCAACGACCAAAGCGGAGCAGTCACATGACCGGCCGGACAAGTCCTGGGCGACGCAATGCCGTTCAAGGGGTCATTGGCCCTGATGAGGGCGACAGCAAAGGACTACGAAACTCGTGAATGAACACACCGTCCCCGACGCCTCCTCCCCGCACGGCTGGCGCAAGTCGACGTACAGCGGCAACGAAGGCGGCAGCTGCATCGAGGTCCTGGACGGCTACCCGACCGGCGTCCCGGTCCGCGACTCCGAGGCCCCCGTGGACCCGCGCTGGTCTTCCCGCCGACCGGCTGGACGTCGTTCGTCACCGCAGTCAAGGACGGCCGCCTGTCCGCCTGACCTCTCACCACCACGATTCATCCGGCCCGCACCCAGGACAGCTCCTGCTCGTCCCGCAGGGACCGTACGTTCGCGACGCGGCATCTCAGCAGCACGCTGTCCTCCTCTCCGGGGTCGGTCAGGGTAATGGCCGCGTCCGACATCGGCCCGGCCGGGACGCCCGCGGCCCCACGGAACATGTTCCGTGGAGGTCACCGCGAACAGCCGGTCGGGGGATCAGCCCGAGCCCAGGTGGGTCGGCGCGAACATCCGCAGCCGCGCCGGCAGGACCACCACCGAGGGGCCGGGGGACGCCAGCGCCTTCGCCAGGTCGGCCGCCAGCGCCTCCGGGGACGTCCGCACGCCCGGGACGCCGAAGGACTCGGCGAGGGCGGCGTAGTCCGGGCCGGTCAGCTCCGTCGCCGTGGTCTCGCCGAAGGACTCGGTCATGTACTCGCGCAGGATGCCGTAGCCGCCGTCGTCGACGACGAGCCAGGTGACGTTCAGGTCGTACTGCTTCGCCGTGGCCAGTTCCGCGATCGAGTAGAGGGCGCCGCCGTCGCCGGACACGGCGAGGACCGGGCGGGTGGGGTCGGCGGCCGCCGCGCCGAGGGCCGCCGGGAAGGCGTAGCCGAGACCGCCCGCGCCCTGGGCGGAGTGCATGTGGTTGGAGCCCTTGGGGTCGAAGGCCGACCACGCCCAGTACGCCAGGATCGTCATGTCCCAGAAGGACGGGGAGTCGGCGGGGAGCGCCGTTCGGACGGACGCCAGCACCTGCTGCTCCAGGGCCAGTTCCTGCGCCGCGAGGCGTTGCGCCACGCGGGACAGGAGCGTGCGGACCCGCTCGGGCGCCGTCGGGTCGGTGCGTTCGGGGACGGTCTCCAGCAGGGCCTGGATCGCGAGGCGGGCGTCCGCGTGGATGCCGAGGGCCGGGTGGTTGGACTCCAGTTTGCCGAGGTCGGCCTCGATCTGGATCACGCGGCCGCGCGGTGTGAACGTGTGGTAGTTCGAGGAGAGTTCGCCGAGGCCCGAGCCGATCACCAGCAGGACGTCCGCGTCCTCCAGGAAGTCGGTGGTGTGGCGGTCCTCCAGCCAGGACTGGAGGGAGAGGGGGTGCGTCCAGGGGAAGGCGCCCTTGCCGCCGAAGGTGGTGACCACGGGGGCGTCGAGCCGCTCGGCGAGCTTGCGCAGCTTGCCCGAGGCGTCCGCGCGGACGACCCCGCCGCCCGCGACGATCACCGGGCGGGCGGCCTTCGCCAGCAGGTCGGCGGCGACCGCGGTCAGTTCGGGGCGCGGCGGCAGCTCCTCGGGGAAGGCGTCGCCTGCCGTGACCACGGGGAGGGCCGTCTCCGCCAGCAGCACGTCCTGCGGGATCTCCACCCAGACCGGTCCGTGCGGGGCGGTCAGCGCCGACTTCCAGGCCGCCTGCAGCGCGGAGGGGATCTGGGACTGGGCGCGGACCGTGTGGACCGACTTCACCACGCCCCGGAACGAGGCCGCCTGGTCGGGGAGTTCGTGCAGATAGCCGTGGCGGCCGCCGCCCAGGCCGGGCGTGGGGACCTGGCTGCTGATGGCCAGGACGGGGGCGGAGGCGGCGGCCGCCTCCTGGAGCGCGGCCAGCGAGGTCAGCGCGCCCGGCCCCGTGGACAGCAGCAGGGGCGCCGCCTCGCCGGTGACACGGCCGTACGCGTCCGCCGCGAAGCCCGCGTTGTTCTCCACCCGCAGGCCGATGTAGCGCAGGTCGGAGCGGCGCAGCGCGTCGAACACGCCGAGCGCGTGCTGGCCGGGCAGTCCGAAGACGGTGGTAGCGCCGAGCCCGGCCAGGGTCTCCACGACGAGGTCTCCGCCGGTGCGGCCGGGGGGCGGGTCGAGTGCCGCCTCCGTCTGTGCGGCGGTCGGGCGGAGCACCAGGTCGTGGTCGTGGGTCACTGCGCGCGGGCCTCCGCGATCTGGCGGGACATGATCGTGGTCAGTTCGTACGCCGTGTGGGACGCGGCCACCGACGTGATCTCCGCGTGATCGTACGCCGGCGCCACCTCGACGACGTCCGCCGAGACGAGGTGGCAGGAGGCCAGGCCGCGCAGGATCTCCAGGAGTTCGCGGGAGGTCATGCCGCCGGCCTCGGGGGTGCCGGTGCCGGGCGCGTGCGCCGGGTCGAGGCAGTCGATGTCGATGGAGATGTACAGCGGGCGGTCGCCGATGCGCTGCCGGAGCTGGTCGGCGACCTCGTCGGCGCCGCGCCGGTAGACGTCCGCCGAGGTGACGATGCCGAAGCCCATCTTCTCGTCGTCGGTGAGGTCCTGCTTGCCGTAGAGCGGGCCGCGGATGCCGACGTGGGAGAGCGCCTCGGTGTCGAGGATGCCCTCCTCGACGGCGCGGCGGAACGGGGTGCCGTGCGTGTACTCGGCGCCGAAGTAGGTGTCCCAGGTGTCGAGGTGGGCGTCGAAGTGGAGCAGGGCGACCGGGCCGTGCTTCTTCGCGACCGAGCGGAGCAGCGGCAGGGCGATGGTGTGGTCGCCGCCGAGGGTCATCAGGCGGGCGCCGGTGCCCAGCAGGTCGTCGGCGGCCGCCTCGATCGTCTCCACGGCCTCGTTGATGTTGAACGGGTTCACGGCGATGTCGCCGCCGTCGGCGACCTGCGCGAGGGCGAAGGGGGAGGCGTCCTGCGCCGGGTTGTACGGACGCAGCAGCCGGGACGCCTCGCGGATCGCGTTGCCGCCGAAGCGGGCGCCCGGCCGGTAGGAGACGCCGGAGTCGAACGGCACGCCGACCACGGCGACGTCGGCGCGGCCGACCTCGTCGAGGCGGGGCAGCCGGGCGAAGGTCGCGGGACCCGCGTACCGCGGCACCCGCGAGGAGTCGACCGGGCCGCGGAACGTCTCGCTGCTGCTCATCTACTGCCTTCTTTCCTACGCTCCGTCGCGTATGTACCGCTCTGTCCTGCTGCGTACGACTCTACCGGCGAGCCCGGACGCGTTCGGGCGCGAGTTCGGGGCCGGGCCGGCGAGCCGGTCGGGACGACCCTAGACGGCCGGAAGGCGCCGGCGAAGTGTACGTTTCCTCCATCGAAGCCGATCCTTATGGAGGAAACGCACACCGTGCCGGAGCCCGCGGCGGTACCCGTGCCGCCGACACCACCCGTGCCCCTCGCCGCCCTGCTGGCCCGCGAGGACCTCGCCCTGCGCCGGATCGCCGGGCCCCGCGAACCGGACCCGGCCGTCCACGGGGCGCACGCCTCGGAGATGGCCGACCCGTACCCGTACCTGCTGGGCGGCGAGCTGCTGCTGACGGCCGGGGTGCACATTCCCGGGGCGGCGGGGTCGGGCACCTACTTCGACGACTACGTCGCGCGGATCGTGGCCGCCGGTGGCGCGGCCCTCGGGTTCGGCCTGGCGCCGGTGCACGACACCGTGCCGCGCGCCCTGGTCGCCGCCTGCGAGGCCCGGGGACTGCCCCTGCTGGAGGTCCCGCCGCAGACCACCTTCTCCGGCGTGGCCCGCGCGGTCTGGCAGCTCATGGCGCAGGCCCGGCACGACGGGCTGCGCCGGGTCACCGAGGCCCAGCAGAGCCTCGCCGCCGCCGCGTCCCGGCCGGACCCGGTGCCGTCGGTGCTGCGGCAGCTGGCCCGGCGGGTGGGCGGCCGGGCGGTGCTGTACGGCCCGGAGGGCACGGAGGTCGCGGCGGCGGGACGGGAGCCGGGGAGCGGGGCGGGCCCGGCGCTGGCCCGGCTGGCACGGGTCGTCCGGCCGGCCGGACCGCCGCCGGACACGGCCGGCGCTCCGGCGGCCCCCGCGTCCCCCTCTCCTTCTCCTCCCTCCTCGGCCCCCGCTTCCGCCACCGACACCACCGGCGGCACTCGTCTCGCCGCCTACGCCCTCGGGTCCGGCCGGGGCTTCGTGCTCGGGATCGCCGCTCCGCGCCGGGAGGCCGGTGACCACACCATCGCCTCCGTCGCCGCCGTCCTGCTCTCGCTGCTCACCGGTGAACACCGGAGCGGCTCGGAAGCGGCCCGCTCCTCGGCCCTCGTACGGCTGCTGCTCGGAGCCGCGCCGGAGTCCGTGGCCCCGCTGCTCGGCGGAGAGCGGTGGCAGGTCGTGCACGGGCGGCCCGAGGGGCGGGCGCCGGACGCGGTGGCCGCCGCCGCGCTGGGCGCCGCGCTCGGGTCGCCGCTGGTCGACCTCGGGGAGGACGTCGTACGGGTGCTGGTGCCGGGCGAGCGGGAGCCGCTCGCGCAGCCGGGATGGACGCTGGGGGTCGGCGCCGCCGCGGCCCCCGCCGACTGGCCGGCCGCCGACGTCCGGGCGGCCCGTGCCCTGGCCCGCGCCCGCGCCATCCGCGCGCCCCTGGTCCGGCACGGCGCGCGCCCCGCGCTCGCCGACCTGGTGCCGCCCGACGAGGCCGAGGCGCACGCCCGCGCGCTGCTCGCCCCCCTAGACGAGACCCTCGCGGCCACCCTGCGCACCTGGCTGTCGCTGCACGGCGGCTGGGACCGTACGGCGGTGGCGCTGGGCGTGCACCGCAACACCGTGCGGCAGCGGATCGCGCGCTGCGCGGCCCTGCTGGGGACGGACCTGGACGACCCGGACGTACGGATGGAGCTGTGGTTCGCCCTGCGGGGGCGGTGAGTCCACCGGCGCGGGCCGGGCGGCGGACCGGGGTGAGTGACCCGCGTCCCAGCGTCCGGGAGACCACGGACTTCCACCGGCCGCTGCCCCACAATGGAGACCATGCCGATACCCGGGACACCCAGCCGCGCCGAGCTCGTCGAACACCTCGTGAGGACCCGTATCGCGGGTGACGTCGCCACCCCGCGCGAGAACAACCTCTCCCACTACCGCCAGTTGGCCAACGGCGTCCGCAACTTCTGGCTCGGCCTGGAGCTCGGCGACCGCTGGACCGACGAGCAGGACGTGCTCGCGGTGATGGCGGAGCGGGTCGGCGTCAACGACGACCCCGAGCACCGCTACGGCCAGGACACCATCGACCCCCAGCTCACCGTCGACGGCCTGGAGCGGCTCGCCGGGCGGCTGCGCAAGGCGGCCGAGGACCGGCAGCGGGTGCTGTTCGCCACCGGTCACCCCGGCGGGCTGCTGGACGTGCACCGGGCCACGGCGGACGCGCTGCGCCGGGCCGGCTGTGAGATCGTCGTCATCCCCGACGGGCTCCGGACGGACGAGGGGTACGTCATGCAGTTCGCCGACGTGGCGGTGCTGGAGCACGGCGCCACCCTGTGGCACACCCACTCGGGCGAACCGATGAAGGCGATCCTCACCGCCCTGGAGCGCGAGGGCCGCCCGCTGCCGGACCTGGTCGTCGCCGACCACGGCTGGGCGGGCTACGCCGGACAGCACGGCGTGGACTCCGTCGGGTACGCCGACTGCAACGACCCGGCGCTGTTCCTCGCCGAGGCCGAGGGCACCGTCCAGGTGACGGTCCCCCTCGACGACCACGTCCTGAGCCCCCGCCACTACGACCCGATGACGGCGTATCTGCTGGCGGAGGCGGGACTCGGCTAGGGGCTGAGGCCTTCCTCCCGGCGCTGCACGTATCCCGGCGTCGGGTCGAGGTACACGCGCGTGACCGCCGGGAAGACCTCCCGCAGCCGGGCCTCGGCCTGCTCGCAGGCCCACTCGATCTCGGCGGCGGTGGACACGTCCCGGAAGTCGACCTTGGCCGCGACCAGGGCCTCGCGCGGGCCCTGCACGAGGGTGGTCAGTTCGAGTACGGCCTCGACGTGCACGGACTCCAGCAGCTCGGCGCGGATGCGCTGCCGCATCGGCTTCGGCAGCGGGCGGCCGACGAGGAGTTCGACGTTGGAGCGGCCCAGCACCCAGGCCACGTACAGCAGCAGCGCGCCGATGCACAGGGAGGCGGCGCCGTCCCAGGCGCCGGAGCCGGTGAGCTGCCCGCCGAGCAGGCCGCCCGCGGCGAGGAGGAGGCCGGCGAGGGCGGCCGTGTCCTCCAGGACGACGGCCTTCACGGCGGTGTCGGGGGTGTACCGCAGGTAGCGCCGGACCGGCGCCCTGACGCGGGCCGCCTCGCCGCGGGCCTGCCGCAGTCCGGTCCGCAGCGAGTAGCCCTCCAGGAGGAACGCGACGGCCAGGACGACGTACGACACGAGCGGATCGCCGAGGTCCTCGCCCTCGACGAGGGTGTGGACGCCGTCGTAGAGGGAGAAGACCGCGCCGCCGACGAAGGTGGCGACGGCGGCGAGCAGCGCCCAGACGTAGCGCTCGGGGCCGTAGCCGAGGGGGTGGTCCTCGTCGGCGGGTTTCTCGCTGCGTTTGAGGGCGGTCAGCAGGAGCAGCTCGGTGACGGTGTCGGCGACCGAGTGGGCCGCCTCCGACAGCATCGCGCTGGACCCGCTGATCACACCGGCGACCGCCTTGGCGAGCGCGATCCCGAGATTGGCGGCGGCGGCGACGATCACCGTGAAGGTGCTCTCGCCGCCGCCCTGTTCCTCCGTGGTGGCCATGCCCCTCAGTCTTCCCGGGGGACGCGCACCACACCTTCCTGGATCACCGAGACGGCGAGCCGTCCGTCCTGCGTGTAGATGCGGGCCTGGCCCAGGCCCCGGCCGCCGTGCGCCGACGGCGACTCCTGGTCGTAGAGCAGCCACTCGTCGGCGCGGAACGGGCGGTGGAACCACATCGCGTGGTCCAGCGAGGCGCCGACCACGTCCCCGACGGCCCAGCCGCCGCGGCCGTGCGCGAGGAGGACCGAGTCCAGGAGGGTCATGTCGGAGACGTAGGTGGCGAGGACGACGTGCAGCAGCGGGTCGTCGGCGAGCTTGCCGTTGGTGCGGAACCAGACCTGGCTGTGCGGTTCCCGCGGCTCGCCGAACTTCCCGTACGGCGGCTCGTCGACGTACCGCAGGTCGATGGCCCGGCGCGCCTCCAGGAACCGCTCGACGACGTCCGGCGGGAGGTGGTCGTAGCCGCGCAGGCGTTCCTCGGAGGTCGGCAGGGTCGCCGGGTCCGGGGAGACGGGCATCGGGGTCTGGTGGTCGAGCCCTTCCTCGTACGTCTGGAAGGACGCCGACAGGGCGAAGATCGGCCGGCCGTGCTGGACGGCGACCGCGCGGCGGGTGGTGAAGGAGCGGCCGTCGCGGATGCGCTCGACGTTGTAGACGATGGGCGCGCCGGGGTCGCCCATCCGCAGGAAGTACGCGTGCAGGGAGTGGGCGTGCCGGTCGGCGGGGACCGTGCGCCCGGCGGCGACCAGCGCCTGGGCCGCGACCTGCCCGCCGAAGACGCGGGGGACGACGGCGGAGCGGGACCGGCCGCGGAAGATGTTCTCCTCGATCTGCTCGAGGTCGAGCAGATCGAGGAGATCCTGTAGTGCCTGGCTCATGAGGACCGTTGTACCGGGCGGTAATTGCGGCCGGCTTACAGACCCATGTCCTTGGCGATGATCGTCTTCATGATCTCGCTGGTGCCGCCGTAGATGCGGTTGACCCGGTTGTCCGCGTAGAGGCGGGCGATCGGGTACTCGTTCATGTAGCCGTAGCCGCCGTGCAGCTGGAGGCAGCGGTCGATGACGCGGTGCGCGACCTCGGTGCAGAACAGCTTGGCGCTGGCGGCCTCGGCGGGGGTCAGCTCACCGGCGTCCAGGGCCTCCGTGGCGCGGTCGGCGACGGCCTCGGCCGCGTCCACCTCGGCCTGGCAGGCGGCCAGCTCGAACTTGGTGTTCTGGAAGTGGGCGACCGGCTTGCCGAAGACGGTGCGCTCCTGCACGTACTGCTTGGCGAACCGGACGGCGGCCTTGGCCTGGGCGTAGGCGCCGAAGGCGATGCCCCAGCGCTCGGAGGCCAGGTTGTGGCCGAGGTAGGAGAAGCCCTTGTTCTCCTCGCCGAGGAGGTCCTCGACGGGCACCTTGACGTCGACGAAGGCCAGCTCGGCCGTGTCGGAGGTGCGCAGGCCCAGCTTGTCCAGCTTGCGGCCGATGGAGTAGCCCTCGGACTTGGTGTCGACGGCGAAGAGGGAGATGCCGAAGCGGCGGTCCTCGGCGGTGGGCGCGGAGGTCCGGGCGCAGACGATCACCTTGTCGGCGTGGACGCCGCCGGTGATGAAGGTCTTGGCGCCGTTGAGGACGTAGTGCGTGCCGTCCTCGCTCAGCTTGGCGGTGGTCTTCATGCCCGCGAGGTCGGAACCGGTGCCCGGCTCCGTCATCGCGATGGCCCACATCTCCTCGCCGCTGACGAACTTCGGCAGGTAGCGCTTCTTCTGCTCGTCGGTGGCGAGCATCTTGATGTACGGCAGGGCGAGCAGCACGTGCACGCCGGAACCG
Source organism: Streptomyces sp. NPDC051051 (assembly GCF_040682975.1). Taxonomy (NCBI): domain Bacteria; kingdom Bacillati; phylum Actinomycetota; class Actinomycetes; order Kitasatosporales; family Streptomycetaceae; genus Streptomyces; species Streptomyces sp. NPDC051051. The sequence continues at coordinate 71,727 of NZ_JBFBCB010000021.1, forward strand.
CCGAACTGCACGCCGGCGCGAGCGGTCTCCTCGTACAGGACGGCCTCGAACTTGTGGCTGTCCAGGCCCGCGCCGCCGAACTCCTCGGGGACGTTGATCCCGAAGATGCCCAGCTCACCGAGCTTGTAGTAGAACTCCCGCGGGGCCTGGCCGGCGGCGAACCACTCGTCGTAGACGGGTACGACCTCGGCCTCGATGAAGGCGCGAAGGGTCTCCCGGAACGCCTCGTGATCCTCGTTGAACACCGTACGGCGCACGCCGCCACCTCCACGTACCTCGGCCTGTCTAAGCGCTTGCTCATATCACCGTACCGGCGAGTACGAGGCGCGTCCAGGGTGGGTGCGGGGTAACGCTCGTCACGCCCCCCCTGACCCGCCCTGGCCCGGCCCGTCCGGCCTCCCCGACCCGCGTGATAGCCTCTAACGAACTCTTGCGGCTATAGCCGCCCGCCTGCGGAAGGGACACTCCATGGCCGGGACCGGTGGCGCCGAGACCCCCCGCGAGCGGTACCGCGCCCAGGTGCGGGCCGAGGTCAAGGAGCGGGCCCGGGAGCAGATCGCCTCCGCCGGGGCGTCCGCGCTGTCGCTCAACGCCATCGCCAAGCAGCTGGGGATGAGCGGGCCCGCGCTGTACCGCTACTTCGCCAGCCGGGACGAGTTGATCACCGAACTGATCAGGGACGCCTACCGCAGCCTCGCCGACGCCGTCCGGGCCGCCGACGGCGACGTCGCCTCGCTGGCGGGCGCCCTGCGCGCGTGGGCACTGGCCGATCCGCACCGGTACTTCCTCGTCTACGGCACGCCCGTGCCGGGCTATCACGCGCCCGACGACATCACCGCCATCGCGTCCGAGATCATGGCGCGCCTGCTCGACGCCTGCGCCGGGCTGCCCGCGGGCGGGACACGGACACCGCTGGACATCCACCTGGACGAGCACCGGCAGTGTGCGGACGGCCACCCCGCGCCCGCCCCGGCCCCGCGCCGGGCGCTGGCCTTCTGGACCCGGCTGCACGGCGTGCTGTCGCTGGAGCTGGCGGGTCACTTCACCGGAATGGGCTTCGATCCCGCCCTCCTCTACGCCGCCGAGCTGGACAGCCTGGACAACTGACCGCCCACGGCCTCGGCGACCGGCCCTCCTGCCCGCCTCCGCCGCCGCAGCGGACGGCCCGAGCAGCCGACCGCCCCCCAACTCCCCCTACTCCTCCTCCGCCGCCGAGCCGAAGGCGCCCCGGGCCATCCGGTGCAGCAGGTCCGCCGTGGCCCCCCGGCCGGGAAGCCCACCCGCCCTCCCCAGGTGCGGGGTGGAGTTGAGCAGTCCGAACACCGAGTGCACCGCGGACCGGGCCGCCGGCTCCGTCAGCGCCGGATAGACCTCGCGGACGACCTCCACCCACAGCTCGACGTACTGCCGCTGCAACTGCCGCACCAGATTGCGGTCGCTGTCGCGGAGGCGGTCCAGCTCCCGGTCGTGCAGGGTGATCAGGGGACGGTCGTCGAGCGCGAAGTCGATGTGCCCCTCGATGAGCGAGTCGAGGACCGTCCCGGCCGCGGCCCCGTCGGCCTCCTGCACCCGGCGCCGCGCACCGGTCAGCAGTCGGCCGCTGATCCCGACCAGCAGCTCGGCGAGCATCGCGTCCTTGCCGGGGAAGTGCCGGTAGAGGCCGGGGCCGCTGATGCCGACCGCGGCCCCTATCTCGTCCACACCGACGCCGTGGAACCCGCGTTCGGCGAACAGCCGCGCGGCTTCCTTGAGGATCTGCTCGCGGCGGGTGGGGGCGTCGGTTCTGGTGGCCATGAAAACAATTCTAGACAACCAGGTTAGCGCTCGTTAACCTGATGGAAATGGTTAACGCTCATTAACAGTCGACCACTGGGTGAGGGGACCGCAAGGTATGGAGCAGGCACCGGAGCTGACCAGCGCGGCAGATCCCGCGTCGGAGGCCTGGCGGGCCAACGAGAGGGCCCATCTCGCGCTCGCCGAGGAGTTGCGCGGCAAGCTCGCCGCGGCCCGGCTGGGCGGCGGGGAGAAGGCGCGGGCCCGGCACACCGCGCGCGGGAAGCTGCTGCCGAGGGACCGGGTGGACACCCTCCTCGACCCCGGCTCCCCGTTCCTGGAGCTGGCCCCCCTCGCCGCCGACGGGCTGTACGACGGGCAGGCCCCCGCGGCCGGTGTGATCGCCGGGATCGGCCGGGTCAGCGGCCGGGAGTGCGTGATCGTCGCCAACGACGCCACCGTCAAGGGCGGGACGTACTACCCGATGACGGTGAAGAAGCACCTGCGGGCCCAGGAGGTCGCCCTCGAGAACCGTCTGCCGTGCCTGTACCTGGTGGACTCCGGCGGCGCCTTCCTGCCCATGCAGGACGAGGTCTTCCCCGACCGCGAGCACTTCGGGCGGATCTTCTACAACCAGGCCCGCATGTCCGGGGCCGGCATCCCGCAGATCGCCGCCGTGCTCGGCTCGTGCACGGCCGGCGGGGCGTACGTCCCGGCGATGAGCGACGAGGCCGTCATCGTGCGCGGCCAGGGCACGATCTTCCTCGGCGGCCCGCCCCTGGTGAAGGCCGCCACCGGCGAGGTCGTCACCGCGGAGGAGCTGGGCGGCGGCGAGGTCCACGCGCGGGTGTCGGGCGTCACCGACCACCTCGCGGAGGACGACGCGCACGCCCTGCGCATCGTGCGGACCATCGTCTCCACCCTCCCGGCCCGCCGCCCGCTCCCCTGGGAGGTGCGGCCCACGGTCGAGCCCAAGGTCGACCCCTACGGGCTGTACGGCGCGGTGCCGGTCGACTCCCGTACCCCCTACGACGTACGGGAGATCATCGCCCGCATCACGGACGGCTCCCGTTTCGCCGAGTTCAAGTCCGAGTTCGGGCAGACCCTGATCACCGGCTTCGCCCGCATCCACGGGCACCCGGTCGGCATCGTCGCCAACAACGGCATCCTGTTCTCCGAGTCCGCCCAGAAGGGCGCCCACTTCATCGAGCTGTGCGACCAGCGCGGCATCCCCCTGCTGTTCCTCCAGAACATCTCCGGCTTCATGGTCGGCAAGGACTACGAGGCCGGCGGCATCGCCAAGCACGGCGCCAAGATGGTCACCGCCGTGGCCTGCACGCGCGTGCCCAAGCTGACGGTCGTGGTCGGCGGGTCGTACGGCGCGGGGAACTACTCGATGTGCGGCCGGGCCTACTCCCCCCGCTTCCTGTGGATGTGGCCGAACGCCAAGATCTCCGTGATGGGCGGCGAGCAGGCCGCCTCCGTCCTCGCCACCGTCAAGCGCGACCAGTTGGAGGCGCGCGGCCAGGACTGGCCCGCCCAGGAGGAAGAGGCCTTCAAGGACCCCATCCGGGAGCAGTACGAGCGTCAGGGCAACGCCTACTACGCGACCGCCCGGCTCTGGGACGACGGGGTCATCGACCCGCTGGAGACCCGCCAGGTGCTGGGTCTGGCCCTGACCGCCTGTGCCAACGCGCCGCTGGGCGACCCCCAGTTCGGCGTCTTCCGGATGTGAGGGGCTTCAAGACGATGTTCGACACAGTCCTCGTGGCCAACCGGGGCGAGATCGCCGTCCGGGTGATCCGCACCCTGCGTTCCCTGGGCGTGCGCTCGGTGGCCGTCTTCTCCGACGCCGACGCCGACGCGCGGCACGTCCGGGAGGCCGACACGGCCGTCCGGATCGGTCCGGCGCCGGCCGCCGAGAGCTATCTGTCGGTGGAGCGGCTGCTGGAGGCCGCCGCCCGCACCGGCGCCCAGGCCGTCCACCCCGGATACGGCTTCCTCGCGGAGAACGCCGGCTTCGCGCGCGCCTGCGCCGACGCCGGGCTCGTGTTCATCGGGCCGCCGGCCGAGGCGATCTCCCTCATGGGCGACAAGATCCGCGCCAAGGAGACCGTGCAGGCGGCGGGCGTCCCGGTGGTGCCCGGGTCGAGCGGCAGCGGGCTCGGCGACGCCGAACTGGCCGCCGCCGCGCTGGAGATCGGCATGCCCGTGCTGCTCAAGCCGTCGGCCGGCGGCGGCGGCAAGGGCATGCGGCTGGTGCGGGAGGAGGGCGGCCTCCTGGACGAGATCGCCGCCGCCCGCCGCGAGGCCCGCGCCTCCTTCGGGGACGACACGCTGCTCGTCGAGCGGTGGATCGACCGGCCCCGGCACATCGAGATCCAGGTCCTGGCGGACGGCCACGGCCGGGTGATCCACCTGGGCGAGCGCGAGTGCTCCCTCCAGCGCCGGCACCAGAAGCTGATCGAGGAGGCGCCCAGCGTGCTCCTCGACGAGACCACCCGCGCGGGGATGGGCGAGGCGGCGGTCCAGGCGGCCCTGTCCTGCGGCTACCGGGGCGCGGGCACGGTGGAGTTCATCGTCCCCGGCGGGGACCCGAAGGCGTACTACTTCATGGAGATGAACACCCGTCTCCAGGTGGAGCACCCCGTCACCGAACTGGTCACCGGGCTCGACCTGGTGGAGTGGCAGCTGCGGGTGGCGGCCGGGGAGCGGCTGCCGTACGCGCAGGACGACATCCGTCTCACGGGGCACGCCGTCGAGGCCCGCGTGTGCGCCGAGACGGTGTCCGTCCGCGAGGGCGCCCGCGGCTTCCTGCCGTCCGGCGGCACCGTCCTGCGGCTGCGCGAGCCGCAGGGCGAGGGGGTGCGCACCGACTCCGGACTGAGCGAGGGCACCGAGGTCGGCAGCCTGTACGACCCGATGCTCTCCAAGGTGATCGCGTACGGCCCCGACCGGGCCACGGCGCTGCGCAGGCTCCGGGCCGCCCTCGCGGGCACGGTCACGCTGGGCGTGCCGACGAACGCCGGGTTCCTGCGCCGGCTGCTCGCCCATCCGGCGGTCGTGGCGGGCGAGCTGGACACCGGCCTGGTCGAGCGGGTCATGGACGACCTGGTCCCCACCGAGGTGCCGGAGGAGGTCTACGAGGCCGCCGCGGCCGTACGGCTGGAGGCGCTGGAACCGTCCGGGGCGGGGTGGACGGACCCCTTCTCGGTGCCGAGCGGGTGGCGGCTGGGCGGGGAACACCGGCCGCCGGCGTTCCCGCTGCGGGTCACCGACCCCGTGGAGTACACCCCGCGCGGCACGCACTCCGTCACCGACGACGAGGTCGGCGTCACCCTCGACGGCGTCCGGCACACCTTCCACCGGGCCGGCGACTGGCTGGGCCGCGACGGCGACGCCTGGCAGGTGCGCGACCACGACCCGGTGGCCGCGTCCCTGACCGGGGCCGCGCACGCGGGCGCCGACTCGCTGACCGCGCCCATGCCGGGCACGGTGACGGTGGTGAAGGTCGCCGTCGGCGACGAGGTGACGGCCGGGCAGAGCCTGCTGGTGGTGGAGGCGATGAAGATGGAGCACGTCATCTCCGCCCCGCACGCCGGCACGGTCGCCGAACTCGACGTCACCGCGGGCACCGCCGTCGCCATGGACCAGGTGCTGGCCGTGATCGCGCCGCACGGGGAAGAGGGATGAGCGTGCGAGGACTTCCGATGACCGTGCCCGCGCCGGGCCTGCCCAAGCGGGTCAGGATCCACGAGGTCGGCGCCCGCGACGGCCTGCAGAACGAGAGGGCGACCGTGCCGACGGCCGTGAAGGCCGAGTTCGTGCACCGGCTCGCCGAGGCCGGGCTGACCACGATCGAGGCGACCAGCTTCGTCCACCCCAAGTGGGTGCCCCAGCTCGCCGACGCCGAGGAGCTGTTCCCGATGCTCGCCGGGCTGCCGGTGGAGCTGCCGGTGCTCGTGCCGAACGAACGCGGGCTGGACCGGGCGCTGGCACTCGGGGCGAGGCGGGTCGCGGTGTTCGCCAGCGCCACCGAGGCCTTCGCCAAGGCCAACCTCAACCGCACGGTGGACGAGGCGCTGGCCATGTTCCACCCGGTGGTGGAGCGGGCCAAGGCCGGCGGGGTGCACGTGCGCGGCTATCTCTCCATGTGCTTCGGCGACCCCTGGGAGGGCGCGGTCCCGGTCCCCCAGGTCGTCCGGGTGTGCCGGGCCCTGGTCGACATGGGATGCGACGAGCTGAGCCTCGGCGACACCATCGGGGTCGCCACCCCCGGTCACGTCGAGGAGCTGCTGACCGCGCTCGACGAGGAGGGCATCCCCGTCGGCGCGCTGGGCGTGCACTTCCACGACACCTACGGTCAGGCCCTCGCCAACACCCTCGCCGCGCTCCGGCACGGCGTCACCACCGTCGACGCCTCGGCGGGCGGACTGGGCGGCTGCCCGTTCGCGAAGTCCGCCACCGGCAATCTCGCCACCGAGGACCTCGTGTGGATGCTGACCGGTCTCGGCATCGACACCGGGGTCGACCTCGGCCGTCTCGTCGCCACCAGCGTCTGGATGGCCGGCCGGCTGGGCCGGCCCAGCCCGTCCCGCACCGTCCGCGCCCTGTCCCACGAGGACGCAGAGGGCCAAGAGGGCCGCAAGGCCCACAAGGAGCAGTGACCGCCATGGACCACCGACTCTCCCCCGAGCTGGAAGAACTGCGGCGCACCGTCGAGCAGTTCGCGCACGACGTCGTCGCGCCGAAGATCGGCGACTTCTACGAGCGGCACGAGTTCCCGTACGAGATCGTCCGTGAGATGGGCCGCATGGGTCTGTTCGGGCTGCCCTTCCCCGAGGAGTACGGCGGCATGGGCGGCGACTACCTGGCGCTGGGCATCGCGCTGGAGGAACTGGCCCGCGTCGACTCGTCGGTGGCGATCACCCTGGAGGCGGGCGTGTCGCTGGGCGCGATGCCGATCCACCTCTTCGGCACCGACGCGCAGAAGCGGGAGTGGCTGCCGCGGCTCTGCTCCGGCGAGATCCTGGGCGCGTTCGGCCTGACCGAGCCGGACGGCGGCAGCGACGCGGGCGCGACGCGTACGACGGCCCGGCTCGACCCGGACACCGACGAGTGGGTGATCAACGGCACGAAGTGCTTCATCACCAACTCGGGCACGGACATCACGGGCCTGGTCACGGTCACCGCGGTGACGGGCCGCAAGCCGGACGGCAGGCCGCTGATCTCCGCGATCGTCGTCCCGTCCGGCACCCCCGGTTTCACGGTCGCCGCGCCCTACTCCAAGGTCGGCTGGAACGCCTCGGACACCCGTGAGCTGTCCTTCACGGACGTCCGCGTCCCGGCGGCCAACCTGCTGGGCGAGGAGGGCCGCGGCTACGCCCAGTTCCTGCGGATCCTGGACGAGGGCCGCATCGCCATCGCGGCCCTGGCGACGGGCCTCGCCCAGGGCTGTGTCGACGAGTCGGTGAAGTACGCCAGGGAGCGCCGCGCCTTCGGCCGCCCGATCGGCGCCAACCAGGCGATCCAGTTCAAGATCGCCGACATGGAGATGAAGGCCCACACGGCCCGCCTCGCCTGGCGCGACGCGGCGTCGCGCCTGGTGTCCGGGGAACCCTTCAAGAAGGAGGCGGCCCTGGCGAAGCTGTACTCCTCGACGATCGCCGTCGACAACGCCCGCGACGCCACCCAGGTCCACGGCGGCTACGGCTTCATGAACGAGTACCCGGTCGCCCGCATGTGGCGCGACTCCAAGATCCTGGAGATCGGCGAGGGCACGAGCGAAGTGCAGCGGATGCTGATCGCCCGGGAGCTGGGTCTGGTGGGCTGAGGCTCACCCGGCCCCCTGACAACTCGTTTGCCCGGTAGGCGTTTTGGCCTGGGCCGACGGGTACGGATGCCTTCGCCGGGGCGGGGTCGGGCGGTTCCGGCCGGACCCGCCCCCTGGACAAGATCTGAGGTTAGGCTAACCTACCTTCGAATTGTCCGGCGGTGATCCGCCCCGTTCGAAAGCGGCCACATTCATGTCCAACGCCAGAGCCACTCACCTCACCCGTCGCGGCATCCTCGCCGCCGGTGGCGCCCTCGGTCTCGGTGCCGTGCTCGCAGCCTGCGGGGACGGCGACTCGGGGAGCGGTGACTCGAAGTCGACGGAGAGCGCCGCCGCCAAGTCCGGTCCCTGGACGTTCAAGGACGACCGCGGGACCACCGTGGAGCTGGACGGGATACCGGCGAACATCGTCGCGTTCACCGGCGTCGCGGCCGCCCTCCACGACTACGGCATCCAGGTCAAGGGCGTCTTCGGTCCGACGAAGACCACCGACGGCAAGGCGGACGTCCAGGCCGGCGACATGGACATCAGCAAGGTCGAGATCCTCGGCAACGTCTGGGACGAGTTCAACGTCGAGAAGTACGCGGCCCTCGCGCCCGACGTGCTCATCTCCACGATGTTCGACAACGCCGGCACCCTCTGGTACGTCCCCGAGGCCTCCAAGGACAAGATCGCCAAGCTGGCCCCGAGCGTCGCCGTCTCCGTCTACGACCGGCAGCTCACCGCTCCCCTGGAGCGCATGTGGGAACTGGCCGAGTCCCTCGGCGCGGACATGACCGCGGCCGAGGTCACCGACGCCAAGAAGCGCTTCGAGACCGCCGCGACCCGGCTGCGCGCCGCCGCCAAGGCCAAGCCCGACATCAAGGTCATGGCCGGTTCCGCGAGCGACCAGTTGTTCTACGTCTCCGGCACGAACCTCTCCATCGACCTGGAGTACTTCAAGGCCCTCGGCGTGAACTTCATCGAGCCGCCGGAGAGCGCCAAGGCCGTGGGCGGCGGCTGGTACGAGTCGCTGAGCTGGGAGAACGTCGACAAGTACCAGGCCGACATCATCATGATGGACGACCGCTCCTCGACGATCCAGCCGGCCGACATCACCAAGCCGACGTGGAAGCAGCTCCCCGCGGTGAAGGCCGGGCAGGTCATCGCCCGCTCGCCCGAGCCGATCCTGTCGTACGACAAGTGCGTGCCGCTGCTGGAGACCCTCGCCGAGGCGCTCGAGAAGGCGAAGAAGGTCGCCTGACGAGGCCGGCCCGGGGCCCGCGCCCACGCGGTCGAACCGCTCGGGCACGGGCCCGCTCCCGAAGGAAGGTCAGCCGCCCCTCCCCCGCCCCAGGAGCCCGCATGACCACGGCCGTCGCCGCCCCGTTCCGTTTCTTCGCGCTGCACGTCGTACGGACGAGGCGGCTCGGTCCGTCCCTGGTCCGGGTGAGTTTCGCCGGGGAGGACCTGCGGCACTTCTTCTCCGACGGCTGGGACCAGTCCCTGTCGCTGTTCCTGCCGCATCCGGGACAGGACGCGCCGGCCGTGCCCGTCGAGCTGGGGGACGGATGGTGGCAGGGCTGGCGGGAACTGCCGGACGACGTACGGGCCGTGATGCGTTCGTACACGCTGCGGGAGCTGCGCCGGGACCCCGACGAGATCGACGTCGACTTCGTGCTGCACACCCCGGCCGGGCCCGCCTCCGCGTGGGCCGGCCGGGCGCGCGCCGGTGACCGGGTGCTGCTGCTCGGCCCCGCCGTCGCCGACAACCGGGCGATCCGGTTCCGGCCGCCGGACGACACCGACCTGGTGCTGCTGTGGGGCGACGAGACGGCCCTGCCGGCGATCGCGTCCATTCTCGCGTCGCTGCCCGCCGGACAGCGCGTCCGGGCGTGGCTGGAGGTGCGCGACGCCCGGACCGCGCGGCACCTGGCGACCGCGGCGGACGCCGAGATCTCCTGGCTGACCGCCGGGACCTGTCTCGACGCCCTGCGCGCGGCGCCGCTCCCGTCCGCCGGGCGGCCGTACGCCTGGATCGCGGGCGAGTCGGGCTCGGTGAAGGCGCTGCGCCGGCACTTCGTGCGGGAGCGCGGCATCGACAGGCGCCGGGTCACCTTCGTCGGGTACTGGCGTCAGGGCATGACGGAGGAACAGCTGCGCGCGGCCGGGTGACCAACCACCCTGCTGGGCAAGGAAGTTGACCGGCAAAGCAAACGTGATGACCGTCACCGCGGGATGGCGTTTCGTTCACATTACTTAGGTTAGGCTAACCTAAGTAAAATCGAGGCTCCGCTCCCGCGTCCGCCCCGCGGCGGACCCGTCCCCATCCCCGGAGGACCCCCACGATGCGCTCGCACCTGCTCAATGACACGAACGCGGAGCGGTACCGCCGCTCCGTGACCGAAGGAGTCGAGCGGGTGGCCGCCAAACTCGCCGCCACCGACCGTCCGTTCACCGGCGTCACGGCCGACGCCCTCGCCCCCCGCATCGAGGACATCGACCTCGACCGGCCGCTGGGCGACACCACGGCGGTGCTGGACGAGCTGGAGGAGGTCTACCTCCGCGACGCGGTCTACTTCCACCACCCCCGCTACCTCGCCCACCTCAACTGCCCGGTCGTCATCCCGGCCGTGCTCGGCGAGGCAGTCCTGTCCGCCGTCAACTCCTCCCTGGACACCTGGGACCAGTCGGCGGGCGGCACCCTCATCGAGCGGAAACTGGTCGACTGGACGGCCGCCCGCATCGGCCTCGGCCCCGCCGCCGACGGAGTGTTCACCTCCGGCGGCAGCCAGTCCAACCTCCAGGCGCTGCTCCTCGCCCGCGAGGAGGCCAAGACCGGCTCCCTGGAGAAACTGCGCATCTTCGCCTCCGACGTCAGCCACTTCAGCGTGAAGAAGTCGGCGAAGCTGCTGGGCCTGGGCCAGGACGCGGTGGTCTCCGTCCCCGTCGACCACGACAAGCGCATGCAGACCGTCGCCCTCGCCCGGGAACTGGAGCGCTGCGAGGAGGCCGGCCTCGTCCCCATGGCCGTCGTCGCCACCGCCGGCACCACCGACTTCGGCTCCATCGACCCGCTGCCCGAGATCGCCGAACTGTGCGAGCGGTACGGCGCCTGGATGCACGTCGACGCCGCCTACGGCTGCGGACTGCTCGCCTCGACGAAGTACCGCGGCCGCATCGACGGTATCGAACGCGCCGACTCCGTCACCGTGGACTACCACAAGTCCTTCTTCCAGCCGGTGAGTTCCTCGGCCGTCCTGGTCCGGGACGCGGCCACGCTGCGCCACGCCACCTACCACGCCGAGTACCTGAACCCCCGCCGCATGGTGCAGGAACGCATCCCCAACCAGGTCGACAAGTCCCTCCAGACCACCCGCCGCTTCGACGCGCTGAAACTGTGGATGACGCTGCGCACGATGGGCGCCGACGGCATCGGCCAGCTGTTCGACGAGGTCTGCGACCTCGCGGCCCGGGGCTGGGAACTGCTCGCCGCCGACCCGCGCTTCGACGTCGTCGTCGAGCCGTCGCTGTCCACCCTGGTCTTCCGCTACGTCCCGCGGTCCGTCACCGACCCGGCCGAGATCGACCGCGCCAACCTCTACGCCCGCAAGGCCCTGTTCGCCTCCGGCGACGCGGTGGTGGCGGGCACCAAGGTGAGCGGCCGCCACTACCTGAAGTTCACCCTGCTGAATCCCGAGACGACGGTCGACGACATGGCCGCCGTCCTCGAACTGATCGCCGGCCACGCCGAGCAGTACCTGGGAGAGTCCCTTGACCGCGCGTCCTGAAAACCCCGCCGCCACCCACGACTTCGTCGGGATCGGGCTCGGCCCCTTCAATCTCGGCCTCGCCTGCCTGACCGAGCCCATCGACGCGCTGAACGGCGTCTTCCTGGAGTCCAAGCCCGACTTCGAGTGGCACGCGGGCATGTTCCTCGACGGCGCTCACCTGCAGACGCCGTTCATGTCGGACCTGGTCACCCTCGCCGACCCGACCTCGCCGTACTCCTTCCTCAACTACCTGAAGGAGAAGGGCCGGCTGTACTCGTTCTACATCCGCGAGAACTTCTACCCGCTGCGCGTGGAGTACGACGACTACTGCCGCTGGGCCGCCGGCAAGCTGAGCAGCGTGTGCTTCTCGACGACGGTCGCCGAGGTGACGTACGACGAGGGCACCGAGCTGTACGCCGTGCGGACCACGGACGGCGAGGAGTACCGCGCCCCCCACCTGGTCCTGGGCACCGGCACCGTGCCGTTCGTCCCCGAGCCGTGCCGCGGCCTGGAGGACGGCGTCCTGCACACCTCTCAGTACATGCACCGCAAGGCGGAGCTGCGGGAGAAGAAGTCGATCACCGTGGTCGGCAGCGGGCAGAGCGCCGCCGAGATCTACCACGAGCTGCTCTCCGAGATCGACGTCCACGGCTACCAGCTCAACTGGGTCACCCGCTCCCCGCGGTTCTTCCCGCTGGAGTACACCAAGCTGACCCTGGAGATGACCTCCCCGGACTACATCGACTACTTCCGCGCCCTGCCCGAGGAGACCCGCTACCGGCTGGAGAAGCAGCAGAAGGGCCTGTTCAAGGGCATCAACTCGGAGCTGATCGACGCGATCTTCGACCTGCTGTACCAGAAGAACGTCGAGAGCGGCGGCCGCGGCGTTCCCACCCGGCTGCTCACCAACTCCTCGCTCACCTCCGCGCGGTACGAGGACGGCGGCCACACGCTCGGCTTCCACCAGGACGAGCAGGACAAGGACTTCGAGATCCGCACCGAGGGCCTGGTGCTGGCCACCGGCTACCACTACGAGCCGCCGGCCTTCCTCGACCCGATCCGCGACCGGCTCCGCTTCGACGCGCACGGCCGTTTCGACGTGACCCGCGACTACGCGATCGACGTCACCGGCCGGGGCGTCTTCCTGCAGAACGCCGGCGTCCACACCCACAGCGTCACCAGCCCCGACCTGGGCATGGGCCCCTACCGCAACAGCCACATCATCCGCGAGCTGCTCGGCAGCGAGTACTACCCGGTCGAGAAGACGATCGCGTTCCAGGAGTTCGGAGCATGAACACGACCCCGGCCGTCGGCCGTCTCACCTTCCGCCCGCTCGACCCCCCGAGGGACGCCGAGCTGCTGCACTCCTGGGTGACTCACCCCAAAGCGGCCTTCTGGATGATGCAGGACGCCTCGCCGGCCGACGTCGAGCGCGCCTACACGGAGACAGCCGCCGACGAGCACCACCACGCCCTGCTCGGGCTGCACGACGGCACACCGGCCTTCCTGATGGAGTACTACGACCCCCGCCACCGCGAGTTGGTCGGCCTGTACGAGCCGCGGCCCGGCGACGTCGGCATGCACTTCCTGGTCGCCCCCACCGACCGGCCCGTGCACGGCTTCACCCGCGCGGTCATCACCGCCGTCATGGCCCGCCTCTTCCAGGACCCGGCCACCGAACGGGTGGTGGTCGAGCCGGACGTCTCCAACAAGGCCGTGCACGCGCTGAACGAGGCCGTCGGCTTCGTCCCCGAGCGCGAGATCGACAAGCCGGAGAAGAAGGCGCTGCTCAGCTTCTGCACGCGGGAGCGGTTCGCCGCCGCCACGGGGGTGGACGCATGAGCCTCGCCGACGCCGTGGCCCACCTCTCCCCCGAACGCTGGGAGAAGGCCAACCGCCTGCTGGTCCGCAAGGCCATCGCGGAGTTCGCCCACGAGCGGCTGATCACACCCGAGGCCACGGACGAGCAGTACGTCGTCCGCAGCGACGACGGCCTGACGTCCTACCGGTTCACCGCCGTGCGCCGCGCCCTGGACCACTGGCAGGTCGACGCCGACTCGATCACCCGCACCCGGGACGGCGCCGCACTCCCCCTCGCCGCACTGGACTTCTTCATCGAGTTGCGGCGCACGCTCGGACTGGGCGACGAGATCCTGCCGGTCTACCTGGAGGAGATCTCCTCCACCCTCTCCAGCACCTGCTACAAACTCACCAAGCCGCAGCTCACGGCCGCCGAGCTGCTGGAGGGCGGCTTCCAGGCCATCGAGAGCGGCATGACCGAGGGCCACCCCTGCTTCGTCGCCAACAACGGGCGGCTCGGCTTCGGCGTCCACGAGTACCTGGCGTACGCGCCGGAGACCGCGCATGCGGTCCGCCTGGTGTGGCTGGCGGCGCACCGGTCGCGGGCGGCGTTCACGGCGGGCGTCGGCATCGACTACGAGTCGTTCGTCCGGCAGGAGCTGGGCGAGGAGACCGTCGAGCGCTTCGACGGCGTCCTGCGCGGACGGGGCCTCGACCCGGCCGACTACCTCCTGATCCCCGTCCACCCCTGGCAGTGGTGGAACAAGCTCAGCGTCACCTTCGCCGCCGAGGTCGCCCGCCAGAACCTGGTGTGCCTCGGCGAGGGCGACGACGAGTACCTGGCCCAGCAGTCCATCCGGACGTTCTTCAACGCGACCCACCCCGAGAAGCACTACGTGAAGACGGCCCTGTCCGTCCTCAACATGGGCTTCATGCGTGGCCTGTCGGCGGCGTACATGGAGGCGACCCCGGCGATCAACGACTGGCTGGACCGGCTGATCGACAGCGACCCGGTGCTGAAGTCGACGGGCCTGTCGATCATCCGGGAGCGGGCGGCCGTCGGCTACCGGCACCTGGAGTACGAGGCGGCCACCGACCGCTACTCGCCGTACCGCAAGATGCTGGCCGCGCTGTGGCGGGAGAGCCCCGTCCCCTCCCTCCGCGACGGCGAGTCCCTCACCACGATGGCCGCCCTGGTCCACGTGGACCACGAGGGCAGGTCGGTGGCCGGCGCGCTGATCGAGCGGTCGGGCCTGGACCCCGCCGAGTGGCTGCGGCACTACCTGCGGGCGTACTACACGCCCCTCCTGCACTCCTTCTACGCCTACGACCTGGCCTTCATGCCGCACGGCGAGAACACCATCCTGGTCCTGAAGGACGGTGTCGTGCAGCGGGCGGTCTACAAGGACATCGCCGAGGAGATCGTCGTCATGGACCCGGACGCGGTGCTGCCGCCCGAGGTGCGGCGCGTCCGGGCCGAGGTCCCCGAGGACATGAAGCTCCTGTCGATCTTCACGGACGTCTTCGACTGCTTCTTCCGCTTCCTCGCCGCCGACCTGGCCGCCGAGGGGATCCTGGCGGAGGACGACTTCTGGCGCACGGTCGCCGAGGTCACCCGCGAGTACCAGGAGGCGCACCCCGAACTCGACGACCGGTTCCGGCAGTACGACCTGTTCGCCCCCGAGTTCGCGCTGTCCTGCCTCAACCGGCTCCAGCTGCGGAACAACCGGCAGATGGTGGACCTGGCGGACCCGTCGGGCGCCCTCCAGCTGGTCGGCACCCTGGAGAACCCCCTCGCCGGTCTCTGACCCGCCGACGGGCGCACGCCCCCGAGTACGGTCCTCGGGGGCGTGCGTCGTCGTGCCGTCACGTCCCCGCTCACCCTGTCCCGGCTCGTCCCGGTCCGGGGCGGACACCTGATGGAACAATCGCCCCATGGCGGAAATCATCCAGAAGGACGGCACCTGGGTCTTCGACGGGGATGCCCTGCGGCTGACGCCGGGCCGGGACAGGAACGTCAGTCCGCTCCGCAGCGCCCTGGGTGAACTCGTCGTGCCCCTGGGCGCGTTGGCGGGCGTCTCGTTCGAGCAGGGCAAGAGGTCGGGGCGGCTCAGGCTGCGGCTGCGCGACGGCGCCTGTCCGCTGCTGCAGGCGACCGGCGGCCGGCTCGCCGAACCCCACGACCCCTACCGGCTGGTGGTGGAGCCCGACCGCCACGGGGTCGCCGAGTACCTCGTCGACGAGGTGCGCGACGCGCTGCTGCTCGACCAGGTCCCCACCGGTCCGGTCGACGCCCGTCTGCTGCCCGGCCCGTCCGTGCCCCTGTCGGTGTCCGCCGGGGACGGCACCGCGAGCTTCGACGGCGAGCGGGTGCGCCTGGAGTGGAACTGGAAGACGGAGGAGGCCAAGGCCGCCGCCGGCCCCCGCACCCTGCCCGTCGGCGAGATCACGGCCGTGGAGTGGTGTCCGGCGGCCGGACTGGACAACGGCCACCTGCGGTTCACCGTCCGGGGCGCGCCGGCGAGGACCCCGGCGAAGTACGACCCGAACGCCGTGGAGCTGTGGGGCTTCAAGAAGGACCCGCTGATGGCGCTGGTCGCGGCCGCCGTGCAGGCCAGGCTGCCGCACCCGGCCGCGGGCCCCGGGCACGTCGTGCCCCCGGCGCCGGCGCCGCCGCCGGCCGTGGGGGACGACCACGACACGCTGCTGCGCCGCCTGCGCGAGCTGGGCGAGCTGCACCGGGACGGCGTCCTGACGGACGAGGAGTTCACCCGGGCCAAACAGGCGGTCCTCCATCGCATGTGAGGACGGGCGGCGCACGTGAGGGCGGGCGCCCCTGGCACACGCACAGGTCACCCACGGCTCCCCGCCAGGGGTCTGCCCGGAATCGGGCAGGAATCTTGCGAAACTCTCGCCGGTACCCCAGGATCTACCAGGTGCACGACGAACTCGTTGATCATCTGACGCGCTCCACCCCCCTGAACCGGGGTGAGGCCCTGCGGGTGATCCAGGACGTTCTCGCCTACTTCGACGAGACGACCGAGGAGTTCGTCCGTCGCCGCCACCGCGAGCTCCAGGCCCAGGGCCTGGTCAACGCGGAGATCTTCGAACGGATCGCGGCGGACCTGAAATACCGGGCGGTGGCACCGCCGGAGCCGACGCTCCGCCAGCTGCGCCGCATGGTCTACGGCTGAGCGACCGGCCCCGGACCAGCCGAGAACTACAGAGGGATTGCCTACACATGTGCGGAATCGTCGGATACATCGGGAAGCGTGACGTCGCGCCCCTGCTCCTGGAGGGCCTGCAGCGCCTGGAGTACCGCGGCTACGACTCGGCGGGCATCGTCGTGACCTCCCCGAAGACGGCCGGCCTGAAGATGGTCAAGGCCAAGGGGCGCGTCCGCGACCTGGAGGCCAAGGTCCCGGCCCGCTTCAAGGGCACCACCGGCATCGCCCACACCCGCTGGGCCACCCACGGCGCCCCCTCCGACGTGAACGCCCACCCGCACATGTCGGCCGACCTCAAGGTCGCCGTCGTCCACAACGGCATCGTCGACAACGCCTCCGACCTGCGCCGCAAGCTGGAGGCGGACGGCGTCGAGTTCCTCTCCGAGACCGACACCGAGGTCCTCGTCCACCTCATCGCCCGCTCCCAGGCCGAGAAGCTCGAGGACAAGGTCCGCGAGGCGCTGCGCGTGGTCGAGGGCACCTACGGCATCGCCGTCATGCACGCCGACTTCAACGACCGCATCGTCGTCGCCCGCAACGGCTCCCCGGTCGTCCTCGGCATCGGCGAGAAGGAGATGTTCGTCGCCTCGGACATCGCCGCCCTGGTCGCCCACACCCGCCAGATCGTCACCCTCGACGACGGCGAGATGGCCACCCTCAAGGCCGACGACTTCCGCACCTACACCACGGAGGGCACCCGCACCACGGCCGAGCCCACCACCGTGGAGTGGGAGGCCGCCTCCTACGACATGGGCGGCCACGACACCTACATGCACAAGGAGATCCACGAGCAGGCCGACGCCGTGGACCGCGTGCTGCGCGGCCGCATCGACGACCGCTTCTCCACCGTGCACCTGGGCGGCCTCAACCTGGACGCCCGCGAGGCGCGCCAGATCCGCCGGGTGAAGATCCTCGGCTGCGGCACCTCGTACCACGCGGGCATGATCGGCGCCCAGATGATCGAGGAGCTGGCCCGCATCCCCGCGGACGCCGAGCCCGCCTCCGAGTTCCGCTACCGCAACGCGGTCGTCGACCCCGACACCCTGTACATCGCCGTCTCCCAGTCCGGTGAGACCTACGACGTGCTGGCCGCCGTCCAGGAGCTGAAGCGCAAGGGCGCGCGGGTGCTCGGCGTGGTGAACGTCGTCGGCTCCGCCATCGCCCGCGAGGCCGACGGCGGCGTCTACGTGCACGCCGGGCCGGAGGTCTGCGTCGTCTCCACCAAGTGCTTCACCAACACCACCGTCGCCTTCGCGCTGCTCGCGCTGCACCTCGGCCGCACCCGTGACCTGTCGGTGCGCGACGGCAAGCGGATCATCGAGGGCCTGCGCCGGCTGCCCGCCCAGATCGCCGAGATCCTCAAGGGCGAGGAGGAGATCAAGAAGCTGGCGGAGGAGTTCGCCGAGGCCCGCTCGATGCTCTTCATCGGCCGCGTCCGGGGCTACCCGGTGGCCCGTGAGGCCTCCCTGAAGCTCAAGGAGGTCTCCTACATCCACGCCGAGGCCTACCCGGCCTCCGAGCTGAAGCACGGCCCGCTCGCCCTGATCGAGCCCGCCCTGCCGACGGTCGCGATCGTCCCCGACGACGACCTGCTGGAGAAGAACCGCGCCGCCCTGGAGGAGATCAAGGCCCGCAGCGGCCGGATCCTCGCGGTGGCCCACCAGGAGCAGGAGAAGGCCGACCAGACGATCATCGTCCCCAAGAACGAGGACGAGCTCGACCCCATCCTCATGGGCATCCCCCTCCAGCTCCTCGCCTACTACACGGCCAAGGCCCTCGGCCGTGACATCGACAAGCCGAGGAACCTGGCGAAGTCGGTGACGGTCGAGTAGGGGGACCAGGAGGGCGGACCCCCCGTGCCGCCACCGCGCACGGGGGGTCCGCCCGTCCGCCGGGGCTCAACTCCCCGGCACGGGCTGCCGTTCGGCCCGTGGCCGTCACTCCGGGGCCGGCAGCCCGTCGCGAGACCGCCGTGGGCCGGCACGTGTCCGCGGTCGCGCGGTGCCCGGTACATGCCCTTCACCAGGGCGTGAACCACCTCTACGCGCGAGTAGTCTCCTTTTGCACCAAGGGAGTTGGGGAAACCCGCGACCCATCGCGCCCGGAGCGGGGGCGAGTCGGCGGGAGCGTGGGGGAGTTCAGGGACCCCGGGGGACTCGGAGGACACAGGGGACCCGGGACCTCGGGAGCCTCGGGGGCCTCAGGGAATGACGACGACGGGCCGCTTCGCCCGCTTGGCGAGGCGCCCCGCGACCGACCCGAAGATCCGTCCGACGAGGCCGTGCGTGGAGCCGACGACGATCGCGTCCGCCGCGTACTCCCGCCCCACCTCCTCGAGTTCGTGGCAGATGTCGCCGCCGCGCTCGACCAGGATCCAGGGCACCTCGGACAGGTACTCGGCGCAGGCCAGTTCCAGGCCGAGCACCTCGGTGCGGTGGTCCGGCACGTCCACGAAGACCGGCGGCTCGCAGCCCGCCCACACCGTGGTGGGCAGCCGGTTGGCCACATGGACGATGATCAGGCCCGCACGGGAGCGATGAGCCATGCCGACGGCGTACGCCAGGGCCCGCTCGCTGGACGTCGATCCGTCGAAGCCGACGACGACACCGTGCTGGAAAGCGGGATCACAGGAGGGGCGTGCCTCCTCCGCCGCCAGGTGCTCGGCCGCCGTGTGATCGGCGACCGGCCGCTTGCGGTCCGCTGGTTCGAAGAATTCGTGACCGGCCATGGCTGTCTCGGCGTATCGATCCTTTTACGGGTGGGACGAACGTGAGCGGCGGAGCGTGTCCGGGAATCATCTTCCCCACCCCATACCCCCAAGGGTACGGCGCCACGCCTCCACGGCCCAGTCCCGCCCACGGTCCGCGGGGGTTCCAGGGAGCATGCACGAGGGGCCGCCCGTAACGCAATGGTTGCTGCCCCGTACAGGCGGTTCGCACAGGGTTCACCTGCCCGCCGGCCGTCCGATGAGTGACCGACCGGTCGAACGGGCGTTGAACCACCTGAACCGCCCCCAGGGAGGAGTCCGCCCCATGCCCTCATCCCGCCCGACCACCGAGGCCCGCGCCGGCGACGGCAGGACGACGGAGCTGATCCGCTGGGCGGCCTTCAGCTGCGTCCTCGTCCCGGTGGTTCTCCTGTGGTACGGCACCTCCCTGGCCGGAACCGCGGGCACCGCCGTCGGCCTGGCCGCCGTCACGGCCGCCTGCCGGCTGCTGCTGCGCCGCTCCGAGCAGTGCGCGGCCCGGCTCCCCGACGGGGCACACCCGCCGCGCGCGCCGCACCGGGGTGGCCGTCGG
Organism: Streptomyces sp. NPDC051051; assembly: GCF_040682975.1. NCBI lineage: Bacteria > Bacillati > Actinomycetota > Actinomycetes > Kitasatosporales > Streptomycetaceae > Streptomyces > Streptomyces sp. NPDC051051. The sequence continues at coordinate 91,411 of NZ_JBFBCB010000021.1, forward strand.
CGCACCGGAACCGGGTCTCGCCGTGGCGGTCGTCACAGCGGTGGAAGCACACCGGTCGGCTGACCGGTTTTCACGCACGCGCCCGTATCTTTTCAGCCAACTTCCGGATACCGCGCATGCCGCCCCCAGACCACCCTCCTCACCCCGTCCGACCTGCGCGAAAGGGCGCTCGAGGGGCCCTGGCACCCTACGTGGATTGGCCACGGCCACGAGGCGCACTTCCCTGCACGCCCCACGAGTGCAACGCTTCGTGATCGAATGCTTCACGCCAAGTTGCCATGTCGACAATGTGCCGGGTGACGAACTGGCCACTCCGGCACCACGCGACACAGTAGATTCGATCTTGACTGTCTACGGCGGGGGACTCGTGCAGGACCGAGGGGAAACGTGCAGGAGCGACACAACCGAGGAGCCGCGACCACCGAGGGGGGCTTAGCAGGGATGAGCCACGACTCCACTGCCGCGCCGGAAGCCGCGGCCCGGAAACTGTCCGGGCGACGCCGCAAGGAGATCGTCGCGGTGCTGCTGTTCAGCGGCGGCCCCATCTTCGAGAGTTCCATTCCGCTGTCGGTGTTCGGGATTGACCGCCAGGACGCCGGCGTACCTCGCTACCGCCTCCTGGTGTGCGCGGGCGAGGACGGCCCGCTGCGGACCACAGGGGGCCTGGAACTCACCGCGCCACACGGCCTGGAGGCGATATCGAGGGCGGGCACGGTCGTCGTACCGGCCTGGCGCTCGATCACCTCGCCGCCACCGGCCGACGCGCTCGACGCACTGCGCCGGGCGCACGAGGAGGGCGCCCGCATCGTGGGCCTGTGCACCGGCGCGTTCGTGCTGGCGGCGGCAGGCCTGCTGGACGGCCGGCCGGCCACGACCCACTGGATGTACGCACCGACGCTGGCCAAGCGCTATCCGTCGGTGCACGTCGATCCGCGTGAGCTGTTCGTCGACGACGGCGACGTGCTGACGTCGGCGGGGACGGCGGCCGGAATCGACCTCTGTCTCCACATCGTGCGGACGGACCACGGCAACGAGGCGGCCGGTGCGCTGGCCCGCCGGCTCGTGGTCCCGCCGCGCCGGACGGGCGGTCAGGAGCGCTACCTCGACCGGTCTTTACCGGAGGAGATCGGCGCCGACCCGCTCGCCGAGGTCGTCGCCTGGGCGCTGGAACACCTCCACGAACAGTTCGACGTGGAGACGCTGGCCGCGCGCGCCTACATGAGCCGGCGGACGTTCGACCGTCGCTTCCGGTCGCTGACCGGCAGCGCGCCGCTGCAATGGCTGATCACCCAGCGGGTGCTCCAGGCGCAGCGACTGCTGGAGACGTCGGACTACTCCGTCGACGAGGTCGCCGGACGGTGCGGTTTCCGCTCGCCGGTCGCCCTGCGCGGACACTTCCGGCGGCAGCTCGGCTCCTCGCCGGCGGCCTACCGGGCGGCGTACCGGGCGCGGCGGCCGCAGAGCGAGCGGGTGCCCGCGGCGGAGAGCGATGCGGCGTCCGCCGTCGCGGCGGGCGGTGGAGGCGGTCCCGCCGCTCCGCACCCCGAGACCGCGGGGGTGCCGCCGCAGGTACGGCGGACCGCGGGGGCGGGGGCGCTGGGCGCGGCCTCGGCTTCGGCGAGCGCCCTGGCGGCGGAGCAGCACCCGCGGGACGCGTACGCGGGGTCCCGGGGCGGGTTGCCGGGACAGCGCAGCGGGATGTGAGCGACGGGCGGTGGTGGGCGGGTCTCCCCGCCCACCACCGCCCTTCCCGTTGCCGCCTCCGGGGGCCGCGCCCCCGGGGACGTCCACCGTGACGCGGGGCATCGGATCGGGGGACGTCACCCTTAGGGTGGACGCATGAACGATCGCATGGTGTGGATCGACTGCGAGATGACCGGCCTCTCGCTGTCGGACGACGCGCTCATCGAGGTTGCCGCCCTCGTCACCGACTCCGAGCTGAACATCCTCGGCGACGGCGTGGACATCGTCGTACGGCCGCCGGACGCGGCCCTGGAGACGATGCCGGAGGTGGTGCGTCAGATGCACACCTCGTCCGGGCTGCTCGACGAGCTGGCGGGCGGCACCACCCTGGCCGACGCCGAGGAGCGGGTCCTCGCCTACATCCGCGAGCACGTGAAGGAGCCCGGCAAGGCCCCGCTGTGCGGGAACTCCGTCGGCACCGACCGCGGCTTCCTGGTGCGGGACATGCCGACGCTGGAGAGCTACCTCCACTACCGGATCGTCGACGTGTCCTCCGTCAAGGAACTGGCCCGGCGCTGGTACCCGCGGGCGTACTTCAACAGCCCGGAGAAGAACGGCAACCACCGCGCCCTCGCCGACATCCGCGAGTCCATCGCGGAACTGCGCTACTACCGCGAGGCCGTGTTCGTGCCGCAGCCCGGACCGGACTCCGACACCGCGAAGGCGATCGCCGCGAAGCACGTCCTGCCCGCCGGATGAAAGCCGTGCGCGAGCACCCCTTCGGACCCTGTACACTTTTTCTCGGCCGGTAGGGAGACCACAAAGTCAACTGCCGGGCGTGGTGGGTGTAGCTCAGCTGGTAGAGCACCTGGTTGTGGTCCAGGATGCCGCGGGTTCGAGTCCCGTCACTCACCCTGAATGATCAAGGGCTGACCTGGTAAAACAGGTCAGCCCTTCGTCATGTCCGGACCCTTCGGGGACGGACGGGACCACGCCCCCTCCCTCTCTCCCGCACCCCCTCCCCCGCGCCCGTCACGAGCGGCTCGTCGCGGAGACCGCCCGGGGACGGGGACGGCGGGGGGACGGGAAGGGCGGGTACGGGCCGGCCGGGCGCGGTGGCGGCGACGGTGACCCTTACGCCGACGCGCGCACCATCAGTTCCGCGGCCAGGACCACCTGGCGCCGCTCCAGGCCCCGCGACACCGCCGGGCGGTCGTCCGCGATCTCCGTGAGCAGCAGGTCGAGCATGCGGCGCCCCATCTCCTCGATGGGCTGGCGCACGCTGGTCAGCGGCGGGTCCATGTGGCGGGCGATCGCCGAGTCGTCATAGCCGACCAGGGCCACGTCGTCCGGGATGCGGCGGCCCGCCTCGCGCAGGGCCTGGCGGGCGCCGGCCGCCATCACGTCGGAGCCGGCGAACACCGCGTCGAGGGCGGGGTCGCGGGCCAGCAGCTCACGCATCGCCCGCTGGCCGCCCTCCTCGGTGAAGTCGCCCTGCACGACGAGGAGCTCGTCCACCTCGTGCCCCGCGTCGAGCAGGGCGTCGCGGTAGCCGTCGACGCGCCGCTGGGCGCCGTACACGTCGAGGCGGCCGGTGATGTGGCCGATGCGCCGGCAGCCGCGGGCCAGCAGGTGCTCGACGGCCGAACGGGCGCCGCCGTAGTTGTCGGAGTCCACGGACGGCAGCGTCTCGGCGGCGGAGCGGGGGCCGCTGATCACGGCCGGGATCTCCAGCTGGGAGATGAGGTCGGGCAGCGGGTCGTCGGCGTGCACGGAGACGAGGAGGACGCCGTCCACGCGGTGGGCGGCCAGGTACTGGGCCAGGCGCTGCCGTTCCCGGTCGCTGCCCGCGAAGATCAGCAGCAGCTGCATCTCCGTGTCGGCGAGTTCCGCGCCCACTCCGCGCAGGATGTCGGAGAAGTACGGTTCGGCGAAGAACCGGGTCTCCGGCTCGGGCACCACGAGGGCGATCGCGTTCGTGCGGTTGGCGGCGAGGGCGCGGGCCGCGGTGTTGGGGACATAGCCCAGCTCGGCGACCGCGGCCTCGACGGCGGCACGGGTGGCGTCGCTGACCCGGGGCGAGCCGTTGATCACGCGGGAGACCGTGCCGCGGCCCACACCGGCGCGCGCCGCCACCTCTTCGAGGGTCGGCCGGCCACCGCTCCGTCCCCGCGTACCGTGGCTTGCCATGGGCTCCGCCTTCCCGCTGTCATCATCCCACCGGCCTGGAATCTAACAGTCCCGGCCGTCCGCCCCACCGCCCCCCGGGGGCAGCGACTCCCGGCCGAAAAGCATCGCCCCGGCGAGTTAGCTAACAGCCGGATAACTGAACACGTCTCTCCACGTCCCCGCCCTTGACACCCTCGCCCGGACCGACGACTCTTCAACACATCACCTGTGGGAGCGCTCCCACGGTACCTGACACATACACAACCCGCACGTTCCCCGCCCGAGCCGCAGCGAGAAACTAACGGGCCCAACAATGCAGTTGGCCGGGGGGTCGGCACGTCAGGGCAACAGGAGGACGTAATGCGAGCACGTACCCGAAGCTCCCGTCGGGTGGTAGTCCTGGCGACCGTCGCCACCATGGGCGCCGGGCTGCTGGCCGGCTGTGCCGACGACGGCGGCGACAAGGCCTCCGACGACTCGTCGTCGGGCGGTGGCAAGGGCAAGACCACGATCACCCTGGGACTCTTCGGCACGATGGGCTTCAAGGAAGCCGGTCTCTACGCCGAGTACGAGAAGCTCAACCCGAACATCAAGATCGCCGAGAACGTGATCGAGCGCAACGAGAACTACTACCCCGCGCTCGTCAACCACCTCACCACCAACAGCGGTCTCCAGGACGTCCAGGCGGTCGAGGTCGCCAACATCGCCGAGGTCGTCGGCACCCAGAGCGCGAAGCTCCAGGACCTGTCCAAGGTTTCGGGCGTGGACAAGAGCAAGTGGCTGGACTGGAAGTGGTCGCAGGCCACCACCAAGGACGGCAAGACCGTCGGTCTCGGCACGGACGTCGGCCCGATGGCCCTGTGCTACCGCACGGACCTCTTCAAGCAGGCCGGTCTGCCGACCGACCCGGCGGAGGTCGGCAAGCTGTGGGCGGGCGACTGGAACAAGTTCGTCTCCGTCGGCGAGCAGTACAAGAAGAAGGCACCCGCGGGCACCTTCTTCATGGACTCCCCCGGCGGCCTGCTCAACGCCGTCCTCAGCAGCGAGAAGGAGAAGTTCTACGACTCCTCCGGCGAGGTCATCTACAAGTCGAACCCGGCCGTCAAGGCTGCCTTCAACCTGACCGCGAAGGCCGCCGAGCAGGGCCTGGTGCAGGCGCAGACGCAGTTCCAGCCCGCCTGGGACACCACGATCTCGAACAGCAAGTTCGCGACGATCGCCTGCCCGCCGTGGATGCTCGGCACCCTCAAGGGCAAGTCGAAGCCGGAGTCCCTCGGCAAGTGGGCCGTCGCGGTCGCTCCGAAGTCCGGCAACTGGGGCGGCTCCTTCCTCTCCGTGCCCTCCAACGGCAAGAACGTGAAGGAGGCCGAGAAGCTGGTCGCCTGGCTGACCGCGCCCGAGCAGCAGGCGAAGCTGTTCAAGGTGCAGGGCTCCTTCCCCAGCACGCCGAGCGCGTACACCATGCCCGAAGTGACCGGCGCCAAGAACGAGATGACCGGTGACCTCAACATCGGCACCATCTTCGCCGAGGCCGCGAAGGCCGCCCCGGTCCAGGTGATCGGCCCGAAGGACCAGATCATCCAGCAGGGTCTGACCGACAACGGCGTCATCCTCGTGACGAAGGGCAAGTCGCCGGAGGAGGCCTGGGAGACGGCGACGAAGACCATCGACAACAACCTGGACAAGTGACCCGTATGGCCACCCACGACACCGCCGCGCCCCCCGCCAAGGAGGGGGGCGCGGCCCCGGGCCGACCGCCCGCCGGCCCCACCGGCGCGGAGCAGCGGCACCGGGCCCGGCTCTCCCGCCGCTGGCAGCGGGACATGCGCTGGAGCCCGTACGCCTTCGTCTCGCCGTTCTTCCTGCTGTTCCTGGCGTTCGGCCTGTTCCCGCTGGTCTACACCGGCTGGGCCTCGCTGCACCAGGTGGAGATGACGGCACCCACCGACATGGAATGGGTGGGACTGCGCAACTACACGCGCATCTTCGACGACGACTTCTTCTGGAACGCGGCGAAGAACACGCTCACCATCGGCGTCATCTCGACGGTGCCGCAGCTGCTGATGGCGATGGGGCTCGCCCACATCCTCAACTACAAGCTGCGCGGCTCGACGTTCTTCCGGGTCACGATGCTCGCCCCGTACGCGACGTCCATCGCGGCCGCCTCGCTGGTCTTCGTCCTGCTGTTCGGGCGCGACTACGGCATGATCAACTGGGTGCTGGACATGGTCGGGGTCGGCCCGATCGACTGGCAGAGCGACAAGTGGCCCTCGCAGTTCGCGGTGTCCACGATCGTCATCTGGCGCTGGACCGGCTACAACGCGCTGATCTACCTGGCGGCGATGCAGGCGATCCCGCAGGACCTGTACGAGTCGGCGGCGCTGGACGGCGCGAGCCGCTGGAAGCAGTTCATCCACGTGACCCTGCCGTCGCTGCGTCCGACGATCCTGTTCACGGTCGTCGTCTCGACGATCGGCGCCACCCAGGTGTTCGGCGAGCCGCTGCTGTTCGACGCCAACAAGGGGGCGTCGGGCGGTTCCGAGCACCAGTTCCAGACCCTGGGCCTGTACCTGTACGAGCAGGGCTGGGTCAACCAGCACCTGGGCCGTGCCTCCGCGATCGCCTGGACCATGTTCCTGATCCTGATCGTGGTCGGCATCGTCAACTACGTCATCTCGCGCCGGCTGCGCGCCAGTAGTTAGGAGTACGGCCGTGACGACGACTTCCACGACACCGCCCCCCTCTCCGCCGGACACGGCCGTGAAGAAGCCCGGCCTCGTGCGGCGGCCCAAGTCGGCGCGGGCCGGCGGGCAGATGCACGCGGGGCCGATCGCGTACGTGATCCTGGCCCTGTTCACCGTCGGCTCACTGTTCCCGCTGGTGTGGACGGCGATCGCCGCCTCCCGCGACAACAACCGGCTGGCGCAGACGCCGCCGCCGTTCTGGTTCGGGTCGAACCTCTTCGACAACCTGGACATCGCCTGGAACGACGCCAACCTCGGCAAGGCGTTCGTCAACACGACGATCGTGGCGGGGACCTCGGCCGTGACGATCGTGTTCCTGTCCACGATCGCCGGGTTCGCCTTCGCCAAGCTGAAGTTCAAGGGCCGCGGCGCGATGATGCTGATCGTGGTCGGCACGATGATGGTGCCGCCGCAGCTCAGCGTGATCCCGCTGTACATGATGGTCGCCAAGCTGGAGTGGACCGACCAGCTCCAGGCGGTGATCCTGCCGTCGCTGGTCAGCGCGTTCGGTGTGTTCTTCATGCGGCAGTACCTGCTCCAGGCGCTGCCCGACGAGATCATCGAGGCGGCCCGGGTGGACGGCGCGAGCAGCTGGCGCGTGGTGTGGCACGTGGTGTTCCCCGCGGCGCGCCCCGCGATGGCGGTGCTCGGCATGCTGATGTTCGTCCAGACCTGGAACGACTTCCTGTGGCCGTTCCTGGTGCTGAGCCAGACCGGCAACCCGACCGTGCAGGTCGCGGTCGCGGGCCTCGGCCGCGGTTACACGCCCGACCAGTCCCTGATCATGGCGGGCGCGCTGCTGGGCACGCTGCCGCTGCTGCTGGTCTTCGCGATCTTCGGCAAGCAGATCGTGGGCGGCATCATGCAGGGCGCGGTGAAGGGCTGATGCGGGGGCGCTCCGCGGCGCGGCCGGGAACCTTACCGGTCCGGCAGCCGCGCGGGACCGACAGCGCCGTCGGTCGCCGCGACCGCGCAGGGCTGACCACCGTGCCGGCCCGGCGTCCACGCGGGGCCGGGACCGCCGCGGATCCGGCTCGCGCGCGGGTCCGGCACCGCCGCGGGACCACCGCCCTCGCCGGCCGGACGCCCGCGCCGGCCCGGCATCGTGCCGGAGCGGCGTCCGCACGGCACCGGCACCCCGCCGGTCCGGCGTCCGCACGGGCCTGACACCCTGGCGATCACGACGTCCGCAAGGGCCGGGACCTGCCGCGGTCCCGCGTCCGCACGGCGCCGGCACCCTCGCGGTTCCGGAATCCGCACGGGACCGACACCGCCGGTCCGGCGCTCGCGCAGGACCGGTACCCCCCGCGGTCCGGTGCCGGCGCGGGACGGACACCCCGCCGACCCGGCATCCGTGCAGGGCCGGCACCCCGTCGGCAGGCGTCCGCGCAGGGCCGACATCCCGCAGGGCGACGACCGTGCGGGCCGACACCCAGCCGGTCCGACGTCCGTGCGGGGCCGACGGCCCCGCCGGTGCCGCGTCCGACGGAGCCGGGTCACCGCCGCCCCGGCCCTCCGCACCTCTTCCCCCCATCCTTCGTCGGTCTCGACGACCTCGACGACCACTCATGGGAGCGCTTCCATGCCTGAGTCCGCACAGTCGGCCAACCCGGTGACCTTTCCTCCGGCCTTCCTCTGGGGCGCCGCGACGTCCGCCTACCAGATCGAGGGGGCGGTGCGGGAGGACGGCCGCACGCCCTCCATCTGGGACACCTTCAGCCATACGCCCGGCAAGACCGCCGGCGGCGACACCGGTGACATCGCTGTCGACCACTACCACCGCTACCGCGACGACGTCGCGCTGATGGCCGAGCTGGGCCTGACCTCGTACCGCTTCTCCATCTCGTGGTCGCGGGTCCAGCCGACCGGCCGCGGCCCGGCGGTCCAGGTGGGCCTGGACTTCTACCGCCGGCTGGTGGACGAGCTGCTGGCGAAGGGCATCAAGCCGGCCGTCACGCTCTACCACTGGGACCTCCCGCAGGAGCTGGAGGACGCGGGCGGCTGGCCGGAGCGGGACACCGCGTACCGGTTCGCCGAGTACGCCCAGATCGTCGGGGAGGCGCTCGGTGACCGGGTGGAGCAGTGGATCACGCTCAACGAGCCGTGGTGCAGCGCCTTCCTCGGGTACGCCGCCGGAGTGCACGCCCCCGGCCGCACCGACCCGGCGGCCTCGCTGAAGGCCGCGCACCACCTCAACCTGGCGCACGGCCTGGGCACCAAGGCCCTGCGGTCGGTGATGCCGACCCGCAACTCGGTGGCGATCAGCCTCAACTCCTCGGTCGTCAGGCCGCTCTCGCAGACCCCCGACGACCTGGCCGCGGTCCGCCGGATCGACGACCTGGCCAACGGCGTCTTCCACGGCCCGATCCTGCGCGGCGCGTACCCCGAGACGCTCCTGGCCGCGACCTCGTCGCTCACCGACTGGTCGTACGTCCTCGACGGCGATCTGCGCACCATCAACCAGCCGCTGGACGCGCTGGGCCTGAACTACTACACGCCCACCCTGGTCTCCGCGGCGGACGCCGACCCGAAGGCACCGCGGGCGGACGGCCACGGCGCCGGCGAGCACTCCCCCTGGCCGGCCGCGGACGACGTCGCCTTCCACCAGACGCCGGGCGAGCGCACCGAGATGGGCTGGACGATCGACCCGACGGGTCTGCACGACCTGATCATGCGGTACACGAAGGAGGCCCCGGGCCTGCCGCTGTACATCACGGAGAACGGCGCGGCCTACGACGACAAGCCCGACTCCGACGGCCGCGTCCACGACCCGGAGCGGATCGCCTACCTGCACGGCCACCTGCGGGCCGTGCGCCGCGCCATCGCCGAGGGCGCAGACGTGCGCGGCTACTACCTGTGGTCGCTGATGGACAACTTCGAGTGGGCGTACGGCTACGAGAAGCGGTTCGGCGCGGTGTACGTGGACTACGCGACCCTCGCCCGGACCCCGAAGTCGAGCGCCCTCTGGTACGGCCAGGCGGCCCGCACGGGAACCCTGCCGGCGCTCGAGACGGCCTGACCGAAGACCCCCGGGGTGGGGATCCCGGGAGAACGGGGGAACGGGGGAACGGGGAAACAGGGGAAGGGGCGCGGCACGCCGTGGGGGCGTGCCGCGCCCCGCTGCCCTTCCGGGCGGGGTGACCGGCGGTGGCCCCGGTCAGAGGCTGCCGGGTGCCGCGAGCCACTGGGTCGACCGGCCCGTGACCGAGGCGATCGTCTCGAAATCGTTCGGAGGCTTCTCCCAGAGGGCGCGAGCAGGCTGCTTCAGGACGCGGACCAGCGCGCTGGTGTCGATGAGGTAGGCGGCCGCGCTCATCGACGGTAGTTCTCCTTGTCCGACAGCATGTCGAAGTCACCCGCGTCCGCCCGCGCCGCGAGCCGGGCCAGGGCGAGCGCACGCTTCTTGCGTTCGGCCCCTTCCCCGAGTGCGGCGTCGACCGTGTCCTTCTTGGTCCTCGTGCCGAACGCCATGGCTGCCGCGGCCAGCAGGTCCTCGTCGACGTCGATCAGCGTCTTGGGCATGGACGACCTCCTGGACATCCAAGCCTTCGCTCAGTATGTCCACCCTGGCGGGGAAGCGCCCGATTCCTGCTCAGCGGCCGGCGGCGAACGCCTTCGTGAAGGCGTTCGGGGTCTGGGTGATCGAGCTGCACGTCGCGTCCGCGGTGTTCTTCGGGGACGGGCACTGCCGGTCGCGGGTCGCGGACCACATGGAGAGCCAGCCCAGGCCCCTGGTCTTGGCGAAGGCGGCGAGCCGGGTGGCGTCCTCGACGGTGAAGACCTCGGAGGCGACGTCGTTCACGCCGATCATCGGGGTGACGGCGACCGTCTTCCAGGCAGCGGTGTCGGTCAGGCCCAGCACGCTCTTGACCTGGGCCTGGGTGGCGGTGGCCGCCTGCTCGGCGTAGGTGCCCATGTCGCCGCTGTACGCGGGTCCGTAGTCCATCGCCATGATGTTGACGGTGGTGATCTCCACGCCGTTGGCCTTGGCGTCGGCCAGCAGGTTCACGCCGTCCTGGGTGAGGCCCTCGGGCATGACGGGGAGGGTGAAGGAGACGTCCAGGCCGGGGTGCTGCCGCTGGAGCGTGGCGACGGCCCGGGCGCGGCGGGTGTTGGCGGCCGTGTTCGGCAGCGCGCCGCCCTCGACGTCGAAGTCGACCTTGGTGAGCCGGTAGGCGTCCACGACCTTGCCGTAGGCGGCGGCCAGCGCGTCCGCCGAGGCGCAGGTGGTGCCGAGTTCGGTGCCGGACGCGCCGCCGAAGGAGACCCGGACGTCGCCGCCCCCGGCGCGCAGGGCGCCGATCCGGGAGGCCACGCCGTCGCTCGCCAGGTCGGTGACGCCGCCCCACTTGGGCGTGCAGCCGCCGCCGTCGGTGACGAAGGCGAGGTTGTAGTCCTTGACGCCGGTGGCCTCGGCGGCGGCGAGGAGATCGAAGGCGGGGTAGAGGGAGGTGTCGACGTAGGGGGCGAAGGCGGCGGAGCCGGCGGTCCCGGAGCCGGAGGTCCCGGACGGGGAGGGGGAGGCGGTGGCCGTCACGGTCGGGGAGGCGGTGGGGGTCGGGGAGGCCGTCGGGGTCCCGGTCGGGCGGCCGCTCGGCTCGGGGGTCGCGCCGCCGTCCGCCGAGCAGGTGGCCCCGTCGATGAGACAACCGGCGGGGTCGGCGGTGCCGTTGACGACGAAGCCGACGGTGACGGACTCGCCGGCGGCCAGGCCGTCCTTGTCCCACGCGGCCGGCTTCACCGTGACGTGCCGTCCGGTCACGCTCGACTCGGCGTTCCACAGCGAGCCGATCCGCGACCCGGCCGGCAGGTCGAACTCCAGCGTCCAGTCGGTCTTCGCGCCGCCGCTGTTGTTGGTGACGACGTACTGCCCGGTGTACCCCGTCGACCAGTCGCTGGTCCTCGTGTACGCGGCTCCGATCCCGGCCGCCTGGGCGGTGCCGGTGAGGAACACGGCGCCACCGCCCACGGCGGCCGCGGCGACCACGCCCCCGATCAGCTTGTTCCTGGTTCTGACGGTGCGCCGGTGCGTGCTCATCGCGTGCCTGCCTTCACTGCTCACGGGGGTGGGGTGCGGCAGCACGCTAGCGGCCCCGAATCGGGCAAAAAGCCTGATCGGGGCAGGGTCCGGGGATCTTAGGGCGCGCTTAAGGAAGGGATCGGGAGCGGTTAAAGGTGACGGCCCGTCCGCCCTGCCGGCGCCGTCGCACCGTGCCCCGGTGCCCCCTGCGCTCCGGCTCCCGCCCGTCGAGCTGGATCCAGATCCGCACCTCGGTGCCGCCCAGCACGGACGAGCCGATGCGCACGTCCCCGCCGGTCGACTCCGCGAGCCGGCGCACGATGTCCAGCCCGAGCCCGGTCGACCCGGCGTTGCCGGAACCCCGGCCGCGGGCCATCGCCGCCTCGGGATCGGGTATGCCGGGGCCCGCGTCCGAGACGAGGACGATCACCGCGTCCTCGCCGTTGTGCAGGTCGACCGCGAAGGCCGTGCCCTCGGGGGTGTGCCGGAAGACGTTGCCGAGCAGGGCGTCGAGGGCGGCGACGAGGTCGGCACGGGCCACCGGTGCGCGCACCGGCCGGTCGGCGCCGGCCACCCGCACCTTGCGGCCCTCGTCCTCCGCGAGCGCCGACCAGAACGCCATCCGCTCCCGGACGACCTCGGCGGCGTCGCATCCTGCGCCCGGTCCGGCGGCCGCGGTCTGCGGCTTGGCCTCGCGGGCGGTACGGATGATGGTGTCGACCTCCCGCTCCAGCTGGGCGACCGCGGCGCGGGTCTGCTCGGCGGCCGGGGAGTCGCCGAGGGAGGCCGCGTTGAGCCGCAGCACGGTCAGCGGGGTGCGCAACCGGTGGGAGAGGTCGGCGGCCAGCTCCCGCTCGTTGGCCAGGAGTTGGACGACCTGGTCGGCCATGGAGTTGAACGCGACCGCAGCGAGCCGCAGTTCGTTCGGCCCCTCCTCCGGCACGCGTGCGCCCAGTCTGCCCTCCCCCAGTTCGTGCGCGCCCTCGACCAGCCGCCGGGCGGGCCGCACCATGCGCACGCCCAGCCGGTCGGCGACGGCCACCGAGCCGACGACCAGTGCGGCGCCGACCGCGGCCAGCACCGCCCAGGCGGTGGCGACCCCGTTGCTGACCTCGGACTCGGGGACGTAGACCTCGACGACGACCGTGCCGAAGCTCAGCGCGACGGGCTGGAGGAGCGCGGAGCCACCGGGCACCTCGGCGGTGGAGGTGCGGCCCAGCTCGCGGACGGCCGCGATGTCGGCGGCGGTGGCGCGCCGCCGGCCGAGGTCGAGGGCCTGCCGGCCGTCACCGGCGGGGATGTGCACGGCCATGCCGTCGTCGGAGCCCGCGGCGGCGACGACCCGCTCCAACTGGTCGCGGTCGGTGGTGATGGACAGCGCGGGGACCACGACGGCGGCCTCCCGCTCGGCGTTGGAGAAGGCGCGGTCGCGGGCCATCTCCTTGACGACCAGACCGAGCGGCACGGCGAAGGCGACCACGACCATCGTGGTGACCGCCAGGCAGACCTTGACGAGGGCCCACCTCACCGCGACTCCCCGGCGGTCGGCACGGCGGGCGGCTCCAGCTTCACGCCGACGCCCCGCAGGGTGTGCAGATAGCGCGGGCGGGCCGCCGTCTCGCCCAGCTTGCGGCGCAGCCAGGACAGATGGACGTCGATGGTCTGGTCGTCGCCGTAGGACTGCTGCCAGACCTCGGCGAGCAGTTCGCGGCGCGGGACGACGACGCCGGGGCGGCCGGCGAGGAAGGCGAGCAGGTCGAACTCGCGGCGGGTCAGGTCGAGTCGGACGCCGTCCAGTTCGGCCTGGCGGCGCAGCGGGTCGACGGTCAGTCCGCCGACGCGCAGCACGCTGGACGGCGGTGCCTCACCCGCGCCGGAGCGGGAGCGGCGCAGGACGGCCGCCATGCGCGCGGAGAGGTGCTCCACCGAGAACGGCTTCGTCAGGTAGTCGTCCGCGCCCGCGTTGAGCAGCCGGACGATCTCCGTCTCGTCGTCGCGGGCGGTGGCGATGATGACGGGTACGTCCGTGATGCCGCGCAGCATCTTCAGGGCCTCGGAGCCGTCCAGGTCCGGCAGTCCGAGGTCCAGCACGACCACGTCGAAGCGGAAATGGGCGACCTCGCGCAGCGCCTCCAGCGCCGTGCCGACACTGCGCACGGTGTGTGCGGCGTCGGTGAGGTGCCGGATGAGCGCCGAGCGGACGAACTGGTCGTCCTCGACCACGAGCACACTTGCCATGCGCCGCAACCTACGCCATGCGGCCGGGGTCCCTTCGGGCCTGTGCACAACTCCGCGCCTGTGGACAACCGGTGGGGACGCGGGACCTGCCGGGGGGCGTGCGGGGGGGCGTCCGTGCGACACGGCTGCGGCGGGTGAGGCAGGATGGCCCGCGATGCGCAGAGGACTCGTACACGTACTGGCCTGGACGCTCGCCACGGGCGCGGCGGTCACGCTGTCGTGGTGGGGTGTCCACACGGTCCTGGCGGGCACGGCGTACGACCCGCCGCGCGCCCTGCCGCTGACAGCCGGCGACGTGCCCACCGGGGCTCCGAAGCCGCCGACGGCCTCGGCCACCGACCGCCCCGCGCCGACGCCGTCCCCTGCGTCCACGGAGCCGACCGCCACGCCGCCCCCGTCTCGGACCCCCGGGAGTCCGGCGGCCCCGTCCCGCTCCCGGCCGGCGGCCTCGCCCAGCCCGTCCGGCCAGGTCAAGAGCTACGACACCGACGGCGGGCTGGTCGTCTTCGACCTGGGGAGGACCTCGGCCTCGCTCGTCTCGGCCACGCCGGGCGCGGGCTGGTCGATGCAGGTGTGGAAGACGGAGTCCTGGATCCGGGTGGAGTTCGCCTCGGGCGCGGACCGCGTGTCGGTCTTCTGCACCTGGCACGACGGACCGCCGCGCGTGGAGATCGGCACCTACTGAGCGGGCGAGGGGTTCAGCGGAAGACGGACGGCGGCGGGGCCGGTGACGCCACCGCCGAGGCGTCGACGACCGGTACGGCCCCGCCGGTGAAGTCGGTGAGGTCCCTGCCGTGCTCGACGCGGCCGGGGTGCGGGTCGGAGGCGGCCCTGCGGGTCAGTTCGGCGGTCGGCAGCGGCAGGTCGGACGCGACGAGGACGGCGTTGCCGAACCGCTTGCCGCGCAGCACGGTGGGGTCGGCGACCAGGGCGAGTTCCGGGAAGCGGGCGGCGGCGGTGGCGATCTGGGCGCGCAGGTGCGCGAGCGGCGGACCGTCGGCCAGGTTGGCGGCGTAGAGACCACCGGGCTTCAGGGCCCTGCGGACCTCGTCGAGGAACTCGGTCGAGGTCAGGTGCGCGGGGGTGCGGGCGCCGCTGAACACATCGGCGATGACGAGGTCGGCCCATCCGTCCGGCACCTTGCCGAGCCCGTCACGCGCGTCGGCGGACCGCACCCGGATCCGGGCGCCGGGGTCCAGGGGCAGCTCCCGGCGGACCAGTCGGACGAGGGCCGCGTCCCGTTCGACGACCTGCTGGGTGGAGCGGGGCCGGGTGGCGGCGACGTACCGGGCGAGGGTGAAGGCACCGCCGCCGAGGTGGAGGACGTGCAGCGGTCTGCCGGGCGGGGCGGCGAGGTCGATGACGTGGCCGAGCCGCCGCTGGTACTCGAAGGAGAGGTACCCGGGGTCGTCGAGGTCCACGTGCGACTGGGGCGCCCCGTCGATGAGCAGCGTCCAGGCCCGCGCCCGGTCGCGGTCCGGGCGGAGCTGGGCGAGCCCGCCGTCGACGGTCTCGCTGACGGTCGCGTCGCTGCCGCGTTCGCGCCGGGAGTTCCTGGACCTTGCCATGCGGGCATTTTCGCAGGGGCCGGGCGTGCCGTGCTCCCCCGGTCGTCCACCGCCGGGCGGGACGCGCCGCTCGCCGGCGTCCGCCCCGGGGAGCCGGACCGGCTACCGGCAGCTGTCCGCCGCCTCGATGAGCCGCGCCGCTTCCCCCAACGCCCTCTGGAGCACGGCCGGGTCGGTCGCGAGGTCGGCCTCGCCGGGCGGGAGCAGCCAGTCCGAGCCCTCGACGGGGGGCTCGAGGGCGAGTCCCCGTCCGTCGGTCTCCGTACAGGTGCTGCCCGGGACGTCCCAGGCGGCGGCGGTGCCCGGCGGCACCAGGAAGGCGAGGGTGCCGTGTCCGTCGTAGTGGAGCACCGGCCCCATCGCGTCGCAGGCTCCCCGGCGCAGGATGTCGGCCGCCTCCAGCCCCTGCCGGGTCGGCACCGTCACGAGATCGCATGCCGTCCCCGACGACACGAGAGGATCGTCCCTTCGACTGGTCCCCACTCCCGGCCTCCCTCAGCGGTCACTGTGCGCGTCCACCGGGTCCAACGCGGCGGACCGTCAACGGCTACGCGGAAATGCGCCGCAAAGGATGGCAGTTCATGGCGGATCGCGGATGAGATATCCGGTTTTGTGGCCAAACACTGTGTGGCGGACCGATCACAGAAGGTACGTTCATGCCCGCCGGAAACAGGGTGATCACGCCGACGGATCGGTCGACCCGCCCTGCCTCCGGCATGGTTCGACGGTTCGCACGAGAGGACCCGGCCATGGCGTCGTCACCGGTGACCCCACCTCGGCCCGACCGGCCGGCACGGCCCAATCCCACCTTCCGGCGGCTACGCGGACAGCGCTCGCCGGCCGAGTTCGCCGCGTTGGTGCGGCGGGCCGCGCGCGAGATCGGGGAGCGGGTGAGCTGCGACGCGCGCTATGTCGGCCGCGTCGAGGCGGGCGAGATCCGCTGCCCCAACTACGCGTACGAGCGGGTGTTCCTGCACATGTTTCCCGGCCGCACGCTCACCGATCTGGGGTTCGCGCCCCGTTCGTCCGTCCGCGGGCGGGGGGCGCACCTCCTCGAGGACGCGCCGGGCACCGGTGAGACGTGCGGGACGCACGAGCCGTATGACACGCAGGACCCGTACGACACGCACCACAACGACGAGGAGAGCGACGTGCTGCGTCGCGCATTCATGACCGGCGGGGGCGCCACGGTGGCCGCCGTCTCGATGGGCCCTCTGGGACTCCCCCTGGACGCGTCGGCGGCCGAACGCCCCGCGCGGCGTCCCGGGACGAGCGAGGCGACCGCCCTGGAAGAAGCGGTGCGCAGGATCCGGCTGCTGGACGACCGGCACGGCGCCGACGGGCTCTACCGGCGCGCGGCGGCGCCGCTGCGCACCGCCTACGCCCTGCTGGACGCCGGAGCGGTACGGCAGGCGACCGCCGACCGGCTCCACTCGGGCGCGGGCGAACTGGCCATCTCCGTGGGCTGGCTGGCACACGACTCGGGCCGGTTCGACGACGCCCGCTCGCACTACGCGGAGGCCCTCGCGACCGCCCGGATGACCGGCGACGAGGCCCTGGAGGCGCACGCCTTCTGCAACACGGCGTTCCTCGCGCGCGACGCGGGCCGCCCGCGCGAGGCGCTCCGGGCGGCGCAGGCCGCACAGCGCGTCGCCCGCCCGCTGGGCTCCGCCCGGCTGATGTCTCTGCTCGCGCTGCGCGAGGCGGGGGGCTGGGCCGGACTCGCCGACCGCGCCGGCTGCGAGCAGGCACTCGCGCGTGCCCACGCCCTGTACGCGCGCGGCCTCTCGGACGCCGACCCCGAGTGGATGAGCTTCTACGGCGAGGCCGAACTGGAGGGTCTGGAGGCGCAGTGCTGGTCGACGCTCGGGGCGTGGCCGCGGGCGGCCCGGCACGCGCGACGGGCGGCACAGCTCCAGGACCCCCACTTCACGCGGAACATCGCGCTGTACACCGCCGAGCTGGCGGACGACCTCGCGCGCGGGGGACGGCCCGACGAGGCGGCCACGGCCGGGATGCGGGTGCTGGACCTGCTGGACGAGGTGCAGTCGTCGCGGATCCGGACGATGCTCGCGGGGACGGCGCGGGTGCTGCTGCCCCACCGGCGGGTCCCGGACGTGTCGGAGTTCCTGGAGCGGCACGCCACGGCCCCGCGCAAGGCGTGACCGCCACGGGCGCCCGTGCCGCCGACGTCCCGGGGCCGCGCCCTAGCCGGCCAGGTGCCCCAGGTCGTTCCAGCTCTCGATCGCCGGTTCGCCGTAGGCCCAGCCGAGTATGGACAGCGACGTCGGGTTGAGGCGTATGCGGGCCGCGAAGTCCAGCGGGAGGCCCAGCCACCGGGCGCCGATCGAACGCAGGATGTGCCCGTGGGCGAAGACCAGCACGTCCCGGTCGGCGGACCGTGCCCACGCGACGACCTCGTCCGCGCGCGCGGTGACCTCCGCCAGGGTCTCGCCCTCCGGCACGCCGTCGCGCCAGATGAGCCAGCCCGGCCGGACCGCCTGGATCTCGGCGGGGGTCATCCCCTCGTAGGCGCCGTAGTGGAACTCCATGAGCGTGTCCCACTCCGTGGCCCGCTCGCCGAAGCCGGCGAGTTCGCACGTCTCTCGCGCGCGCATCAGCGGGCTGGTGCGGACCTCGGCGTCGACGAGACCGTCGAACGGCGCCCGGTGCAGCCGCTCGCCGAGCAGCTTGGCGCCGCGCCGGCCCTCCTCCAGCAGGGGCACGTCGGTCCTGCCGGTGTGCTTGCCGGACAGCGACCACTCGGTCTGTCCGTGCCGGGCCAGCAGGATGCGCGGTGCCATGGGAACCCTTCCGGGGAAATCAGGGGCGGGACCCTTCCATCATCGCGCACCCCGAACAGGGGCAACCCCGTGGGCGATCCCAGCGTCTTTGAGTGCCGGGGGCGTCCCTACGGGGGCGCCTTCCCAGGCCGTAAAGTGGCACCTCCGTGCCCTGGGCACCGCAGCGATACGAAGGGGGAGGCGATCGGATGCCGCAGACCGAGACACCAGGCACCGAGGCGGCCTCGCCGACCAGGTTGCGGTGGTGGACGGAACTGCCCCTGCTGGTGCTGGTGTACGCCTGCTACTCCGCGGGCCGGCTGCTCGCGCGGGGCGACGTCGACAGTGCCGTCGACCACGGCCTGGCGATCCTGCGGATCGAGAAGGTCCTGCACCTCAACGCCGAGCACCCGCTGAACCGGCTGTTCCGGACCGAGGCGTGGATCGGGGTGCCGGCCGACTTCTGGTACGCGTCGCTGCACTACCTGGTCACCCCGGTGGTCCTGGTGTGGCTGTTCCGGTCCCGCACGGTGCACTACCGGGCGGCCCGCACCTGGCTGATGACGTCGACCTTCATCGGTCTGATCGGCTTCACCCTGCTGCCCACCTGCCCGCCGCGCCTGCTCTCCGCGGACCACGGCTTCGTGGACACGATGGCCCAGTACAGCTCGTACGGCTGGTGGGGCGGCGAGGCGAGCGCCCCCCGCGGCCTGGGGGGCATGACCAACCAGTACGCGGCCATGCCGAGCCTGCACGTCGGCTGGGCGCTGTGGTGCGGGGTGATGCTGTGGCGGCACGGCGGCACCCGCGCGGCGAAGACCGCGGGCGTGGTCTATCCGCTGGTGACGACGATCGTGGTCATGGGCACCGCCAACCACTACTTCCTCGACGCGGCCGCGGGCGCGGCCGTGATGGGCGCGGGACTGCTGCTGGCGCCGCTGGTGATGCGCCGGGCGGACCGGGTCGGGGGCTGGGCGGCGGGACGGTTCCCGTTCGTCCCGGTGGCAACTCGGGGCACCGGGGCCCCGATTGTCAGTGGCGGATGCCAGACTTCCCCGGGTGAGCGAATTCCACGGCAGCGCGAGTCACGGTTCGGGCCCGGAGCCGAGCCGGGTGCCACCCCCTCGGACGCGGGGGACGGCGCTCCGGCAGCGGCTCGCTGACCTGCGCGGACCCGACGTACCCGCCAAGGCGCTGGACGCCCGCGCCCTGGCGGCGCTCGCCGCCAACCCGGGATGCAGCCGGCGCGCGATCCTCGACGGCGCCGGGGTGAACAAGGCGGCGCTGGCCGACGCGCTCGGCTCTCCCTCGGCGTTCGGCCAGTCCCAGTTCGCCCTCACCCGCGGCAACGCCTTCGAGGCGAAGGTGAAGGCCGACGGCGGCGCCGACCTGCTGCGCCTGGTGCACGAGAAGCTGGATCCGCGCGCGGAGCCGCCCACCGGGGCGAGCGTCCCCGACCTGTCGGCGATCGGCCCCGAGGGCCGTACGGCGCGGACGGCGCTGGCGCTGCGCGAGGCCGGCCCGGCGTCCGGCACCTGGACCCTCCTCGACCACCCGATGCTCGCGCTCGACGTCGCGGGCTCCCCGGCGTTCCTGGAGCCGGACGCGGTCGTGGTGCACCCCGACGGCAGCTGGACGGTCGTGGAGATCAAGTCGTTCCCCCTGCTGGACGGTTCCGCGGACCCCGCGAAGGTCGGCGCGGCCGCCCGGCAGGCCGCGGTGTACGTGCTGGCGCTGGAGGCGGTCGCCGCCCGCCTCGACCCCGCGCCGCGGGTGCGCCACCGCGTCCTGCTGGTGTGCCCCAAGGACTTCTCCAACCTGCCCGCCGCGTCCGCCGTGGACATCCGCAAGCAGCGCGCGGTCACCCGCCGCCAGCTGGCCCGGCTGACCCGTATCGAGGAGATCGCCGACGCGCTTCCCGAGGGCACCTGCTTCTCGCCGGAGCTGCCGCCCGATCAGCTCACGGCGGCCGTCGAGTCCGTCCCGGCCGCGTACGCGCCCGAGTGCCTGGCCGCCTGCGAGCTGGCGTTCCACTGCCGGAACCGCTCCCGCGCGGTCGGCGCGGTCACCGCCCTCGGCCGCCCCGTCCGCGCCGAACTGGGCGGCCTGACGACGGTCGAGGACGTGCTGGCCGCCGCGCGCGGGGAGGCCGGCGATCCGGACGACCCGACCGTGGCGGCCCTGCGGCGCGCCGTCCTGCTGCGCGACGAGGCCCTGGGGGCGAGGTGTCGCTGATCGCCACCCTGGCCCGTCTGGAGGCCGTCGCCACCGGCCGCGCCCGGCCCGCCGCCACCGTCCGCCACCGGCACCTGTCCGAGCGGCCGCTGGTGTTCGTGCCGCTGACCACCGCCGGTGAGGCGGGCGCCCCGCTCGGCGCCCTCGTCGGCACCGACCGGGACGCGCCCCGGCTGCTGGTCGTACCGCAGCCGCGCGACCGTGACCTGCGGTTCGCGTTCCTCGCCGAGCTGGCCGACATCGTCCTGCCGTACATCGACTCCCACGCCGACGCCGTCGAGGCCGCCGAGCGCAGCGAGACCGATCCCGAGACCGGAAAACGCGTCAAGGTCGAGGTCGAGCTGTGCTCCGACGCGCCCCAGCTGATCGTCCCGAGCCGCGCGGGCGTCGAGTACGTCCGTCTCCTGGGCCGTTCCACGCGCTTCCGGCGTACGGCGGAGCAGGACCCGGAGACGCCGTATCCCGCGCCGCCGCGCGTGCCGCTGCTCGGGCGGTGGCTGACGCACTTCGGGGAGCGGTCCCGGGTGCCCGGCTCCTCGCTGCTGCTGGCGCTCACGGAGGTGCTGGGGCGGCACTGGGCGACCGGGCAGTCCAGCCTGGAGGACCAGCATCTGGGGGCCCTGCTCGGCTGGATCGCCCCTCCCGGGGGTGAGACCGGCGCCGAGGCCGCGCTGCGGGCCGAGCTGGCCCGTGACGCCGAGGGCCAGCTGCTGTGTCCGCCGGCCGGTCCGGCGACCGACCCGGCGTTCGACAACAAGCTGCTCGCCCCCGCCATCGAGCGCTACGACCGTGCGCGGACCGCCCTCGCCGCCGCCGAGGACGGCCTCCAGGCCGACGACCGGCTGGGCGAGCTGACCGCCGCCGAGCGGGCGGTCCGGGACCTCGTGCTGAGCCGGACCCTGCCCACCTGGGAGAGGGTGTGGCAGGGCATCGACCTGCTGCGGGAGCTGCCCGAGGGGGCGCACGTCGAGGAGCGGTGGACCCGCGACCGCTGGTCGTTCACCGGCCACCGCGACCGGGTGCTGGCGGGCGAGCCGCCGCAGCCGCGCCGCGACGACGCGGTCACCGCCGCCAACAAGCTGGCCACGCGCGAGCGGGAACAGGCCCGGCTGGAAGCGCAGGAGGCCCTCGACGACCCGCTGGTGATGGCGGGGCGGCGGCTGGCCGGGGAGGCGTTCGCGGGCGAGGTCGTCGACGTGGTGATGGCGTACGGCGAGGGCAGGCGGCCGAGCCCGCGCCCGCTGGTCACCGTCCGCACGGACGACCGGCCGCATCTCGGGGAGCGGGTCAAGGTGTACCGGTCGCTGGGCGGGAAGCCGCAGGCGGCGGAGTTCGTGCGGCGGGCCGGTGCGGACGGCCCGGACGGCCTCGACGGCCCGGAGGACGAGGGTCTGCTGGTGCTGCGGATCGTCGACAAGATGGGCCGCGGCAAGGAGCCGGAGGAAGGGTCCGTGCCCGAGAAGGGCGACCGGGTGTGCTTCACCCTGTTCGAGCACGAGCAGCGCGGCGGCGCCAAGCTGCCCGACCCGGAGGACACGCCGTGGACGCACGGCGGCCCGCCCGGGGAGCCGGTGCCCGAAGCCGCCGACTCCGTCACCGAGGAGGACGTCCTGTGACCACCGAGGCCGTCCACGACCCCGGTACCGCCGCCACCCGCGCCACCGACGCGATCCTCCGCGACACGCTGCACGGCACCGCGCGCGGGGTCGTCGTGGACTCCCCGCCCGGTGCCGGCAAGTCGACGCTCGTCGTCCGAGCGGCGCTGGAACTGGCGGACGCGGGGCGGCCGCTGATGGTCGTCGCGCAGACCAACGCGCAGGTCGACGACCTGGTGCTGCGGCTCGCCGAGAAGAACCCCGCACTGCCGGTGGGCCGCCTGCACAGCAGCGACGCCGACGCCTACGACAAAGCGCTGGACGACTTGCCGAACGTACGGAAGTCGGCGAAGGCCGGTGACCTGACGGGGCTGCCGGTCGTCATCTCCACGGCCGCCAAGTGGGCGCACGTGAAGACCGACGAGCCGTGGCCGCACGCGATCGTGGACGAGGCCTACCAGATGCGCTCGGACGGGCTGCTGGCCGTGGCCGGACTGTTCGAGCGGGCGCTGTTCGTGGGCGACCCGGGGCAACTGGACCCGTTCGCGATCGTGGGCAGCGAACAGTGGGCCGGCCTGTCGTACGACCCGTCGGCCTCGGCGGTGTCGACGCTGCTGGCGCACAATCCCGGCCTGCCGCAGCACCGGCTGCCGGTGTCCTGGCGGCTGCCGGCGTCGGCGGCGCCGCTGGTCTCGGACGCCTTCTACCCGTTCACGCCGTTCCGCAGCGGCACCGGCCACGGCGACCGGAAGCTCTCCTTCGGCGTCCCCTCCGACGGCTCGGGGCCCGACCGGGTGATCGACGAGGCGGCGGAGTCCGGCTGGGGCCTGCTGGAACTGCCCGCCCGGCACACGCCCCGCACCGACCCGGAGGCGGTACGGGCGGTCGCCGCGGTCGTCCGGCGCCTCCTGGACCGGGGCGGCGCGGCCACCTCCGAGCGCTCCCCCGCCCCCACCCCCCTCACCGCCGACCGGATCGCCGTCGGCACCGCCCACCGCGACCAGGCGGCGGCGGTCCGCGCGGCGCTGGCCGAGCTGGGCGTCACGGACGTCACCGTCGACACGGCGAACCGGCTCCAGGGCCGCGAGTACGACGTCACGGTCGTCCTGCATCCCCTGTCCGGCCGCCCCGACGCCACCGCCTTCCACCTGGAGACGGGCCGTCTGTGCGTCCTGGCCTCCCGTCACCGCCACGCCTGCGTCGTCGTCTGCCGGGCGGGGGTCACCGACCTCCTGGACGCCTACCCGTCGACGGAACCGGTCCAGCTGGGAACCACCGTGAAGTTCCCGGACGGCTGGGAGGCGAACCACGCGGTACTGGCGCACCTCGCCCGACACCGGGTCCCCTGGACGCCATGACCGACCCCGCCCCCACCCCTCCCGGACGGAGTCCGGCACACCGCCGGAGGCGGCCGGGGAAGACAGCCGGGCGTCAGGTGGCTTGGAAGTGCCGGTGGCTGGGGAACATCGCCGGGGGCGGACGGCTTGAGAAGGCCGGGGCCCCGGCCCCCTTGCGTCGCCGGGGGACAATGGAGGGTGGTCCGCTCACCAGTGGTGCCATCCCGACCGTACGAGGAGGAGAAGACATGGCGGAGCCCACGCCGGGTCGGAACGAACCGCGGCTACGCCCCGCGCCCCTGCTCTTCGAGCCCGCCGAGGCGGCCGGCGACCCGGAGCACTTCTTCGACCTGGAGTCGATAGACGATCCCGGCGCGCTGCTGACACGGGCCACGGAGCTGACGCAGGCCTTCCGCGCGGCGGCCGACCGGGCGATGGAGTTCCAGGCCGTGGCCGCGGCCCAGCTCGCCGATCCGCGCCGCTTCGACCGGCTGACGGCGGCGGACATCGCCGACCGGGCCGAGTGGACCGAGGACTACGCGAAGAAGATGGTCGAGTTCGGACGGGACCTGTTGAGCGGGGACGTCGAGGGACGCGGGCACGCCGACCCCGTGTGACGCCCGCAGGGCGACGGAACCCGCGCCGGTCACCCCGCGTCAGGCCCAGGCATATGCCAGGCGGGCAAGATACCCCCTCCCTTCCCCTCTCGTCCCGGTTTCCCGGAACCCTGCGAGATCGCCCGCTCACGCCGGGTAGACCTTGTCGGCATGAGCAGCACACGGAACGTCCCGGACACCGACCGCCGCGACGCCTGCGGGGTCACCGCGGACGGCGTCGCCTGGCTGGCGTCCGCGGCGCCGTTCCCCCGCAGCACCCTGGCCCTGTGGGAGGAACGCCCGCACGCCCCGGTCGTGCTGCCCTGCGGTGCCGTCTTCGACGTCGTCAGCGCCCCCGCGATGTTCGGGCGGCTGATGCTGGACCGGATGTGGGACGAGGGGCCGGGCTCCGGGCCGGTGGCCGCGTTCCGCGGGCGGATGCTGCTGTTCGCCGCACCCGGCACCGCCCAGCGGCTCCCCTCGCTCCTGGAGTGGGAGGAGTGGAGCGCCGACGGCCGCCGGGACGGACGTACGGGGACGGTGCCGCCGCTGCTGTGCCACGGCAACGGGGACGCGGTCACCGTGCCGGCCCCGCTCGCCCCGGAGACGAGCGGCACCGCCGCCCGCTGGGTCACCGCCCCGGACGCCCGCCACCCCTGGCTGCCGGGCCCGGAGATCCTGCTCTGGGCGGCCGTCCGGGCCGCCCGTGCCGCCGTGCGGATATCGATTTCTCACGCCTCGGATCCGGATGCTAAGGTCTACGACGTCAGCAGGCGCCGCTAGCTCAGTTGGTTAGAGCAGCTGACTCTTAATCAGCGGGTCCGGGGTTCGAGTCCCTGGCGGCGCACAGACAGCAAGGCCCCTCGCGGAAGCGGGGGGCCTTTCGCGTGCCCGTCCCCGGGGCCTCTCCGGCGGATCGCGCCGGAGGGGGCCCTACGCCGTGATCCGGACCGTCCACGCCCCCGCCGCGGTGCGCCCTTCCACGTCCACCCGTACGCCCTCCCCCGGCACGGTGAAGCTCTCCCCGGCGCCGACCGGGGCGTCGGCGAGGGGCGGGTAGACCGAGTCGCCCCAGCAGGCATCGGTGGCGGGGTGTGCGTCGACCACCTCGACCGGACCGCGGCCGGATGCCGCGCCGCTCCGGACGCGGTAGACGAGCACGCCCGAGCGGCAGGACGCCCGGTCGTTGCCGACGCGGCCGCGGGCCTCGAAGGCGAGCACGCTGTCGGCGCCGGTGCGGACGACCGCGAGCTTGGTGCCGTTGCCGAGCCCGAAGGCCGGTGAGCCGGAGGCCCGGCTCACCGGCACGTCCGGCCCGGCACCCAGCGGTTCCAGGCTCAGGCGGGTCGGCGTCCCGCGGGGCACGCACACCACCTGGCGCGGTTCCAGCCAGCCCAGCTTCCACTTGTGCCAGGCGAACAGGTCGGGAGCGAGGCCGAACTGGCTGCCCATCAGGTCCCAGTCGCCGACGTGCGTGTCCCAGTCGCCCTTGCCGTCCGTGGGGCGGTGATAGAGGTCGGGCAGATCGAACACGTGTCCGGTCTCGTGGGCGAGAACGAGCCGGTCCGGCGGATGCTGCTCGAAGACGGTGACGATCCGCCGGATGTCGGTGCCGTCGGCGCGCAGCGGGTGGTCCATGTTGACGACCTTGGTGGCGTCGGAGTCCACGCCGGGGGCGTCCGGGTCGGCGACGAGGTAGACGACGTCGTAGCGGGAGAAGTCGACCTGCCCGTCGGCCGCGGCGAGGGCGTCGCGCAGGTAGGCGCCGCGGTGTGCGGCGTTCCAGTCCCGCCGTATGGCGTACGCGGTGGACGGCTTCGGCATCCGGATCCAGCGCTTCAGGGGGTGCGCGCGCAGGGTGAACCTGCCGTAGGAGGCCTGCTGGAAGTAGCGGCTGGTGGCCGGGAAGTGGTCGGCGGCGAGTTCGGCCGGGGGGACCGCCGGCGCCCAGTCCGGGAACGACAGGAAGACCATCACCGCGTCGAGGGCGCGAGCGGGCCGCGGATAGGCGGCGTTCCAGGTGTCCAGGCCCTCGGAGTGGTGGGCGTCCGTGCGCTTGAGCGCGCAGGGGGTGGCCGAGAAGGGTTCCGCCGCGGGGGCGCTGATGAGGCAGGTCGCGGCGAGTGCCGAGAGGGTGGTGAACATGGCCGCTGTGCTGCGCAGTCGAGGGCGCGGGAGCTGTCGCGGCACAGGGACCTCCGGGAGCGGTTCACGGGACACCGCCCACCAGCCTGGGGGAATTCATCACAATACGCCCTGTTTGTCTGCCCCAGACGAGTGAGGACGCGGAAACGGGGGCATCATGCCGACACCCCCGGAACACTCACGGAACGTCACAAGCGGTCGCCTGCCCGCAGAACCGGTCCCCCCGGGGGCAGAAACGATCTGTCAGAAACGTCGGTTGTTCCGGGACACTGGGCAGTGGCTGCGGACGTCAGGGGGCAGCCTCTATGATCGGCAGACTTTCCTGCGCGGACAGAGATCGAGTGCACTGCGGGAGCGAGCGGTGAGCGGAACGTCCGAAGGGCCGACGCCCGCGGCAGACCTCGACCGGTCGGCCGTCACGGTGAGTGACATCAAGGGATCTACTCGTAGGGGTGCCGCCGAGGACACCGACGGCGGGCCACCGGCCTACCGTTCCGTCTTCGCGGCCGCGCCCCTCGCCATGGCGGTCGTGGACCGGGAGGGCCTGGTCACCGACGCCAACGAAGCGCTCGGCGGGCTGCTGGGCGGCGGGCCC
This sequence comes from Streptomyces sp. NPDC051051, assembly GCF_040682975.1. Taxonomy (NCBI): domain Bacteria; kingdom Bacillati; phylum Actinomycetota; class Actinomycetes; order Kitasatosporales; family Streptomycetaceae; genus Streptomyces; species Streptomyces sp. NPDC051051. The sequence continues at coordinate 118,119 of NZ_JBFBCB010000021.1, forward strand.
GCGGGGCTGGTCGGACGGTCCGCCGCCGACCTGCTGGACCTGGCCTCCGACGCGCGCACCTGGCACGCCTACCGGGAGGTGCTCCGCGGCCGCCAGGCGAAACTGCGCTGCACACGGCGGCTGAAACGGCCCGACGGGCGCTCGCTGTGGGCCCAGATCACGGTGGCGCCGCTGGACGGCGGTACGGGCGGCGTCCTGCTGTCGGTCACCGACGTCAGCGGTCACCGGGAGTTGCAGGCCCGGCTGCGCCACCTCCAGATGCACGATCCGGTGACCCGGCTGCCCAACCGGACCCTGTTCTTCGAGCGGGTGACGGGAGCGCTGGAGGCGGAGTCGTTCGAGCAGAGCGGAACCGGCCGGATCGGGCTGTGCTACCTCGATCTGGACGGGTTCAAGGCGGTCAACGACACGCTCGGCCACCGGGTCGGCGACCAGCTGCTGGCCGCCGTCGCGGAGCGGCTGACCGCGTGCGCGCAGGAGGCCGGGCGGACCCGGCCGGGCGTGCCGCTGGTGGCGCGGCTCGGCGGGGACGAATTCGCCCTGCTGGTGGAGGACTCCACGGGCACCGAACAGCTCGCGGACCTCGCCGAGTCCGTACTGAAGTCGCTCCAGGCGCCGTTCGACCTCTCGGGGCAGCGGCTGAACGTGTCCGCGTCGATCGGGGTCGTCGAGCGGCACGCGGCCGGCACCACGGCCACCGGGCTGATGCAGGCGGCCGACACGACCCTGTACTGGGCGAAGGTGGACGGCAAGGACCGCTGGACGCTGTTCGACCCAGAGCGCAACGCACACCTGATGACCCGCCAGGCGCTGGCCTCCACCCTGCGGCCGGCCATCGAGCGGGGCGAGTTCCGGCTCGACTACCAGCCGCTGGTGGGGATGTCGGACGGGCGGCTGCGGGGGGTGGAGGCGCTGGTGCGCTGGGACCACCCCCGGTTCGGCCTGCTGCAGCCGAATCGGTTCGTCGCGCTCGCCGAGGAGGACGGCTCCATCGTGCCGCTGGGGCGCTGGGTGCTGGCCACCGCCTGCCGGCAGGCACGGGCCTGGCAGTTGGCCCGTCCGGACGATCCGCCGCTGTTCGTGAGCGTCAACGTGGCGGTCCGTCAGGTATGGGACTCCGACCTGGTGGCGGACGTGGCGGAGATCCTCGCCGAGACTCAACTGGACCCGTCACTGCTTCAGTTGGAGCTGACGGAGTCCGCGGTGATGGGTTCGGCCGGGCGCCCGCTGCAGGCCCTCCAGGCGCTCAGCGACATGGGCGTGAACATCGCCATCGACGACTTCGGCACCGGCTACTCCAACCTGGCGTACCTGAGCCGGCTCCCGGTGTCGGTGCTCAAGCTGGACGGGTCGTTCGTGCGCGGCTTCCAGTACGAGGGCACGGGCGCGCCGCCCAATCCGGCGGACGAGGTCGTCGTCGAGGCGATGATCGCCCTCGCGCACCGGCTCGGGCTGACCGTGACCGCGGAGTGCGTGGAGACCCCCGCGCAGGCCGGCCGACTGCGCCGGATCGGCTGCGACACCGGACAGGGGTGGCTCTACTCCCGCCCGGTGCCGCCGGACCGTATCTCCGAACTGATGGCCGGCGCGTCCTACGCCGTCGGCAACCCGTAGGCGTCCGCGACGAGTTCGTAGGAGCGCAGGCGCAGGTCGCCGCAGTGGGCGTGGCTGGTGAGCATCAACTCGTCGGCACCGGTGCGCTTGTGCAGGCCGTCGAGGCCGGAGCGGACCTCGTCGGCCGTGCCGTGGATGATGTTCGCCGTCCAGGAGTCGACGAACTCCCGCTCCATCGCGGTGAATTCGTGGGCCTCCGCCTCCTGCGGGGAGGGGAACAGGCCGGGCCGGCCGCCGCGCAGCCGGACCATGTTCAGGCCGGTGGCCAGGACCTGGCGGCGCGCCTCGCGCTCGTCGTCGGCGGCGAGCACCGAGACGCCGATGAGGGCGTACGGCTCGTCGAGGACCGCGGACGGCCGGAAGGACTCCCGGTAGAGGTCGAGGGCCGGGACGGTGTTCTGCGCGGAGAAGTGGTGCGCGAAGGCGAACGGCAGGCCCAGCAGGCCGGCCAGCCGGGCGCTGAACCCGGAGGAGCCGAGCAGCCACACCGGCGGGCGGTGCCGGGACTGGACGCCGCCGGGGGAGGTGGCCTGGACGGGTCCGGGGACGGCGTGGATACGGCGGTAGGGGTGCCCGTCGGGGAAGTCGTCGTCGAGGAACCGGGTCAGCTCGGCGAGCTGCTCGGGGAAGTCGTCGGCGCCCTCGTGCAGCCGGTCGGTGCGGCGCAGGGCGGCGGCGGTGGCGCCGTCGGTGCCGGGGGCGCGGCCGAGACCGAGGTCGACGCGTCCGGGGGCGAGGGCCTCCAGGGTGCCGAACTGCTCGGCGATCACCAGCGGGGCGTGGTTGGGCAGCATGACGCCGCCCGAGCCGAGCCGGATGCGGCCGGTGTGGGCGGCGAGGTGGGCCAGGATCACCGCGGGCGAGGAGGAGGCGACGCCCGGCATCGAGTGGTGCTCGGCGACCCAGTACCGGTGGAAGCCGCGGGCCTCGGCGAGCCGGGCGAGGTCGACGCTGGTGCGCAGGGCGTCGGTGGCGGTGTGCCCGGAACCGACGGTGACCAGGTCCAGCACGGAGAGGGGGGCGGGGGCACTGCCGTGCACCGCGCCGCGGATCCCGTCGGCCGACACGTCACCGGCCGCCGCCTCGCCGGCCGCCGCTCCACCGGCCCTGTTCTCGCCTGCCGCCGTCTCGTCTGCCGCCACGGGGGTTCCTCCTGCATCTCGGCGTGCACTGTCCGTCGGACGCTAACAGGAGGCTGTCCCCGCTTATTCCCGGCCGGTGGCGAAGGGGGTGGTGGGCGCGGCGCGCCGATCCCTGTCGGAGGGCTGGTGAGCGGGGTCCGGGGCCCGGGGGCGGCCGTCGGGCGACGGGCACCGGGCCCCGTCAGGCGGGCCCCGGGCACCCGGCCGGCGCCGGTGGGCGAGGAGGCGCGGGCCCGGGGGCCGGATCCCCGGGGGGCGAGGAGCACCGGCCCCGGCAGGCGGAGGGCGCGGGCCCCCGGCGGGGCAGGAGCACCGAGCCCGGCACACGGTCGGCGGGCCGCGGGCGTCGGTGCTCCGCCGCTCACGCCTGCACGATCGGCTCCCGGGTGAACAGTGCTCCCAGACCGGGTGCGTTGACCCGGCGGTCGGTCAGGCGGAGGGCCTCCCAGACGGTCACCTGGTTGGCGGTGAGGACCGGCTTGCCGAGGTCCTTCTCCAGGGCGGAGAGGTGGGCGGCCGTGTGCAGGGCGGTGTCGGGGAGGAGGACCGCGTCCGCGTCGGGGGTGTCGGCCTCGCGGGCCAGGGCGAGCACCTCCGCCTCCCCCCAGGTGCCGACCTCGGCGGCGGTGCCGAGGCCGGAGCCGCGCAGTGCCGTCACCTCGACGCCGCCCGCCCGCAGGAATCCGGCGAAGAGCCCGGCGACGTCGTCGGGGTAGGTCGCCCCGATCGCGACCCGCGCGGCGCCGATCTCCTTCACCGCGTGGACGAAGCCGAAAGACGTGGAGGAGGCGGGCATCCCGGCGGCGCGGGCCAGTGCGCGCACCTGCTCGTGGGCGCCCTCCCAGCCGTGCACGAAGCCGCCGCTGGTGGAGGCCCACACGACGGCCTCGGCGCCGGACAGCCGCAGCTGCTCGACGCCGGCCGCCAGACGCTCGGGCGCGCCCAGCTGCCGCAGGACGTCGACGCGGTGGGTGTCCTCGCCGATGTCCGTGTGGGCCAGGTCCAGCCGGATGTCACTGCCCAGGAGCTGCTCGATGCGCGGGTAGTCGTCCTCGGCGGAGTGGCCCGGGTAGAGGAATCCGAGTGCGGTCATGTCCAGCCTTCCTGCTGTTCTTCCGACAGTGCGGGGGCCGGTTCCGCGCCCCCTCGTCCAGCAGAGCCTGGTACGGCCCCACCGCTCGGGTACCCCATCGGCACAGCGCCGCCCACTTCCTCACCTGGTTGGCCGAGATGACGCGGGGGGCGCCGCACCCGCCGGCGACACGACGGTGCAACGGGCCTTCCCGAAGGCCGTGTTGACGACGGCGGGTCCGGACGGGAACGCGTCCGGCCGAGGCCGGGCGCCTCCTCCGCCGCCCAGGACCGCCACCTGCCGCGCCGTGCGTCCCACGGCCCCCTCCCCCGGCGGCCGAGGAGGTTTCGGCACCGGCGCCGGCCCGGAAGCGATCCGCATGAGGCGCATGAGGTCTGGGTAGCCGCGCGCCCATGGCTCGACCACACGCACATCGATCAGGAATTCCCGACAGATCCCGCTCAGGGCTCAGCCGCCGCTCACTGCTCGTCGGAGCGGTTTCGCTGGGCGCGGCGGGGGGTCTCGGGACGGCCGGCTGCAGCCGCGTGCCGGACGACGGGAAGGTCCTGGGCGGCAGTCTTCTGGACACCCTGCGCGATCAGGGGTCCGTGAAGATCGGCATCGCCGGCGAACCGCCCTTCGGATACGTCGGGGAGGACGGGCGGGCCACCGGGGAGGCGCCCGCGATCGCGGAGGTGGTCTTCAAGCGGCTCGGCGTCGACGCGGTCAAGCCGGTGCCGGTGGACTTCGGCGCCCTGATACCCGGGCTGAAGGCGCGGCAGTTCGACGTGGTGTCCGCCGGCATGTACATCAATCCGGTCCGGTGCGAGCAGGTCCTGTTCGCCGACCCGGACTACCTGATGCTGGACTCCTTCATCGTCAGGAAGGGCAACCCGCACGGCATCAGGACGTACGCGGACGTCAGGAAGAAGGGACTCACGCTGGCCTCCGGCAAGGCCTACGCCCAGATCGACTACGCCGAGGCCGCGGGCATCCGCGACGTCCTCGTGCTGCCCGACCAGGTGGCCGGCCTGGACGCGGTGGCCCAGGGCCGGGTGGACGCCTTCGCGGGCACCCGCATCACGGTCAGGGCGGCGGTGGAGGGCGCCGGACGCGTGTCGGCGACCGAGCCGTTCCAGCCCGTGGTGGACGGCGAGCCGGCCTACGGCGCGGGCGGGTTCGCCTTCCGGCTGTCCGAGAAGAACCTCCGTGACGCCTTCAACGAGGAACTGCTGAAGCTCAAGCAGCAGGACTACCGGGAACTGCTGGAGATCGTCGGCCCCTTCGGTTTCGGCATGGACGACATGACGGACCTCACGGCGAAGGAGCTGTGCGGCTGATGATGAGTTCGCAGTTCCTCACCACCTGGTTCCTGCCGGGCATCTGGGTCACCGTCCAGGTCACCGTGTACGCGGCGGCCCTCGCCGCGGCCGTCTCGTTCGGGATCGGCCTGGCCCGCGGTTCGCGGTACTGGATCGTCCGCTTCCTCGCCGGGACCTACTTCGAGGTCTTCCGCGGCATGTCGGCGCTGGTGCTGATGTTCTGGATGTTCTTCGCCCTGCCCCTCTTCGGCTGGCAGCTGGTGCCCCTGTGGGCCGGTGTCAGCGCGCTCGGCCTGACCTACGGCGCCTACGGCTCGGAGATCGTCCGCGGTTCCCTGGCCGCCGTCGCCCCGGCGCAGAAGGAGGCGGGCATCGCGCTCAACTTCACCCGCGGGCAGCGGCTGCGCCTGATCGAACTGCCCCAGGCGTGGCCCGCGATGGTGCCGCCGTTCAACAACCTGCTGATCGAGCTCCTGAAGGGGACCGCCCTGGTGTCGGTCATCACGGTGGCCGACATGACGTTCGCCGGCAATCTGCTCCGGCTGGGCACCAACGAGACCACCCCGGTCTACACCCTGCTGCTGGTCCTCTACTTCGTCCTGGCCTTCCTCCTCACCCGCGGCATGCGGCTGCTGGAGCGCAGGGCGAAGGCCGGCATCGGTCAGCCGCCGGAGAAGTCCGCCGGCACCACCGGGAAGCCCGGCGCCCGGGGCGAGCGCCTCCGGGCCGGTGCGCGGTCCGCGGGGGGTGCGCGATGAACTGGGACTGGAGCGTCGTGGAGGACTTCATGCCGCGGTTCCGGGACGGCGTGCTCGTCACCCTGCAGGCCCTGGCCGTCGGCGCCCTGATCGCGTTCGTGCTGGGCCTGGTGTGGGCGCTGGCCCAGCGGTCCGCGCGGGTGTGGGTGCGCCGGCCGGTCGTCGCCGTCACGGAGTTCGTCCGCAACACCCCGCTGCTGGTGCAGCTGTTCTTCCTGTTCTACGTGGTGCCCGGCTTCGGCCCGTCGATGTCGCCGCTCACCACCGGCATCGTCGGCCTCGGACTGCACTACTCCACCTACACCGCCGAGGTCTACCGCGCGGGCATCGACGGCGTCCCCGCCGGCCAGTGGGAGGCGGCCACGGCGCTGAGCCTGTCCAGGGCCCGCACCTGGCGGGCGGTGATCCTGCCCCAGGCGATCCGCCGGGTCGTCCCGCCGCTGGGCAACTACGTCATCGCCATGCTGAAGGACTCGCCGATGATCGCCACCATCGGCACCTTCGACATGCTCGGCGAGGCCCAGTCCTTCAGCAACGAGACCTTCACCACCGAGGCGCTCACCGTCGTGGGCGTGGCCTTCATCGCCGTCGCCTACCCCGCCTCCCTCCTGATCCGAGCCCTGGAGCGACGCCTTGTCCGCTGACACCCATGCCGCTGACACCCATGCCGCGCAGAACACCGGCACCCCCGCCGGTCCGCCCGTGGACGGCCGCGAGCTGATCCGCTTCGACGAGGTCACCAAGCGCTTCGGCGACCACACCGTCCTCGACCGGCTCGACTTCTCCGTCGACTCCGGCAAGCACGTCACGCTGATCGGCCCGTCGGGCTCCGGCAAGACGACGATCCTGCGGCTGCTGATGACCCTGGACCGGCCCGACGAGGGCACGATCAGGGTGGGCGGCGACTACCTGACCCACGAGGAGCGGGGCGGCAGGCTCGTCCGGGCCGGCGAGAAACACGTCCGCGAGGTCCGCAAGAACATCGGGATGGTCTTCCAGCAGTTCAACCTGTTCCCGAACATGAAGGTGCTGCGCAACATCACCGAGGCCCCGGTCACCGTCCTCGGCCTGTCCAGGGACGAGGCCGAACAGCGGGCCCGCGAGCTGCTCGACCTGGTGGGCCTGACCGAGCACGTCGACAAGTACCCGACCCAGCTGTCCGGCGGCCAGCAGCAGCGGGTGGCGATCGCGCGGGCGCTGGCGATGCGGCCGCGGATCCTGCTCCTGGACGAGGTGACCTCCGCGCTGGACCCGGAGCTGGTGGCCGGCGTCCTGGACGTGCTGCGGGACATCGCCCGCACCACCGACATCACGATGCTCTGCGTGACCCACGAGATGAACTTCGCCCGGGACATCTCCGACCAGGTACTGATGTTCGACTCGGGTCGCGTCGTCGAGTCGGGCCCGCCGGAGAAGATCTTCAGCGAGCCGGAGCAGGAGCGGACGCGGGAGTTCCTCAGCGCCGTGCTCTGAGCCCGGGGCGGTGCCCGCGCCACGCCGTCGGCATATGACAACGGAACAATCACCCTGCTGAGAGGGCCGTAATCCGCTCGACGCACCTTCCCACGGGCCCGTCGCCGGATATCGTGGAACCGGTTCACCGACCGGATTACGGCCCAGACAGCAAGCGCAGCCGACACAGCGAGCGCAGGGGGAACCGTGGCGCTGAAACACGAGCCGACCGCGCCGTACGACTCGACCCAGGACGCCCTGCGCGTCCTGGAGACGGTGGCCCGGCACACCACAGGCGTCACCGACGCCGAACTGACCCGCGAGACCGGCCTCGGCACGGAGCGACTGACCCCGCTCCTGCGGATGCTGCGCCGCGAGGGATACGTCGAGCAGGTCGCGGACGGGGCGTACGTCACCGGCGCCGCCCTGACCCGCCTGGCGTCCGCACACCACCACGAGGAGGCCCTCAGGGACCAGCTCCAGCAGACCCTGGACCGACTGCGCGACTGCGTCGGCGCCGCCGTCTACATGAGCCGCTACGTCGACGGAGAGGTCACCGTCACCCAGTACGCCGACGGCCCGGCCACGCCCGCGGTCAACGAGTGGGTCGACTTCCGTTCCTGCGCCCACGCCACCGCGCTCGGCAAGAGCCTTCTCGGCCAGCTCGACCACGACGGCCGGCGCGACCACCTGTCCCGGCACAAGATGGCCCGCCTCACCTCGCGCACCATCACCAGCGACAAGCTGCTGCTCTCCCGCCTGGCGTCGCAGCCGCCCACGGTGCCGGTGCTCGACCTCCAGGAGTACGCCGTGGGCACGGTCTGCGCGGCCGTCCCGATCACGGCCGGCTCCACCGCGGGCTGCCTGGCCCTGTCCCTGCCCGTCGAACACGCCCACCGCCTGCGCCAGGCCGCCGACACCCTGAACCGGAACGCGACCCGGGTACTGCTCTCGCTGGCCATCTAGGGCGTGTTTCGAAAGTAGCGTCGTCTGCCCGAAGGGCAGGCCCGGCGGCGTCTGGTGCGTGCGATCGCAAGGCGGAGGGTCGCCCCGATA
>NZ_JBFBCB010000022.1:0-125531 GCF_040682975.1 Streptomyces sp. NPDC051051
GCGGACACGGGCGGCGGGGTCGGCAGCGGCATCGGACCGACGCGGTGAACCGCGCGATCTGCCCGGTCTGCGCGATCTGCGCGGTCTAGGGCGTGCCGGCGGGCGGCAGAGCCCGCACGGGCGGCGCTCACCGGACGCAGTGTGCGCGATCCCCCGGGCCGGTCTGCGAGGTCAGGCCAGGTTGATGTTCTCGGCCTGCGGACCCTTCTGGCCCTGGGTGACGTCGAACGTCACGGCCTGGCCCTCCTGGAGCTCACGAAACCCCGTGGAGTTGATCGCGGAGTAGTGCGCGAAGACATCCGGGCCGCCACCGTCCTGGGCGATGAAACCGAAGCCCTTCTCCGCGTTGAACCACTTCACAGTTCCCGTTGCCATGTCTGGTGCCTTCCAGTCGATGAACGCCTTCCACTCCATGTGGAAGGCGGAGGTGATCGCCCTGGTCCCTGCGGCACAGCACAGCAAAACGCCCACACCGAAGGCGTGGGCAAGAGGGAATTCCGAACCACGACAGCTGACGCAGACGCTACACGCCCACACGCCGCGTCACCAGAGGAAACGATCACACCGCACGGCAGATCGTGCGTGCGGTGCCCGCCGACGCGGACGGGCACGCTCATCTCATGCTGCTGCGGTCGGGTTCGCCGACTCGGTGGCGCGGCGGTATTCGGCGTTGACGCGCTGGGCTTCCTTGAGCTGGTCTTCGAGGATGATGATGCGGCAGGCGGCCTCGATGGGGGTGCCGTGGTCGACGAGTTCCCGGGCTCGGGCGGCGATGCGCAGCTGGTAGCGGGAGTAGCGGCGGTGGCCGCCTGCGGAGCGGAGCGGGGTGATGAGGCGGGCTTCGCCGATGGCACGGAGGAAGCTCTGCGTGGTGCCGAGCATCTCGGCGGCCCGACCCATGGTGTAGGCGGGGTAGTCGTCGTCATCGAGACGGCCGAACGAGTCGTCTGCAGTCATTGCACCTCTCTGTGGAACACATGGAGGGGCCCTGGTGCCGCACCGGCACCAGGGCCCCGAAGGAACTGCTACACCATCTGCCGGCCCTGATACTGCACCGGCTTTCTGTTTCCGCAGACCCGACCGAGATGCTGTCGGGGGCGCGGGGATCGCGGTTGCTTGACCGGAGACCACCTCACTATCGATGTCCTGCGGTACCCGGGTCCAAGACTTCCACCCGGGCGATCCTGATGGCGCGGGGTTCCTCCGTTCTTCCCTCTTGATCAACTACTCACTAACGGGAACTGCGAACTGCTGGTGGCCTCGAACAGCGCCACTCTTCGGCAGCCAGCCCCGTCGCCCGTCCTGCGTCTGCTCTGGCTTGGAACCCCACTGCCGAACCTCCCGGTGCGCGCGCCCGCAGCCGACGCCTTCACCGAGGTACTGCTAACCGACTTCACTGCTGGGTACTGCGAATCTTCACTTACTGGTACTGCCACTGCGGTACTGCTCATGGCGGCCCCTGATCACTGCGGGCCACCCGGTCCGGTCGTCAGTCCCGTCGCCGTCCTGCAACCGCTCTGGCTTCGGAACTCCACCACCGCACCGCCCTGCGAACTGCAACTGCGTACTACTGCCCGGCAGTTCATCTCTGCCGGGCCTCTCTCGATCTCGGCTACGACGGAAACCTTAACCACACCGTCGACCAATGTCTACTCCAGCGAGTATAGATTTCCGCGCGCCGGAAGATGAGGTACTCCGCCTCGACCAGTCTGCCTCGACAGGTCCCCATGGATGGTTCAAGCAGCTGCGAGGCTCTGTCCGGCGCTCACGGTGACCCACCACCGCGTGGCATGTCGGGCTGGGCGTGACGGCGCCGCCTGCGCCGCGGCCACCGTCGGCGGCACCGGCCAACACCGCGTCCACCGACTGCGCACCCCGACACCATCGAGGTCGCCGTTCACGATCCCAGCCGGCATGTGCCGCGCATGCGCACCCCTGGCCCGAACGGCGGCACCGAGGGCTCCGGCCGGCCCATGGTCACCGGCCTCGTCCACGCCACTGCGGTCACCCGCCGGGCCTCCGGCGGCAAGACCGTGAGCGCCTGCCTTGCCCGGTGGCGTCACCGCTCGAGCAGCCGGATGGCCGGCGGACACAGTCCGCCCCATGTCGAAGCCTGACGAGTTGCTCGTTGGCGTCGCCGCCCTGGTGGGGTCCGCGTAGAGCAATCGGATGTCCCTGACCGTGGTCACCGGTGGCGCTGTCGTCACCGGCTGCCCGGCTCCCGAAGTGGTATGGGCCCGACCGGCGTACCGGTCGGGCCCATACCGCTGGTCAGATGTCGGCTCGTGCCTGTCTACCCGGTCAGACCGTCACGGCGGGTGCCGAGCATCGCGGAGGCGTGCTGCGAGCCGAGGATGCCCAGAGGCGCGGCCTTGGGGAGGGCGCGGCAGGTGAAGCCGAGCTGGGCCATGGCCCGGAGGACTTCGGCGGCGCTGAAGTCACGGCGGTCCTGGCGCGTGATGACCTGGCCGACCTGCTTGACGGGATAGTGACGACGGCCGATGATCACGGATTCGCCGGTGACCGGTTCGGGCTTGATGCCCTTCAGCGATTCCAGCACACCGCCTTTGGTGAGCTCGAAGGGGAAGCGGGCGATGACGCAGCGCATGTGGCCTCACAGGGAGAAGGGGGGAACGGTCCGACCAGGGTGAGGCGTTTCAGAGGGCGAGGACGCCCAGAGCGCTGCCTTGCTCGTCGACCACCGGCAGGGCACCGAGGTGACGGGTGTACATCGCGTGCTCGGCTTCGGCCATCGTGGTCACGGGTGAGGCGAACGAGCCGTGGTCGCCGAGGATGTCGCGCAGGCGGACGCGATCCGTGTAGTCGGAGCTGTCGCGGACGGCGGCGAGTTCGGTCCGGGTGACCAGGCCGGTGCACTGGCCGTCCTGGTCGCAGACGACGAGCCGGCCCGTGCGTGCGGCGGCCATGACGGCCAGCGCCACCTCGACGCTCATGTCGTCACAGACCTGCGGTCCGGCCGCGTCCATGACCTCAGCCACCGTCCTGTGCACGGGGTTGACGTCCTCCGGGCGGGGCTGCGTCTGAACCAGCGTCAAAGGTGCCTCCTGCAGAGATGGGCCAGATTCCTGATCATGAAAGGCCTAGGCCACCGCGCCGACGACAGACTGGCGCGCAGGCGCGCGCCGGGTCGCCGAGGCGGGGCGGCGTCGGCCTCGGGAGGTGGCGCTGCGCTTGGGGCGTTCGACCACCGGTGCGGTGATGACGACCGGGATGCCGGAAGGGGCCTGGGCTCCGGTGATCCGGTTCAGGGCCTCGTCGCCCGAGCGGATCTGGGTGGTCTGCGGCCGGATCCCGGCGTCCGACATCAGGCGGACCATGCCTCGGCGCTGGTTCGGCGTGACCAGGGTGACGACGCTGCCGGACTCGCCGGCGCGGGCGGTACGGCCGCCGCGGTGGAGGTAGTCCTTGTGGTCGGTCGGCGGGTCGACGTTGACGACGAGGTCGAGGTTGTCGACGTGGATGCCGCGCGCCGCCACGTTGGTCGCCACCAGCACGGTGACGTGCCCCGTCTTGAACTGCGCCAACGTGCGGGTGCGCTGCGGCTGCGACTTGCCGCCGTGCAGCGCGGCGGCCCGGACACCGCTGTTGAGCAGGTCCTGGGTCAGCCGGTCGACGGCGTGCTTGGTGTCCAGGAACATGATCACGCGGCCGTCGCGGGCGGCGATCTCGGTCGTGGTGGCGTGCTTGTCGGCGCCGTGGACGTGCAGGACGTGGTGCTCCATCGTCGTGACCGCACCGGCCGACGGGTCGACGGAATGCACGACGGGGTCGGTCAGATAGCGGCGCACCAGCAGGTCGACGTTGCGGTCCAAGGTGGCGGAGAACAGCATCCGCTGCCCGTCGGGACGCACCTGGTCGAGCAGCGCGGTGACCTGCGGCATGAACCCCATGTCGGCCATCTGGTCGGCCTCGTCCAGCACCGTGATGCCCACCTGGTTCAGCCGGCAGTCGCCGCGGTCGATGAGGTCCTTGAGCCGGCCCGGGGTCGCGACGACGACCTCGGCGCCGCCGCGCAGAGCGCCGGCCTGCCTGCCGATGGACATCCCGCCCACCACCGTGGCCAGCCGCAGCTTGACGGAGCGGGCGTACGGAGTGAGCGCGTCGGTCACCTGCTGCGCCAGCTCACGCGTCGGTACGAGGATCAACCCCAGCGGCTGGCGGGACTCGGCACGCTGTCCAGCGGTGCGGGCGAGCAGGGCGAGGCCGAAGGCGAGGGTCTTGCCGGAACCGGTGCGCCCGCGGCCCAGGACGTCGCGGCCCGCCAAGGAGTTCGGCAGCGTCGCTCCCTGGATCGGGAACGGTGCGGTCACACCCTGCTTGCCGAGTTCGGTCAGCAGTTGTTCAGGCATGGCGAGATCGGCGAAGCCCTCAACGGCGGGCAGCGCGGGGGTGATCGTTTCGGGGAGCGCGAACTCGCCCTGCACCGCGGCGGGCCGGCGACCGTAACCGCCGGAGCGCGCCGGCCCGCCCGAACGGCGCGGTGCCTGCGAGCCGAAGCGGCTGCCACCCCTTCCGGCGTCGGCACTGCCATTACGGGCGCGAGCGGGGCGGTCGTTCGTGTACGTGTGGTTCATGCGGAACCTTCCTCGATGTGGCACATATCAAGGAATTCCCGCACCGATGAGCAGCATGGAGAATTACAAGTATGGACCGGCGGCAAAAGAAAGCAGATCCGGCCGGCAGAAATCTCCGGGAGCGCAAATGCTGAAATTAGTCACACGATGGGGACTTGAGATCCGAGCGTCGGCTGCGGTGCAGCTCTCCAGGATGCGCCTGCATCCTGGAGGAGCAGCTGCTCGTGGCTGGACTGCGGATCCCTCCGCGTCGTCCCGCGGGTGAAACCGCCGCGGGAGATGCGTGCAGCTGGGGCCCGCACCCCGAAGGATGCGGGCCCCAGCTACAGATGGTGCGTGAGCGTCAGGCCGGAACGATGTTCTCGGCCGTCGGGCCCTTCTGGCCCTGCGCGATGTCGAAGGTGACCTTCTGACCTTCGAGCAGCTCACGGAAGCCCTGCGCGGCAATGTTCGAGTAGTGGGCGAACACGTCCGCGCCGCCACCGTCCTGCTCGATGAAGCCGAAGCCCTTTTCCGCGTTGAACCACTTCACGGTACCAGCAGCCATGTCATATCTCCTTTGGGGCAGTGCATCGGAATCCGCACCGTGCGGACACCGTGTCGCCGCGATGATCACCCCGCCCGGAAAATGACCGGATTCACAAAAGTGCTCCCGACCGGCAGAAACCTGGTCGGGGGCACTTGAAGTTTTGGGAACCACAACTGCAACCGAGAACGACAGTAGCACGCCGGAACGGCCTGCGCACGTTACATAATTCCACTCCGCCCATTGCAGCGAAAAACTCTTCCTGCATGATCCGTCAAATTCTCACCTCACGGGAACAGATATTGCTTCACTGGGGTGGGACGTTTCGGAAAGAGCGGTGTCGTCAGCCGCACCCGGGCCGTCCCATGGGCAGATATGGCCGCATGCTCCCTCACGACCAGCTCGCCGAGCCCCTGCAGGGAGCAAGCCTTTCCGAGAGGATTCGCCAGGTCATCCCGGCGGGGGCTTTGCCGTATCACCGGCGCTCTCACGCACGTCTCACGAACAGGGTCGACACTCCCGGACCACAAGACCTTGACCTGCGCGTATACGCCTCGCATGGACTACCTGGACCGCACAGGACGCGATCTGCAACCTGTGCCAGGAGGCGCCCAGGGCGGGACCCAGGATCAGCACGGGCGCGTCTTCCGGCAGGATCCCGATCAGAGTGCGCGACCGCGCACTGTTTGCGGCGCACGCCGCGACTCACGCGCCCCGCGCACCGGACGGATGGCGTCAGCGGCAGGAGGGTCCCGCCGGGGTGGGTCCGGCTCGTCGAGCACGCGGCCGAGGCGCGGCAGACGGTCCACGGGGCTCGTCATCACCGGACACGTCGTCGAAGGGCGCCGACCGGAGCGGGTGGTTCACAGGTCGTCGGCCCAGGTGGCCAGGCCGGTCAGGGCGCCCACCGGGTCGGTGTCGGGGGTGCCGCGTGGCCACCAGTCGTCCTGGCCGGGCTCCGATTCGTACGGGTACCACAGACCGTCGCGGCCGAGGCGGAGTTGGACGTGGCCGCGGGGGTGGGTGAGGTGGTTGCGCCAGGGGCGGAAGGCGGGGAGGTCGGCGGCGCGGAGAAGCGGGCGGGCCCGGTCGAAACGGCCGGCGGGCGGGTCCCAGAGGTCCTCCAGGACGGCGAGTCCGTCCGGGCCGCCCTGCCGCCAGGCGGCGACCGCGCGGGCCAGCTCGCCCGGGGTACGGCCGGCGGCGGAGGCCAGGGAGGCGTAGAGGGCGCGGCTGGTGGCGGTCAGGCCGGAGCCGGGACGCGCCGCGGCGAGCCGTACGGCGTCCTGCCAGAGGGTCAGCCCGCCGATCTCGTCGTGACCGGTGGTCAGCAGCGCGTGGGCGCGCAGGGCGGCGTCGGTGGCGAGCTGGTCGAGGGCGAAGGAGTCGGGGCCGTTCGGCACGGCGGGGTAGGCGGGCGGCTGTTCGGGGTGCGGCGGCGGGGGCAGGGGGGCCGGCAACGGCGGGAGTCGGCGTGCGGCGAGGGCGTCGGTGGCGCGGATGCCCGGCACGGGTTCCGGTTCCTGCTCCCGGGCGGCGCGGGCCGCCCGCGCGGCGTTGCGGCGGGACAGCGTGTCGAGCAGTTCGCGTTCGCCCCGGCCGCGCAGCAGGAGCAGGACGAACGGGTCGGCGTCGAGGAGCCGCGCGGTCTGGTAGCAGAGGGCGGCGACGTGCTTGCAGGGGTGTCCGCGGTCGGGGCAGCTGCACTGGGGGGCGAGGTCGCCCGGGCCGGGCAGCAGCGGTACGCCGCAGTCGGCGAGGGACTCGGGCATCTCCTTGTCGAGCAGCGCGGCGATGTGCCCCGGCCGCTCGACCGCGGCGTCCAGGAACCGCTCCCAGTCCTCGTCGCCGAGAGTGCGCAGACGCACCTGGACGCGGTAGGGACGGGCCCGGCTGCCCCGCACGTACGCCAGGACCAGGCCGGGCGTGACGGTGATGGCGTCCACGTGGCCCCGCTCGGCGTACCCCCGACCACGCGCCAGCCGCTCGGCGTCGAGAGCGCCCTCCTCGAGCGCGGTGATCCAGGCGTCGCCCCACCAGGTCTCGGCGAATCCGCCGCCCGCCTCGGCCGGCCGGGGAGGGAAGGCGGGGAAGGTGCGGCGGTGATCGCCGTCGCGGGCGGGGGCGGCCATGGAGGGGAGGGCGGGATCAGGACGGGGGGCGGCTTCGGAACGGGCGGCGGGGGCGTCCGGGGAAGGGACGGCGGGATCGGGGGTCCGGGAGGGCGGACCGGCCGGCCCGGGGACTTCGGCCGCCGCCGCGGGGCCGGTTTCCGGCGGCATCCGGAAGGCGTCCTCGGCGAAGGTCCGTACGTCCCGCGCGCGGGCCACGGCGGCACGGTCGCCGGGACGGCCCGCGCTCGCGGACGCGCCGGGGCGGGCAGCCCGGAGCGCACTCGCGCCGTCTCCCGGTTCGCCGGTTTCCGGCGGCGTCCGTCGTGCCTGTGCGCGGGCCGCGCGCAGGGCCTCCCGGGCCGCGTCGCCGGGCCGCGCGCCGGACCTGCCCCGCGGCCCGTGGGGGGCCGGGGGTACGTCCGCTGCCGGGGGGACGTCGGTCCGCGGGGCCTCCTCACGGGGCCGGGGCGCGTCGGCCGCGCGCCGCAGAGCCGCGCGGGCGGCGTCCCCCGGGCGGGGCGGAGTGCCTTCGGGCCGCCGCGCGCCGGACTCCGCGGGCGCGGTCTCCTGCCGCGGCTGGTCCGGACGCGCCTCGGCGGGTTCCGTGGGTGCGGATGCCGGTGCCGCGTCGTCCGCGCGCTCCCGTGCCGCCCGCAGGGCCCTGCGGACCGCCTCGGCCGGACCGGTCTCCCCGGCCGGACCGCTTGTGCCCGCCTCCGCCATCACGCCTCCCTCCGCAGCCTGACCAGGTCGGACAGTTCACGGTCCGTCAGCTCGGTGAGGGCGGACTCGCCGGAGCCGAGGATCGCGTCGGCCAGGGCGCGTTTGGCCTGGAGCATCTCCGCGATGCGGTCCTCGACGGTGCCCTCGGTGATGAGGCGGTGGACCTGGACCGGCTGGGTCTGGCCGATGCGGTAGGCGCGGTCGGTGGCCTGTTCCTCCACGGCCGGGTTCCACCAGCGGTCGAAGTGGACGACGTGGCCCGCGCGGGTGAGGTTCAGGCCGGTGCCGGCCGCCTTCAGCGACAGGACCAGGACGGGGGTCGCACCGCCCTGGAAACGGTCCACCATGCGCTCGCGCTCGGGCACCGGCGTACCGCCGTGCAGGAGGTCCACCGGGACGGCGCGGCCGGCCAGGTGGGCGGTGATCAGCCGGGCCATGCCGACGTACTGGGTGAAGACCAGGGCCGAGCCGTCCTCGGCCAGCAGGGTGTCCAGCAACTCGTCGAGCAGGGCGAGTTTGCCGGACCGGGCGGCGAGGGCGTCGCCGGTGGCGGGGGCCTGCTCCTTGAGGTAGAGCGCCGGGTGGTCGCAGATCTGCTTGAGCGCGCCGAGCAGCTTGAGGACCAGGCCCCGGCGGGCGATGCCGTTCGCCGTCTCGATGACGTGCAACGACTCGCGCACCACCGCCTCGTACAGCGCGGCCTGTTCGCGGGTGAGCGGGACGGGGTGGTCGGTCTCGGTCTTGGGCGGCAGCTCGGGGACGATGCCGGGGTCGGACTTCTTGCGCCGCAGCAGGAACGGACGGACCAGGCGGGCGAGCCGCTCGACGGCCTCCTCGTCCTCGCCGTTCTCCACCGCGCGCGCGTGGCGGGCCCGGAAGGCCTTCAGGGGGCCGAGCAGGCCCGGCGTCGTCCAGTCCAGGAGGGCCCACAGCTCGGAGAGGTTGTTCTCGACGGGAGTCCCGGTGAGGGCCACGCGTGCGGGGGCGGGGATGGTGCGCAGTGCCTTCGCGGTGGCCGAGAAGGGGTTCTTGACGTGCTGCGCCTCGTCGGCGACGACCAGGCCCCACGGCTGCCGGGCCAGGGTGACGGCGGCCGAGCGCATGGTGCCGTAGGTGGTGAGGACGAAGCCGCCGGTGAGGTCGTCCAGGGTGCGGTCGGAGCCGTGGAAGCGGCGGACGGGGACGCCGGGGGCGAACCGCGTGATCTCCCGCTGCCAGTTGCCGAGGAGGGAGGCGGGGCAGATCACGAGGGTGGGTTCGGGGCGGGCCCGGCGCAGGTGGAGGGCGATGAGGGTGACCGTCTTGCCGAGGCCCATGTCGTCGGCGAGGCAGCCGCCGAGGCCGAGGGAGGTCATGAGGTCGAGCCAGGCCAGGCCGCGCAGTTGGTAGTCGCGGAGGGTGGCGTCGAGGCCGGGGGGCGGCTCGGCGGGCCGGAGGCCGGCGGTGAGGCGGTCGCGCAGGGTGGCGAGCGCGCCGACGGGGACCGCCTCCACGGTCTCGCCGTCGACCTCGGCGGTGCCGCTGAGGGCGACGGCGAGGGCGTCCACCGGGTCCAGCAGGCCCAGTTCGCGTTTGCGGGCCTTGCGGACGAGGGCGGGGTCGACGAGGACCCACCGGTCGCGCAGCCGGACGACGGGGCGGTGGGCCTCGGCGAGGGTGTCCATCTCGGCCTCGCTGAGGGGGTCGCCGCCGAGGGCGAGCTGCCAGCGGAACCGGAGCAGGTCCTCGCTCTCGAAGAAGCCGGTGCCGTCGGTCGCGGAGCCCGGCGCGGGCCGGACCACCGCGGCCGCGCTGAGGTCCTGGGCGAGGTCGCGCGGCCAGTGCACGGCGACCCCGGCCGCCGCGAGGCGGGTCGCGGCCACGCCGAGGAGGTCGCCCAGCTCGTCCTCGGACAGGGCCAGCACGTCGAGGGTGCGCGCGTCCTGGTCGGCGAGGCGGGCGAGGGGCGCCCAGACCCGGGCGGCGCGTCGCAGGGCCAGGGCGGCGTCCACGCGGGCGCGTGGCCCGAAGGCGGCGTCGGCCCGGCCCGACCACAGGTCCGCCGCGTCGGTCACCAGGGTCGGGTCGGCGAGGCTGTGCACCTGGACGACGGCGGCTCCGGCGCGCCGGGCTCCTTCGCCGTCGTCGAACAGGTCGTACGCCGACAGGTCGAGGCGCAGGGAGATCCGCACGCCCGCGTCCATGCCGGCGGCGACCTCGGCCGCCCAGTCCTGGGCGTCGGGCAGCCGCTGCGGCCGGCGGTCGGCGAAGGGCCTCCCGGACGCGTGGGGCGCGGCGGGGGTGCGGGGCAGGGTGTCGGCGACGGCGTCCAGGAAGGAGCGCATCAGGGACTCCGGCTGCGGCAGCCGGAGGGGGCCGGGGCCGGGCAGCGGGACGGCGTGGCCCTCGTACGGCAGGGCGGCGGCGACGGCGCGCAGGTGGGCGACGTCCTCCGGTTCGAGCGGGCCGGCCCGCCAGGCGTCGTGGCCGGTCGGGGTGAGGCCCGGCAGGAGCCGGCCGCGGGCGGTGAGCCGCAGCGCGTGCAGGGCGGCGGCGCCCCAGCAGGCGGTCGCGGGGTGGGCGGCGGGGTCGTGCCGGGCGCGCACCAGGAGTGGGAGGGCCGCCTCGACGGGCAGGGAGAGGGCGGGGGCCTGTCGGCGGCGGACCGAGGTCCCGTGCCGGCGGACGACGGTCAGTTCGGTGCGTTCGGCGTGCGCCGGCCCGGACAGCGGGCCGTCGTCCGGGTCCCAGAAGGCGACCCGGCCCTCGCGCGGGAGGGGCGCGGGCAGGAAGACGGCGGCGAGGCGCGCGCCGACGAGTTGCGCCGGGTGTCCGGCGACCCCGGTCGTGTCGCTCATGCGCAGTGTCCACCTCCCGCCCGCATGTCGGATCAGTCGTCTCCGACTCTACGGGCGGGGTCTGACAATCGGTCCGAGGGAAGAACCCCGGGGAGGGGAGGGACCCTAGGGAACGGTGCGCGAGACGACGTACACCATGGGGAATATCGGGTTGCCGGTGTTCACCACCACGTCCTGGGTGGGCTGGGGGTCCTTCTGCTTGCGGACGAAGCCGTAGTAGTCGCCGGGCCGGGAGCCGGGTCCGGAGAACTTCCAGCCGGTGACGTCCCGGTCGCGCTCGCTGATCGTGATGTCGTCCTTCTCCAGGTCGGACCGGCTGTAGCCGAGTTCGGCGAGGAAGGCGTCCAGGCCCGCGTGGGTGGTCTGGAACTGGACGTAGAGACGGCTGGTGCGCCAGTTGTTCGTCTCGTAGTAGGCGACCTTGTTCGACGGGTGCGGGACCGGCACCTGGTAGAGACGCTGCTGGACCTTGGACGGCCAGGCCTCGGTGAGTCCGGTCGCCGAGTACTTGGCCTCCTTGTCCTTGCCGCTGTCGCGGCTCTGGTTGGCGGAGATCACCAGGTAGCCGGCCGGGACGCCGATGAGCAGCCCGATGATGAGCAGGGTGAGCGCGCGGCGGCGGATCACGTGGCCGCGGGTCTCGGGTGTGCGGGACGGTTCGTCCGGGGACGCGGACCGGTGGGACAGGGCGGCCGTCACGCCGTGTCCCCGGTGGCGCGGCGGGCGGCCTCCGCGAACCGCTCGAAGCGTTCGTGGCGCTCGACGCGGCGCCGGTTGGCGCGCCGGAAGCGGCGGGCGACGAGGCGGGCCAGGTCGGCGGCGCCGACCATGCCGGCCTCGGGGCCGAGCTGGGCGCGGACGATCCGGGCCTCCGGACGGTAGCCGCGTCCGGTGAGCTGCCGCTTGAACGCGTCGCGCGCGGGGCCGATGAGCAGGTCGTCGGCGGCGGAGACACCGCCGCCGATCACGAAGCAGGACGGGTCGAGGGCGGCGGCCAGGTTGGCGATGCCGACGCCGAGCCACTGGCCGATGTCCTGGAGCAGTTCGATGCACATCGCGTCGCCCTGGCGGGCCAGCTCGGTGATCATCGGGCCGGTGATGTCACCGATCTGCCCCTTGACGTGCTCGATGATCCCGTACGCCACCGGGGAGTCGGCGGCGGCCAGCTCCTTGGCCTCTCTGACCAGCGCGTTCCCGGAGCTGTACTGCTCCCAGCAGCCGCGGTTGCCGCACGGGCAGCGGTGGCCGCCGGGCACCACCTGCATGTGGCCGAACTCGCCCGCGACGCCGTACTTGCCGCGCTTGACCTGGCCGTCCTCCAGGATGGCGCCGCCGATGCCGGTCCCGAGGGTGATCATGACGAGGTGGTCCTCGCCTCGGCCGGCGCCGAAGCGCCATTCCGCCCAGGCGGCGGTGTTGGCGTCGTTGTCGACGAGGACGGGCACCGCGAGGCGGCCGGCGATGCGGTCGCGCAGCGGCTCGTTGCGCCAGGACAGGTGGGGGGCGAACAGGACGCGGTTGCGGTCGGCGTCGACCCAGCCGGCGGCGCCGATGCCGACCGCGTGCACGTCGTGCCGGTCGGACAGGTCCAGGACCAGTTCCACGATCGTGTCCTCGACGACCTTGGGGCTCTTGGACTTGTCCGGGGTCTCCGTGCGGACCTTCTCCAGGATGTTGCCGTCCGCGTCGACGACGCCCGCCATCACCTTGGTGCCGCCGATGTCGATCCCGACCGTGGGCACCCGGGGTGCGGTCAGGTGGGAGCGGCGCTCGCGGGTGCCGACCGTGCGCAGCGCGGTGGCTCGGCGGGAGCCGATGGGGGCGGTGAGGTCGCGGTAGGTGCTCATCGTGGCCGATTCTGCCGCACGGGTACCTGCGGTGCCGAACGCGGGAGGCAGGGTGCGCGCGCGTTGCCGGCCGCGGGCGCGTCGCGGCCTGTCGCGCCCGCGCGGCGGCACCGCCCCGCGCCCCTCAGGGACGCCGCAGCTCGTGGCGCAGGGCGTCCAGGTCGCTGCCGCCCGCCATCTGCTCGGTCAGCTCCTCCAGGGTGATCTCGTCCCGGGTGTGGCTTCCCACCATGGTCCCCCGCCGCAGCAGCACGAACCGGTCGCCCACCAGGTGGGCGTGGTGGGGGTTGTGGGTGATCAGTACGACCCCCAGGCCCCGGTCGCGGGCGGCGGCCACGTATTTCAGGACCACGCCGGACTGCTTGACGCCCAGGGCGGCCGTCGGCTCGTCGAGGATCAGGACCTTCGCGCCGAAGTACACCGCGCGGGCGATGGCGACGCACTGGCGTTCGCCGCCGGAGAGGGTGCCGATGGGCTGGTCCACGTCGCGCAGGTCGATGCCCATGCGCAGGAGTTCGGCGTGGGTGGTGCGGCGCATGAGGTCGACGTCCATGCGCTTGAAGGGGCCGGTGCCCTTGCGGGGTTCCGAGCCGAGGAAGAAGTTGCGCCAGACCGGCATCAGCGGGACGACGGCCAGGTCCTGATGGACGGTGGCGATGCCGCGGTCCAGGGCCTCGCGCGGGGAGGACAGCCGGGTCTCCTCGCCCTCGAGGCTCAGGGTGCCGCCGTCGTGCCCGTGCAGACCGGCGATGATCTTGATGAGGGTGGACTTGCCCGCGCCGTTGTCGCCGAGGACGCAGGTGATGCGGCCGGCGTGGACCTCCAGGGAGATGCCTTCGAGGGCGCGGACGTTGCCGTAGCGCTTGCTGACGTCGGACAGTTCGACGAGCGGCGTACGGCTGTCGGTCCGCGTCTGTGTCTGTCCCTGTGTCCGGGTCACTTGGTGGCCTCCGCCCGCTTGCGGACCCAGGCGTTGAGCAGGGTCGCGAGGAGCAGCATCGCTCCGAGGAAGAACGTGAACCAGTCGGGGTTCCATTCGGCGAAGACGATGCCCTTGCTCGTCATGCCGAAGATGAGCGCGCCGACCGCCGATCCGGCCGCGCTGCCGTAGCCGCCGGTGATCAGGCAGCCGCCGATGACGGCGGCGATGATGTAGATCAGCTCGTTGCCGACGCCCTCGCCGGACTGGACGACGTCGTACGAGAACAGCAGGTGCTGGCCGGAGATCCAGGCTCCGAGGGCGACGCCCATGTACAGGCCGATCCTGGTCCTCGCGACGGGGACGCCGACCGCGCGGGCGGCGTCCTGGTTGCCGCCGACGGCGAGGATCCAGTTGCCGGCGCGGGTGCGCAGCAGGATCCAGGAGGCCACCGCGACCAGGGCGAACCACCACAGGATCGTGATCTTGATGTTGACGCCGCCGACGGTCAGGGTGGACGCGAAGACGTCGTGGGCGCCGGCGAAGCCCTCCATGTCGGCGATGGTCTTCGTCGAGACGGTGCCGTCGATCAGCTTGGTGAAGCCGAGGTTCATGCCGGTCAGCATCAGGAAGGTGCCGAGCGTGATGATGAAGCTGGGCAGCCCGGTGCGGGTGAGCAGGAAGCCGTTGAAGGCGCCGATGGCCAGGGTGACCAGCAGGGAGACCCCGACGCCGACCCAGACGTTCGCCGTCATCTGGTAGCTGAACATCGACGACACCAGCGCCGAGGACGTGACCATCACGCCGGCCGAGAGGTCGAACTCGCCGCCGATCATCAGCAGCGCGACCGGGACGGCCATGATGCCGATGGTCGAGGACGCGTACAGGACCGTGCTGAGGCTGCCCGCGCGCAGGAAGCTGTCGGCGGCGAGGGCGAAGAAGACGAACACCGCGAGCGCGCCGACGACCGAGCCCAGTTCGGGGCGGCCGAGGAGCTTGCGCAGCGGGGAGACCCGCAGCAGGCGTTCGTCCGGGGTGACCGCGCTCATCGGGTGCCCCGCCCGGTGTACGCGGCCAGCTCGTCCGCCTGGTCCTTCGTGATGATCTGCGGTCCGGTCAGGACGGGCCCGCCGCCGCCGAGGACGTCGCCGTTGTACTTGTACAGCCACAGCAGGTCGACGGCCTGGTAGCCCTGGAGGTACGGCTGCTGGTCGACGGCGAAGCCGAGGGTGTCGTCCGCCAGGCCCGCGGCCACCTTGGCGTTGAGGTCGAAGGTGTCGATCTCGGCCTTGCTGCCGGCCCCCTGCCGGGCCTTGACCGCGGTGTCGGCGAACGGCGCGCCGAGGGTGACGACGGCGTCGGTCGACGGGTCGGCCTGGAGCCTGGCCTCGATGGCCGACTGCACGTCGGGCATGTTGGTGCCGGTGACGTAGAGGTCGGTCACCGTGCCGGTGAAGGTCTTGGCGACGCCGTCGCAGCGCTGCTCGTGCCCGACGTTGCCCTGCTCGTGCAGGACGCAGATCGCCTTCTTCCTGCCGCGCCGGTTCAGCTCCTCGCCGACGGCCTCGCCGGCGATCGTCTCGTCCTGGCCGACGTGGGTGAGCGCGCCGAACGCCTTCGACTCCGCCGAGCCGGAGTTCACCGTGATCACGGGGATGCCGGCCTTGCGGGCGCGGGCGAGGGCGGCCTTCATCGCGTCGGGCTTGGCGAGGGTGACGATGATGCCGTCGACCTTCTTGTCGACCGCCGCGTCGACGAGCTGCGCCTGCTGCTGGGCCTCGTCGTCGTGGGAGTACAGGAAGTTGATGTTGTCCTTGACGGCGGCCTGCTCAGCGCCGCTCTGGACGATGTCCCAGAAGGTGTCGCCGTCGCCCGAGTGTGTGATCATCGCGAAGGTCCAGCGGGGGGTGTCGACCGCCGCCCGGCCCTGCGCGGCCGCGGCCTTCCGGGCGTCCTCGGCACGCTTTCCCCCGGTACTGCTGCACCCCGCGAGGGAGACGCAGAGCACCCCCGCCAACGCGATCCCTGTCCAGGTCCCAAACCGTGCCACGAGGCCGTGCCCTTCTTGCCGTGTGCTGCCGTACGCGCGCCTCCGGCGTTCTCTCACCGGACGCAAACGCCCCAGTATCGAACACGGGGATCACGCGGCGCGCGGCCGGGGACCGCGAGCCGGTCGCATTGTCCGGACATTGCGACGCGGGCGGCCCTCGGGAGGGTGTGCGCTACGGCCGCACCAGCAGCTGGAACTCGAAGGAGTAGCGGGCGGGGCGGTAGATGTGGTCGCCGAACTCGACCGCGCGGCCCGTGTCGTCGAAGGTGGTGCGCCGCATGGTGAGCAGCGGGGCGCCCTCCGGCTCGGCGAGGCGCTCGGCCTCGGCGGCGGTGGCGGCGCGGGCGCCGATGGACTGACGGGCGCTGTGCAGGGTGATCCCGGCCGCCCGCATCATCCGGTACAGGCCCGTGGTCTCCAGCTGGGCGGTGTCCAGGTCCAGCAGGCCGGAGGGGATGTGGTTGGACAGGTACGCCATCGGCTCCCCGTGGGCGAGCCGCAGCCGTTCCACGCGGTGCACCTCGCTGCCCTCGGCCACCGCGAGCGCGGCGGCGACCTCGGCGGACGCGGGGACGACGGTGTTGACCAGGACCGTCGTCGCGGGGCGCTGGCCGGCCGCCTCCAGGTCGTCGTAGAGGCTGCTCAGTTCCAGGGGCCGCTTGACCTGGCTGTGCACGACCTGGGTGCCGACGCCCCGGCGGCGGACCAGCAGGCCCTTGTCGACGAGGGACTGGATGGCCTGGCGGACGGTCGGGCGGGACAGGCCGAGCCGGGCGGCGAGCTCGATCTCGTTGCCCAGCAGGCTGCCCGGGGTGAGCGCTCCGTGCTCGATCGCCGCCTCCAGCTGCTGGGACAGCTGGAAGTACAACGGCACCGGAGAGCTTCGGTCCACACGGAGTTCGAGCTGCACGGTCGGGTCCACCTCTGGTTTCGGCACGGGCTCGAGCGTAGCTCCGTGGCCGGTTGACGGGAAGTCGTGTAGTCAGATTGTCCGGACAAACGCATTGACAGGTCGCGGCCTCCGACGTCACCTTGATTCCATGCGCATCGGGGTCATCGGGACGGGCCGCATCGGCACCATTCATGCGAACACACTCAGCCGTCACCGCGAGGTCGGATCCCTCATCCTGACGGACACGGAACCCGCGCGGGCGGCGGAGCTGGCGCTGCGGCTGGGCGAGACGGCCGCGCCGGGGGTCGAGGAGATCTTCCGGTGGGGCGTGGACGCGGTGGTGATCACCACGACGACCTCGGCCCACGCCGAACTGATCGGCCGGGCGGCGCGCTCCGGGCTGCCGGTGTTCTGCGAGAAGCCGATAGCCCTGGACCTGGTCGGCACCCTGGCGGCGATCGCCGAGGTGGAGGCCGCCGGAACGATCCTCCAGATGGGGTTCCAGCGCCGCTTCGACGCCGGGTACACGGGCGCCCGCGAGGCGGTCCGCTCGGGCCGGCTCGGACGGCTGCACACGGTGCGCGCGGTGACCTCCGACCAGTCACCGCCGCCCGCCGCGTGGCTGCCGCTCTCCGGCGGCCTGTTCCGGGACGCGCTGATCAACGACTTCGACGTCCTGCGCTGGGTGACCGGGCGCGAGGTGACCGACGTGTACGCGGCCGGATCGGACGCCGGGCCCGCGATGTTCCGCGCCGCGGGAGACGTCGACACCGCGGCCGCGGTCCTCACCCTCGACGACGGCACCCTCGCCACGGCCACGGCGACGCGGCTGAACGGCGCGGGGTACGACGTCCGCATGGAGCTGGCCGGGGAACTCGACCAGGTCGTGGTGGGACTCGACGACCGCACGCCGATCGCCTCCACCGAGCCGACCGGGCCGCCGGCGGCCGACAAGCCGTGGACCGGCTTCCTGGAGCGCTTCGGTCCCGCGTACGAGGCGGAGCTGATCGCCTTCGTCGACGTCGTACGGGGCGGGCGGGCCAACCCCTGCGACGGCCGCGAGGCCCTCCAGGCCCTGCGGATCGCCGAGGCCTGCGAGGTGTCCCGGCGCGAGCGGCGGGCCGTGTCGCTGGCGGAGATCCCGGGGGCGCCGGGGGCGTAGCGGGCGGTGCTCGCGGTGCGCGCCGTGCCCCGGCGGTGCGGACGTGCGGGCGGTACCCGCGGCACGTGCGGTGCCGCGGTGCGGGCGATGCGTCCGCGGTGCCTGCGGTGTGCGCGGTGCCGCGACGCGGTGCGGTGCGGGGAGCACGCGGTGCGGGCGCCGTCCACGGCGGGCCGCACCTCACCGCACCGCCGGACCGGCCTCCTGCTCGCCCGGCACCGCCAGTACGGTGCCCTGCGCCACCGCGCACAGCCGTTCGGTGCCGTCCTCGGCGACGGTGTGCAGGTCACAGCGGACGACCGCCTGGCGGCGGCCCGCCTGGACCACCTCGGCGCGGGCGCGCAGCGTACGGCCGGTGGCGGGGCGGACGTACTGGATGGAGAAGCCGCCGGTGAGCACGGCCGGTCCCAGTGCCGCTCCGCCCGCGAAGGTGAGCGCGTTATCCGCGGCGTAGGAGAGGACTCCGCCGTGCACGAAGCCGTTCTGCTGGTGGAGTTCCTCCCTGAGGTCGATCTCCAGGGTGGCGCCGCCCTCGCCGAAGGCGGTGAGGCGCGCGCCGATCAGCCGGCTGAAGGGCTGGCTGTCCAGCGCGGCGCGGGCGGCCGCCAGGTCGAAGTGGCCGGCCGGTGACGTCGTCATGGCTCTCCCTGGCTGGGCGGATCACTGACCCGGGGACGCCGCCGGGACGGGGCGACCGTCGCGGGTCCGCCCCGTTCTACCAGCGCACGGGCAGGCTCCGCACCCCCCGCATCAGCATGCCCGGCAGCCACTCGCCGGGCGGGCCGTCCAGGGCGAGTCCGGGGGCGCGGTCGAGGAGGGAGCGCAGCGCCGTGCGGGCCTCGAGACGGGCCAGGGGGGCGCCCAGGCAGTAGTGGAGGCCGTGGCCGAAGGCGAGGTGGCCGCGGGTGTCGCGGCGTATGTCGAAGCGGTCGGGGGCGGGATAGCGGGCGCCGTCGCGGTCCGCGGCGGTGAGGCCGACCATCACGCCCTCGCCCCGGTCGACGGGGGTGCCGGCGATCTCCAGCGGCTCGGCGGCGAAGCGGAAGGTGGCGTTCTCCACCGGGCCCTCGTACCGCAGGGTCTCCTCGACGGCACCGTCGAGGAGGGTCATGTCGGCGCGCAGGGCGGCGAGTTGGCCGGGGTGGGTGAGGAGGGCCTGGACGGCGTTGGTGATGAGGTTGACCGTGGTCTCGTGGCCGGCGATGAGGAGGACGAAGGCCATGCCGCGCAGTTCACCGGGCGAGAGGCGGTCGCCGTCCTCCGCGGTGGTGCGGATGAGGTCGCTGAGCAGGTCGCCGCCCGGCCCGGCGGCGCGTTTGTCCTCGATCAGCTCGGTGAGGTACTCGGCGAGCCGGACGAAGGCGTCGTACTCGCCGTCGCCGCTGGTGGGGGCGACGGCCTCGGTGGACAGCTTGCGGAACTCCGTGCGGTCGATCTCGGGGATGCCGAGCAGTTCGCAGATGACGGTGATCGGCAGCGGGTAGGCGAAGGATTCCACGAGGTCGGCACGGCCGTGCGGGAGCATCGCGTCGAGCAGGTCGTCGGTGATCTGCTGGATCCTCGGGCGCAGTTCCTCCACCCGCCGCACGGTGAAGGCGCGGGAGACCAGCGCACGCAGGCGGGTGTGCTGGGGCGGGTCGGCGGTGAGGAGGTACTTGCCGATCAGTTCCTCGTCGAGGAAGGTCACGCCGATGCGGCTGCCGTCCTTGGCCAGCCTGGGGTCGGCGAGCGCGGCACGCGCCTCCTCGTGGCCCACGACGAGCCACGTCTCGTGGCGGGCGTCGGGTCCGGGCAGCCGGACTCGGTGGATCGGGCCGTGCTCCCTGAGGCGCGCGTACACCGGATGCGGGTCGCGGCGGAACTCCTCTCCGAACTCCCCCAGGTCGATCACGTCTTCACCCATCGCGTTCCCCTCCCGTCACCGGTCCAACGGCCGGGGCGGCCCCCGAGTGCCCGCCCCGGCCGACGGGTCCGCCGTCAGTCGCCGCCCTCCAGCAGTCCCGCGTCGTACGCCGGCAGGGCGATCTGCACCCGGTTGTCGAGGTCGAGCTTGGCCAGGACGCGGGAGACGTGGGTCTTGACGGTGGCGACGCTCATGAACAGTGCAGCAGCCATCGCCGCGTCGGGAAGGCCGCTGCCGCCGTTGCCGGCGTCGGCCGGTCGTCACCCCTCATGGTCGGCAAAACCCCTCATGGTCGGCAAATCCACGCAGCGCGGAGCCGCGCCACCCCGTCCCGGCCGGGATCGGCGACCTGCGCCGGAGGGACAGCGACGAAAGGAGCGGCACCGCCGGCCGAGGGTGTACTCGGCCGCAGCCGGAGGGTGCGCGCGGCAGCCCGCCAAGGGGGGACCCGGTCGCCGACCGCGGATGTACCGCCCTCCGCCGACGCGAGCCTTCCGGCGCCGGCGTCTCGCCCCGCGGCCGATGTGTGTGGGGGACCGCGGGGCGAGGGTCTGGGGCATGGGACAACTACTGGAGGCAGCCGGCTTCCTCGCCCTCGTGCAGGGCGTCGCCGGCCTGGTGCACGAGTTCACCGACCTGCACTGGGGACTCGTGCAGCGGCTCGGCGTCCTCGACGGCCACGAGGTCTACGCGAGCGTCGCGCTCCTGGTGCTCGCGTTCGCCCTGTTCGCCGCCTCGGAGAGCCGGAAACCCGGCTGAACGCGGACCGGGCTCCCGGCCGGTGGCGCCGTTCTCCGCGGGCCGGCGGGGTCAGCAGTCGTGGTCGACCAGGTCGAAGCTCGCGTAGTGGTCGGCGGTGTAGTAGTCCTCTTCGTACTGCTGACCGGTCACGATGCGCCGCGCGCCGCGCGTGGAGGAGCCCGGCGTCTTGACCGTGTACTCGTGGTAGTAGCCCGAGGACTTCGAGGGCAGGACGCCTTCCCGGTTCTGGAAGACGGATCCGTCCTGCGCGTACGGGAACGGGCCGCCCTGGTCGATCAGCCGCAGCGTGGTGTACGCCTGCGAAGGCAGGTCGCTGTAGCAGATGCTGCCGACCGCGGTCGCCGCGGCGTTCGCCGGTCCGGCGGAGACGGTTCCGCCGACGAGGAGTGCGGACAGGAGGGCGGCGGCGCCGCCGGCGCGAGTGATTCGTGGGGGGAATCTCATGCCCTCATGATGACGCGCGTAGACGATGGCATGTCAATGACAACTTGGAAGATTTTTCCGTCAAGTGCGATGAGTTTTCCGGCAGTTAACCTGCGCCGGGACCCGACACGGCCGAGGTCGGCGTCCGTTCGCCGCCAGCGGGGCCGGACGTCCGGCGCTGGAATGGACCCATGACGACTTCGGACAAGACACTGAACGGCAAGGTGGCCCTGGTGACCGGCGGCAGCCGCGGCATCGGCGCGGCGACGGCGGTACGGCTGGCGCACGAGGGCGCGGACGTGGCGCTGACGTACGTGAACGGCAAGGAGGCCGCCGGCGACGTCGTACGGGCCGTCGAGGCGCTGGGGCGCCGGGCGGTGGCCCTGCGGGCGGACTCGGCGGACGCCGCGGAGTCCGCGGGCGCGGTCGGGGCGGCGGCCGAGGCGCTGGGCGGGCTCGACGTGCTGGTGAACAACGCGGGGATCGGGGTGCTCGGTCCGCTGGAGGACCTGTCGCTCGCCGACGTGGACCGGGTGCTCGCGGTGAACGTGCGGGGTGTCTTCCTGACCTCGCAGGCGGCCGCCGGGCGGATGGCGGCCGGGGGCCGCATCATCACGATCGGGAGCTGCATGGTCCAGCGGGTACCGGGGCCCGGGGGAACGCTGTACGCCCTGAGCAAGTCGGCGCTGGTCGGGCTGACCAAGGGGCTCGCCAGGGAGTTGGGGCCGCGGGGGATCACCGCGAACCTCGTCCATCCCGGGCCCATCGACACGGACATGAATCCGGCGGACGGGCCGTACGCGGCGGGCCAGGCGGCGATGACGGCGCTGGGGCGGTTCGGGACGGGGGCGGAGGTGGCGTCGACGGTGGCCCACCTGGCGGGCGCCGCCTATGTGACGGGGGCGGAGTTCGCGGTGGACGGCGGCCACGCGGTGTGAGCCCCGGGGCTCCCCCGAAAGGCATCCCCCCGCCACCCCTTCCCGGCCCGGCCCCGGGGCCGCCGTCCCCGGACGGGCGCGATGCCCCGGCTCAGCCGCCCAGTTCCTGGTGCCTGGCCCGGAGGGTCGCCGCGCCCTCCTCCGTGAGGGAGCCGACGAGGCGCAGGCGCGAGATGCCGCCGTCCGGGTAGATGTCCACGCGCGCGTGGGTGCCCACCACCGGCGCGGGGAGCACGAAGCGGTGGTTCGTGTCCGGCTGGAGGCGGGTGCGCGCGAGGACCTCCCGCCAGTCGCCTTCCTCGCCGTCCCGCACGGACACCGCCGCCCAGCCGGCGCTGTTGCCCTTGAGGTACGCCGTGTCGATCTCCAGTGCCCGGATCTCCGCCCGCGCCGCCAGCCGGTAACGGATCCAGTCGTTGCCCCGGTCCCGGCGCCGCCGCGTCTCCCAGCCGTCGTCCATCTTGCGGGAGCGTCCCGGCCGGATGGTGTTGACGGCCGGTGAGTAGAAGAGGTCGGAGGCGTCCTCGACCTGCCCGCCGTTCTCGAGGGCGACGACGTCGAAGGTGCCGAGGACCGCGAGCCACTCGGGGTCCGGGACCACCTCGCCGTGCACGCGGAGGCGGGCGATGCCCCCGTCGGGGTGCTGGTTGACCCGCAGGTGCGTGAAGCGCCGTTCGACCGACACGGCGAAGCCGTTCGCCGCGTGGCCGCCGACGGGGGTGCGCGGGACGAGCGTCGTCCAGGTGACGTCGTCCCCGAGGAGTTCGCCGGGCGACGGCGAACCCGGTACCGAGGCGCCCTCGACCGACACGGCCTGCGGGTAGTTGCCGCGGAAGTGGGCCGTGTCGACGACGATCCCGCGGATCACGCCGGGCGCGCCGAGCCGGACCAGCGCCCAGTCGTGGTCGTCGGCCGCCGGCCACGGGTGCTCGGCGGAGACGCCGCGGCGCCGACGGGTCTCCCAGCCGTCCATGATCTTGCCCTTGTGCCCGAAGTGCCCGGGGTCGAACTCGGCGGGTCCGGGCAGCAGCAGGTTCTCCCGCTGGGCGAAGAACTCGTCGTTGGCGGCGACGACGGCGGCGCCGAGCTGCCGGTCGGCGAGGTTGGCGTGGTGGGTGAAGGGGAGGTCGGCGGTGCGGTGGTCCGCGTAGGGGTCGCCGCCGCCGTAGGGGTTCGCGTCGCCGGTGAAGCCGGGAATCGCCGTCACGGTGATCAGGGGTTCCTTTCGGAGGTCGGCCGGGTGCGGGCGGGTGCGGGGCGCGCCGGTGGCCGCGGGTTCAGTGGCCGCGGGTGAGGAGGCGGCCCTTCGGGTCGGTGAACTCGCCGTCGGCGACGATGCGTTCGCCGCGCAGCCAGGTGGACTTCACGACGCCGTGCAGGGTCTTGCCGGCGTAGGCGGTGACGCGGTTGCGGTGCTGGAGGGCCGCCGGGTCGACGGTGAACGTCTCGTCGGGCGCGAGAACCGCGAAGTCGGCGTCCCGGCCCGCCTCGATGGCGCCCTTGCGGTCGAGGCCGACGAGTGCCGCCGTGCGCGTCGACATCCAGCGGACCACGTCCTCCAGGCCGTGGCCGCGCCGCCTCGCCTCCGTCCAGACGGCGGCGAGGCTGAGTTGCAGGCCGGAGATGCCGCCCCAGGCGGTGGCGAAGTCACCGGTCTTGAGGTCGGCGGTGGACGGGGAGTGGTCGGTGACCACGCAGTCGATGGTGCCGTCGGCCAGCGCCTGCCACAGGAGGTCCTGGTTGGCGGCCTCGCGGATGGGCGGGCAGCACTTGAACTCGCTCGCCCCGTCGGGCACTTCCTCGGCGGTGAGGGTGAGGTAGTGCGGGCAGGTCTCGACCGTGACACGCACGCCCTCGGCCTTCGCGGCGGCGATCAGCGGCAGTGCGTCGCCGGAGGACAGGTGCAGGACGTGCACGCGCGCGTGGAGGCGTTTCGCCTGCGCGACGAGGCTCGCGACGGCGGTGTCCTCGGCGTCGCGCGGACGGCTGGCGAGGAAGTCGGCGTACCTGGGACCGCCCTGCCGGGGGGCGGCGTCGAGGTGGTGGGGGTCCTCGGCGTGCACGATCAGCAGGCCGTCGAACCCGGCGATCTCGGCCAGCGAGCGGGCCAGTCGGTCCTGGTCGAGGTGGGGGAACTCGTCCACGCCGGACGGCGAGAGGAAGGCCTTGAAGCCGAAGACCCCGGCGTCGTGCAGCGGGCGCAGGTCCTTGACGTTGTCGGGCAGGGCGCCGCCCCAGAAGCCGACGTCGACGTGCGCCTTGTCGGCGGCCACCCGTCGCTTGGTGCGGAGGTGTTCGACCGTCGTGGTCGGTGGGAGGGAGTTGAGCGGCATGTCGACGAGGGTGGTGATGCCGCCGGCCGCCGCCGCGCGCGTGGCGGTCCAGAACCCTTCCCATTCGGTGCGGCCCGGGTCGTTGACGTGGACGTGCGTGTCGACGAGGCCGGGCAGCAGGACGTCGTCGCCGAGGTCCTCCAGGCGGGCGCCGGGCGGTGTGGCGGCGTCGTACGGGAGTACGGCCGTGATCGTGCCGGCGGACACCGCGACCGAGGCGGCGCGGGTCCCTTCCGCAGTGATGACGCGCGTCGAGCGCAGTACCAGTTCGGCGTCGGACACCCGGATCCCTCTCTGCCGCCGTTCACTTCCGGGAGACGGAAGGAGGCCGGGGACGCACTCGGGGGCGCACCCCCGCGCAACCTCCCCGTAACAAAATTCAACGTTCTGTTGAAGGAGTCTTCACTCCCGGCCGTCGCCCGTCAAGGGCCCGCTCCTCCACCGTGCGCCCACCGCCGCCACTCCGGCTTTTTCCGCATGCCGAAATCAACATTCCGACAAACAGAACACCGTCCCGCACCAGCGAGGAGCCGACCGGCCGCCGGGTAGGCTTCAGCCCTTCCCGCCGGTTTCGAAAGGAACGCGCCGTGCCGACGTCCAGCACCACCGACTCAGCCAAGTCCAGCAGCGGCGGGGTCCAGTCCCTCGAGCGCGCCTTCGACCTGCTGGAGCGGATGGCGGACGCGGGCGGGGAGGTCGGCCTCAGCGAGCTGTCCGCGAGCAGCGGACTCCCGCTGCCGACGATCCACCGGCTGATGCGCACCCTGGTCGCCTGCGGGTACGTCCGCCAGCAGTCCAACCGCCGCTACGCGCTCGGCCCGCGGCTGATCCGTCTCGGCGAGTCCTCCGCCCGGCTGCTCGGCACCTGGGCCCGCCCCCACCTGGCCCGCCTGGTCGAGGAGACCGGCGAGACGGCCAACATGGCGCTGCTGGACGGCGACGAGGTCGTGTACGTGGCGCAGGTGCCGTCGAAGCACTCGATGCGGATGTTCACCGAGGTCGGCCGTCGCGTCCTGCCGCACTCCACGGGCGTGGGGAAGGCCCTGCTCGCGGGCTTCCCGGACGCCGAGGTGCGCGCGCTGCTCGCCCGCACCGGCATGCCGGCCGCGACGGACCGGACGATCACCACCCCGGAGGGCTTCCTGGCGGCCCTGGAGGAGGTCCGCAACACCGGTTACGCGGTGGACGACAACGAGCAGGAGATCGGCGTGCGCTGCCTCGCGGTCCCGGTGCCCGACTCCCCCACCGCGGCGGCCGTCTCGATCTCCGGCCCGGCGGGCCGCGTCACCGAGTCCGCCACCGAAAGGATCGTGCCGGTGCTCCAGCAGGTGGCCCGGGAACTGTCCGAGGCGCTGTCGCACCCGGGCGGCACGAGGGCCTGAGGTCCCCTCACCCCGCCGGGCGGGCCACCCGCCCGACGGGCCCTCACCCGCGCCCCGGCTCCCCGAACAGCTCCACCGCGCTCCGCACGTCCGACAACGCCCGCGCCAGCGCGCTCACCGAGCCGATCGCACCCGCGATCAGCAGCAGGGAGCGGCGCAGCCGGGGTGTCTCCGGAATGCCGTCGGCCGCCATCGCGGCGAGCGCGGCGAGTTCGTCCTCGGCGATGATCCGGTCCGGGAACTCGGCCGGATGCGCGGCGAGTTCGCGGCGCAGCCGGGACACCGCCGTCCGCAGTTCCACCACCCTCGGATCCTCTTCGCTGCCGGTCACCGGCCTCTGCCCCAAGCTCCGCAACCCGGCTCCCCCTCCTGCGCACGTTCCCGTGCGTACGTACATGGCGTCCTCGTGACGGTGGTCAGGCGCGCCGAGGACGCGGGCCAGTAAACGCCACGCGGCGCCCGCGGCGCCACACCGGGGGCCGGAATTCAGCCCCGCGACACCACGCGGCCGGCGCCCCGTCAGGTATGCAGGAACCATGACGCACACGGAAGCCCAGGTCGCCGGACTGCTCCTCGCCGCGGGCGGGGGGCGGCGCCTCGGCGGACGCCCGAAAGCGCTGTTGACGCACCGGGGACGCCCGCTCGTCGAACACGCGGTCGAGGCGCTGCGCGCGGCCGGCTGCACGCGCGTGCACGTGGTGCTGGGGGCCGCCGCCGACGCCGTACGGGAGCGGGCGCGGCTCGGCGGGTGCGTGGTGGTGGTGAATCCGGACTGGGAGCGGGGCATGGGCGGCTCGCTGCGGGCGGGCCTGGACTCGCTGGCCGGGACGGGGGCGCGGGCCGCGCTGGTCTGCCTGGTCGACCAGCCGGGCATCGGGGAGCGGGCGCTGGCGCGGGTGCTCGCCTCCTACGAGGACGAGACGTCACTGGTGTCCGCCGCCTACGACGGGAGGCGGGGGCACCCCGTGCTGCTCGGCGCCGCCCACTGGGCCGGCGTCGCGGCGACCGCGACCGGCGACCGGGGGGCACGCGACTACCTGACGGCCCACGAGGAGGAGATCCGGCCGGTGGAGTGCGGGGACGTGGCACGGCCGTACGACATCGACACCGTCGACGATCTGGCCCACCTCGAGTGACCCGGGTGAACGGGGCGGCACGCGGAGCGGCACGCGGAGCCGCCTCCCCGCGACCCGGAGAGTCCCGACATCAACAAACCATTGAACTTCCACGATGAGGAAACTAGTATCCACCGGTCAGAAGCGTTCGGTCGCTCCCCGAGCGCTCCCCGCCGTACCCGGGTCTCCTGGCACCCGGTGCCAGGCTCGCTGAAGGAAGTGACAGCTCATGTCCGCACCCGTGCCGTCCCCGGCGGCCGTCGTCGACGCCGGACCCCTGCCCCGGCAGTCGGAGGTCCTCACCGACGCGGCCCTGTCCTTCGTGGCCGAGCTGCACCGCCGGTTCACGCCGCGCCGTGACGAACTCCTCGCCCGCCGTGCGGAGCGCCGCGCCGAGATCGCCCGCACCTGCACGCTCGACTTCCTCCCGGAGACCGCCGCGATCCGCGCCGACGACTCCTGGAAGGTGGCCCCCGCGCCCGCCGCGCTGGAGGACCGCCGCGTCGAGATCACCGGCCCCACCGACCGCAGGATGACCGTCAACGCCCTCAACTCGGGCGCGAGGGTCTGGCTCGCGGACTTCGAGGACGCCTCCGCGCCCACCTGGGAGAACGTCGTCGGCGGCCAGCTGAACCTGATCGACGCGTACCGCGGGAACATCGACTTCACCGACCCGGGGTCCGGCAAGTCGTACGCCCTGCGCCCCGACGAGGAGCTGGCGACCGTCGTCATGCGTCCGCGCGGCTGGCACCTCGACGAGCGGCACCTGCGGGTCGACGGCCGGGCGGTCCCCGGCGCCCTCGTCGACTTCGGGCTGTACTTCTTCCACAACGCCCGGCGGCTGCTCGACCTCGGCAAGGGACCGTACTTCTACCTCCCGAAGACCGAGTCGCACCTCGAAGCCCGGCTGTGGAACGACGTGTTCGTGTTCGCGCAGGACCACGTCGGCATCCCGCGGGGCACCGTGCGCGCGACCGTCCTCATCGAGACGATCACCGCCGCGTACGAGATGGAGGAGATCCTCTACGAACTCCGCGACCACGCCTCGGGGTTGAACGCGGGCCGCTGGGACTACCTGTTCTCCATCGTGAAGAACTTCCGGGACGGCGGGGCCAGGTTCGTGCTGCCGGACCGCAACGCCGTCACGATGACCGCGCCGTTCATGCGGGCCTACACCGAACTCCTCGTGCGCACCTGCCACAAGCGCGGCGCCCACGCCATCGGCGGGATGGCGGCCTTCATCCCGTCCCGCCGGGACCCCGAGGTCAACAAGGTCGCCTTCGAGAAGGTCCGGGCCGACAAGGACCGTGAGGCGAACGACGGTTTCGACGGTTCCTGGGTCGCCCACCCCGATCTGGTGCCGATCGCCATGGAGTCCTTCGACCGGGTGCTCGGCGACCGGCCCCACCAGAAGGACCGGCTGCGCGAGGACGTCCATGTCGAGGCGGCCGACCTGATCGCCGTCGACTCGCTGGAGGCGCGCCCGACGTACGCCGGTCTCGTCAACGCCGTGCAGGTCGGCATCCGTTACATCGAGGCGTGGCTGCGCGGACTGGGCGCGGTCGCCATCTTCAACCTGATGGAGGACGCGGCCACGGCCGAGATCTCCCGCTCGCAGATCTGGCAGTGGAGCAACGCGGGCGTCGAGGTCGAGCGCGACGGCACGACGGTGCGGGTGACGCCGGAGCTGACCCGCGAGGTGGCCGCCGCCGAACTGGCCGCGATCCGCGCCGAGACCGGCGAGGAGGCCTTCGCGGCCGGCCACTGGCAGCAGGCCCACGACCTGCTGCTGACGGTCGCCCTCGACGAGGACTACGCCGACTTCCTCACCCTGCCGGCCTACGAGCAGCTCGAGGGCTGACGCCCCCGACCGCTCATTCCGGCCCGTCCGGCCTGCCTGACCCGTCCGGCCCGTCCGTTCCATCCGGTCCGCCCGGTCCGCCCGGTCCGTCCGAGTGGCCCAGGGACCGTCCTGGGGCCACCCGGTCGCGGACGAGCCGCTTGACCGCGGTGGGCTCCGGGAAACCCTGCTCGCGGCGGTCCCAGACGACCTCGTCGCCGACCCGGACGACGAAGACCCCGCCCCTGCCCGGCCTGAGGGCCAGTTCGGTCAGCTCCGCCTCGAAGGTGGTGAGCAGCTCCTGCGCCAGCCAGGCCGCGCGGGGCAGCCAGCGGCACTGGGTGCAGTACTCGATCTCGACCCGCCGCGGGTCGCCCTCTTCGGGCCGTGTGTCCGTCATCCGAGGTGTACCGACCAATCCTGTTCCGCGGCCGGC
Source organism: Streptomyces sp. NPDC051051 (assembly GCF_040682975.1). Lineage (NCBI taxonomy): Bacteria > Bacillati > Actinomycetota > Actinomycetes > Kitasatosporales > Streptomycetaceae > Streptomyces > Streptomyces sp. NPDC051051. The sequence goes on from NZ_JBFBCB010000022.1 coordinate 28,798, forward strand.
TTGCCGTGCAGGTCGGGGACCCGCTTGAGCCAGTCCGGCCGTCCTTGCCGCGTCCTCGCCGCCCGCCGGGCCTCCTCGGCGGCGAGTTCGTCCCCGGTGGGGAAGTCCGTGGGCAGCCACGCCGCGGAGGCCCGTACGCGCGCGTGGAGGTGGTCCACGTACGCCGTCCTGGCCTCGTCGGCGGTCGCGAAGGCGGGCTCGTCCAGGAGCCAGGCGTCCGGGACCTCGGCCACGATCCGCCGCAGCAGTTCCTCGGTCACCTTCGGCGCCAGTTCGGCGTCGGCGGCCCGGACGTCGGGCGCGTAGCGGCCGAGGGCGTGGTGGCGGAAGTCGTACCTCTTCGCCGGGTCTGAGCCGTCCCAGCGGTGGTGGAAGACGAGGGCGGCCCCGTGGTCGATCAGCCACAGGCGCGGCGGCACGGTGCCGAGCGTGGGCCACACCATCAGGTTGGAGCTGTGCACGGTCCGGTCGACGTTGACCGTCAGGGCGTCGAGCCAGACGATCCGGCCGGCCTCCAGGGGGTCCACCGGGAACACGTCGGCGACGTCCGGGGTGAAGTCCCGCGCGCCCGGCAGGTGGTCCATGCCCAGGTTGAGGCCCTGGCTGGCGGCGTGCAGGTCGCGCACCTCCTGGTGGGGCTCGTCGTCGGCGACGGCCGGGTCGAAGTGGACCAGGACCAGTTCCGGGAAGCGCAGCCCGAGCGCCCGCGCCAGCTCGCCCACGACCACCTCGGCGACCAGCGCCTTGCGGCCCTGCGCGGAGCCGGTGAACTTCACGACGTACGTCCCCAGGTCGTCGGCCTCGACGACTCCGGGGACGGAGCCGCCGGAGCGGAGGGGTTCGACGTAGCGGGTCGCGGTGACCTCTCTCAGCATGGCCGAAGGCCCCGCGGCTCTTCGAGCGGCATTCTCGTCTTCCTGTCTCCCGGCAGTCCGTCCACGGCGGTGCGGCCCTTGCCTCGCCTCGGGCGTGAGGCGAGCACGGTGACCAAGCGTGACACAGACTTCCTCCCGTCGTCCTCCGCCCCCGGACCGCAGGACGACGGACATCCGGCGTACCCGCCGCGCAGGCCGCGGTGGCAGGCCGGGGCCGGTCCCGGTGCCGTCGTCGCCCGGGCCACCGACGCGCCGTCCCCGCTCGACGCCTTGCGGATCGGCGACCTGCTCTTCTGGAACGATCCCGGCGACGGTGTCGTCTCCCGCACCGGCATCCACGGGGGCGTCGACCAGCACGGCGAGAGCCGCTTCCTCTCCAGCCGCAGGACACCCGACGGGCCGACGACGACCGACGTCGGCGTCAGGCCGATCATCGACGGCACGTCGAGCGACCTCTGGCACGGACGGCCTGCGGGTGATCCGACGCCTCTGACCCGCGCGCCCCCGTCCCGCGCCACGGCTCACACGTCCGTCACGAACCCCACGAACCGCGCCCACTCCCCACGGCCGACGGCGAGGTGCGGGCGCGTGACGTCCTTGGAGTCCCTCACGCACACGGCCTGTTCGGTCACGGCGACCTCCACGCAGCTGTCACCCTGGCTGCCGCTGTAGCTGGACTTGAACCACGCCGGTTCCGGCCTCGTGCTCATAGCTCTCCTCGGAGTCGCTCCAGCAGACCCCGCGAGTCCGTGGCGTTCAGGGCCTGCGAGCGCAGTGTGTCATAGCGCTGACAGAGGAGGCTCACCTCTTTCACGTCGGAGATCAGACGGCCGTTCTGCTGCCCCTCGGAGTACGCGAGTCGTTGCCCCTTCGGAGTCTCCAGCAACTGCACCGGCCCATCCAGACAGGCGTGCAACCCCGCCTCCAACGGGATGACTTGAAGCGTCACGTTGCGCGGTGCGCTCAGCTCCAGCACCCGGTCCAGCATCTCCCGCATGTGGTCAGGACCCCCGAACCTGCGCCGGAAGACGTGCTCCTCGACGATGAAACCGAACGGCGTCGTCGGCCGCTCGGACAGCATCCGCTGCCGCTCCATCCGCCGGGCCATGAAGTCCTCCAGCAGGCCGTCCGGCGCCACCGGAACGGTCCCCTCGAACACCGCCCGCGCATAACCCTCCGACTGCAGCAACCCCGGCACCAGACGGCACTCGTACGTGCACAGGCTCACCGCCACCCGCTCCAGCCGGGCCCACTGCCGGAACCACGCCGCGAGGCCCACGTCCCCGCGTCCCCGGGTCACGTACTTCGACGCCTTCCGCAGCGCCCCGGTGTTGCCGAGCGCCTCCTCGGAGCGCTCCACCAGCGCCGCGTCGGGCATCCGCCGCCCCAGCTCCACCGACTCCACCGTGTGCCTGGAGAAGCTCACCAGGTTCGCGAACTCGGTTCTGCTGTAACCCGCGTGCTCGCGCAGCGCCTGCATGACCGCCCCGAACGTCCGCAGGCTGTCCGAGGGATCGGGTTCCCGGTCCGCCTCGCCGCACGACACGCCCTCGTCCTCCACCACGCCGCCCTCGGTCATCCGCGGCCACCTCCGGTTCCTCGCACGCGCTGTTCGCCGTCCCCCACCCGACGGCACTCAGCGTGACGCACGAACCGTCGTACCGTCCACGGAATGTGCCCGTACGCTGACGCAGCGTACAGGCCGTGCGCCTGGAACGGGCCTGCTCGCACCCGTCACGGTGTTCGCGTACCGGCCAGCGGGTTGGGCAACGGCAGGTAGCGGGCGTCGGCGCCGTCCGCGCCCGTCCAGCGCAGCAGGAGGTTGGTCTTGCCGGGCAGGGTGGGCGCGGTGAGGAGGGCGCGCACCTCGGGGAGGTCGTGGCGGGCCAGCTCGCGGCGGGCGGCGGGCCAGGGGTCGAGGCCGGGGTGGTGTTCGGCCAGGGCGGCGGCGACCTCGGTGAGGTGGTTGACGACCAGGCAGTACACGAGCCGCTCCCAGCCGGCGGCCCGCTCGACGTCGGGCAGCAGCTTGACGCCCTCGGCGTCCCGGAACAGCGCCTGGACCGGGAGTCCGGCGGCGTCGACGGCGACGAGGGTGTTCTGGAGGTGGGCCTCCAGGACGACGCCGTGGTCGGCGAAGGCGGCGAGCGCCGGGGGGACGACCGCGCGCAGGTACGCCTCCCACCAGCGCGCCGGGTCGGCCGCGCCGGTGAGCGGGCTGCCCTCGAAGCCCTCCACCAGGCCGGCGGCGAGCAGCGGGGTCGCGCCGGGCGTCACGTGCGCGTGCAGCCCGTCGCGGACCAGCACGGCGAGTTCCTCGAAGGCGAAGCCGGCGGTGCGGTACCCGCGGTCGCTGAGCCAGGCCGCGGGGCCGCCGGCCGCTTCGAAGGCCTTGCCGACGGCCGCGTCGGTCCGGCGCAGTCCCAGCAGGTCGTGCCGCCACAGCCGGCGGATGTCGTTGGTGATGCGCACGTCGAGGCTGACCTTGAGGAACAGGTCCCGCTCGGGTGCGTACAGCGTGCGCACGGCGGCGGTGGGCCGCACGTCGAAGGCCGTGGTGCCGAGCCGGATCAGACGGCCGTCGGCGAAGGCGGGGGCGAGCGCGGTACGGGCCAGGTCGAGCTGCCAGGGGTGGGCGGGCAGCAGCCGGTAGCCGGGCGGGGCCTCGCCGAGAGCGTCCAGCGCGGTGGTGTCGCCCTCCTCCACCACCGTGTCCTCGCGCAGCCCCAGCAGCACCAGCGGGAAGCGGGCGTACGCCTCGGGCGCGTACGCCAGCCAGCTCTCGGGCGGACCGCCGCCGCGGGTCTTGGGGGCGGGGTGGTGCGGATGGCCGGTGAGGAGGGACTGCTCGGAACGCAGGTAGGGGTCCTCGGGCGGGGTGGCACGCGCGCGCGCGGCGAGGAGCGCGGCGACGGCGTCCCTGCTGTCCAGCATCTCGGCGGGCAGCCCGGGGTTGGTCAAACCGGTGCGGTGGTGCAGCTCCGTGCCGACCAGGCCGACGAGGCCGCGGTGGTCCAGTCGGTGCCAGGCGCCGTCCGCGTGCACCTCGGGTTCGGCGGGCCGCCGGGTGCCGCGCACCCGCAGCAGGCGTCCGGAGGGCAGCCGGTACACCTGCCGTACGCCGTCCCCGGGCCGCGGTTCGGCCACCTCGCGCAGCAGACAGTTCAGCAGCGGCGCGGCCGCGAGGGCGTCGGCACGCGCGGCGAGGCCGTCGACCGGGGGGATGAGGTCCACGCGTTCCACTGGTTCCTTACGGTTCTTTCGGGCGGAGACGATCAGTATCGCCGGGGTCACGACCCGTCCGTGACCTCCCGCTCGTGCCCGACCTGTGACCGACCCGTACCCGAGGAGCCCGCCCGTGCACCGTCCCCCCACCGCCGAGGCCGAGCTGGCCGCCGGTCTCGCCGCCGTGCGCCCCGCGCTCGACGCGCGGTTCGCGGCCGAGCTGCCCGGCGCCCGTGCGGCCGTGCTGACCCGCCTGTGGCGGGCGCTCGCGCACGAGCCGCTGCCGTGGGTCGTGCGCCGGGAGCCGTCCCGGGACGGCCTGACGCTGCGCCTCGCCGACGGCCGCCGCCTGCACGGCCCGCACGCCGACCCGTACGCGACCGCCGACCGGGTGCGGGCCGTCGACCTGGACGGGACGGCGTACGACGATCCCGCGCGGCTGACGACGGCCCTCGCCGTGCCGTACGGCGACGGCTTCGCCGCCGAACTGGCGGACAGTACGGCGTCGTTGGCGCTGTCCCGGGCGGGACAGGAGCCGGAGCGGCACCACCCGCGGGAGTGGCCCGCCCATGACTGGGAGTGGGAGCAGCGGGTGGTCGACGGGCACCCGTACCACCCCAACTGCCGTTCGCGGCCGGGTTTCTCGGTGGCCGAGCAGCTGGCGTACGGGCCGGAGCACCGGCCGCCGCCGGTGCGGCTGGCTCTGCTGCCGGTGCCGGCCGACGAGTGCCTCGTGTCGGGCGGATGGCCCGCCGGACTGCGCGACGGCGGACGGCTGATGATCCCCGTGCATCCCTGGCAGGCGGCGCACGTGCTGAAGCGGTCGGGCGCGGAGGGCGTCGCCGCGCATCCGCTGATGTCGCTGCGCACGCTCGCGGTGCCGGGCGGACCGCACGTGAAGACGGCGCTGAGCGCCCGGCTCACGTCGTCGGTGCGGGACATCTCGGTGGGTTCGGTCGCCGCCTCGGCGGCCCTGTCTGCGTTCGCGGAGGGCATGGCGGAACGCACGGACGGCCTGCTGCACACGACCCGCTCGCTCGGGGCGGTCACCGCGAACTCCCCGGACCTGGCGGCCGTGCTGCGGGAGTCGCCTGCCGTGTACGCGGGGCCGGGCGAGCACGTCGTCCCGGTGGCCGCCCTCGCCACCACCGGACTGCCGTCCTCGCCCGCCTGGTCGGCGGAGTTCGCCCGGCTCGCACTGACCGTGGGGCTGCGACTGCTGGAGCAGGGCGTGGCGCTGGAGGCGCACGGGCAGAACCTGCTGGTCGTGCTGTCGGCGTCGGGGGCGCCGGTGCGGCTGGTCTACCGGGACCTGGCCGACATCCGGGTCAGCCCGGCGCGGCTGGCCCGGCACGGCGTGGCGGCGCAGGAGCTGCCGGCCCGGATCCTGACGGACGACGTGCGGGCCCTGCGCCGCAAGCTGTTCGGCTCACTGGTCGCGGGCGCGCTGGCCGCCACCGTGGGCGGCGGGGAGGCGCTGGGCACGGCGCTGGCGGCGGCCGTGGCGCAGGTGCCGGACACGGCGGACCTGCGGGCGCTGCGCGAGGAGCCGGTGCCGGTGAAGGCGCTGACGCTGATGCGGCTGTCGCCTGACGTGTCCGGGGACCAGTGGGCGCGGCTGCCCAATCCGCTCGCGGGGCACGAGTTCTGAACCCGTTTTGAAGCGGGACACCTCTGGTCAATAGGATCCGCCGATGATCAGAACACAACGGCTGGCGGCGGGCGTCTGCGCCCTGCTCGCCGCGCTCGCGGCCGGGCTCGCGTTCCCGGCCGGGGCGGTCGCCGACGAGACCACAGCCAATGCGCCCAAGGTCGACCTGGTTCTCGACGTCAGCGGTTCGATGCGGACCAAGGACATGGACGGCGGGACGCGGATGGCCGCGGCCAAGCAGGCGTTCAACGAGGTACTGGACGCGACCCCGGAGAACGTCCTTCTCGGCATCCGCACCCTGGGCGCCAACTACCCCGGCGACGACCAGAAGAGGGGCTGCAAGGACACCGCGCAGCTCTACCCGGTCGGCCCGCTGGACCGCACCGAGGCCAAGACGGCGGTGGCCACCCTGTCCCCCACCGGCTGGACGCCGATCGGCCCCGCGCTGCTGAAGGCGGCCGGCGACCTCGACGGGGGCACCGGCTCCAAGCGGATCGTGCTGATCAGCGACGGCGAGGACACCTGCGCCCCGCTCGACCCGTGCGAGGTGGCCCGCGAGATAGCGGCCAAGGGCATCGGCCTGACCATCGACACCCTCGGCCTGGTGCCGAACGTGAAGATGCGGCAGCAGCTCAGCTGCATCGCCGAGGCCACCGGCGGCAGCTACACCTCGGTCGAGCACACCGACGAACTCACTGACCGGGTCAACCAGTTGGTGGACCGGGCGGCGGACCCCGTGGTGACGCCGGTCGCCACGCAGGGCGCGGACTCCTGCGCGAAGGCGCCGACGCTGAAGTCGGGCCTGTACACGGACCGCGAGGAGTTCGGCCAGGAGCGCTGGTACCGCGTGGACCTGGACCCGGGCAAGGAGCTGCGGGCCTCGGTGAGCGTGTCCGCGGACCGGGCGATGAACCCCGACTACGGGGTGCTGCTGCGGGCGGTCACGGTGCACGGCCGGGAGATCGTGCGCGGTGAGGCGGCGGGCAACGGCCGTACCGACGTCATCTCGACGGGTCTGCGCTACCCGAAGGCGGAGAGCGACGACGACGAGGCGCCGGCCGAGACGGTGTGCGTGCAGGTGACCAACTCCTACTCGGCGGCCGCCGGCGTGAAGACCACGCCGGGCATGCCGCTGGAACTGACCGTGGACGTGGTCGAGGGGCCGTCGCAGGCGAGCGACGTGGCCTCGTTCGGTCTCGGACGCGGCTGGTGGCTGCTCGGCGCCCTGGTGCTGGCCGGCTTCCTGGCGGGTCTGCTGTGGGGCTGGCTGTCACGCTGGCGTGTCGCGGTCTGGAGGACCAACTGATGCGGATCGACCAGGTACGGATCAACCGTGCGCGAACCGACCGGGCACGGTTCACCCGTGCACTGAGCACGGCCCTGCTGGCGCTCGGCCTCGCGGCCGCGCCGGCCGCCGCCGACTCCACGCCGTCCGCGAGCCCCTCGGACGACGGCTCGGCGCCCACGACCGCGGGCACGTCGTTCCGTACGGCGACGGAGGTCGGCCAGGGGGAGACCGCCACCGCGAGCGGCTCCGCGGGCGACTACCTGTACTGGTCGTTCCCGGCCGACGCGGAACAGCGGCCCACCGTGAAGGCGAAGGTGAAGCTGCCCGCCGAGCACGCCGGGCAGACCTGGCAGGTCGACGTCTACGACGGTCTGCGGCGCCGCCAGGCATGCCAGTACGGCGCGCAGACCCGCACCGCCGCCCCCGGCGCCGGCTCGGTGGAGCTGGCCTGCGTCCTGCGCACGGTCCGCGCCTGGTCGGAGCCGTGGGCCGACGACCCGCTGCCCGGCACGTACTACGTCCGGCTGACCGTCGTCGGTCTGAAGACGGCCGACCTCGGTCTGCCGGTCGACGCCGAACTGCGGGTCGAGTCCAAGGACATCGGCGGCGCGGCGGCGGTGGACGGCTCGCTGGCCGAACCCCTGGTGCCGGGCATCGCCGTGACGTCGGCGGCGAAGGACGAGGAGGACTCGTCGGCCTCCGCCGTGCTGTCGAGCATCGAGCCGGACGACGGCTGGTCGTCCGGCTGGTGGTCGGACCGCTGGGTGTGGACCGCGATCGGCGGCGTGCTGGCCGCGCTCGCCGGGATCGGCGGATACGTGCTGACCCGTGGTCCGGGGCGGCCGAGGCAGGTGCCGCCGGGCGCCTGACGCTTGTCGCTTGTCGCTCCCTCAGAAGGCCCGCCCCGAGCGGGCCTTCTGCCTTCCTCAGGCCTCCCGCAGCTCCTTGGCGAGGGTGCCCTCGCCGCTCACCTCGACGCGTCCGGCACGCACGGCCTCGACCAGGCTCAGCTCACCCTGGGCCACGGCCGTGCAGGTGCCGGTGTCCATGACGAGCCGGGCGTCCGGTTCGCCGGGGGCCGCACCGTGGCCGTAGACGGGGCCCTCCGTCGCTCCGGCGAAGAGGTGGAAGCGGCCTTCCTCCAGCCGGACCTCCACGAGTCCCCCGCCCTCCAGCGCGCGCAGCAGGGGCAGTGCGAACCAGTGCGCGCGGATCGCGTCGGTGGGCCCGCGCTCACCGAGTTCCGCCTGCCCCCACGCGCCGAGGGCCTGGAGCACGGGCAGCAACGCGCGCCCCCGTCCGGTGAGTTCGTAGACGTACGCCGCGCCGGGCGGCGGCAGCCGGCGCCGGGTCGCCAGTCCGTCGCGCTCCATGTCCCTCAGCCGCGACGCGAGGACGTCCGTGCTCACGCCGGGCAGGTCGGCGTGCAGGTCGGTGTAGCGGCGCGGGCCGGCGAGCAGCTCCCGGACGATCAGCAGGGTCCAGCGGTCGCCGACGGCGTCGAGGGCGCGGGCGGCGGAACAGTACTGGTCGTAGCTTCGGCGAGGTGGCATGCGACGCAGTCTAGACATGTCGTTGGACTTTCCAAGCTCGAACTTGGTAAAACCAAGCAACACCAGATACCGGAGGGGCGCATGGAGTTCCGGCAGTCGAACAAGCTCAGCGAGGTCTGTTACGAGATCCGCGGCCCGGTCATCGAGCACGCCAACGCGCTGGAGGCGGCGGGGCACAGCGTGCTGCGCCTCAACACCGGCAACCCTGCGGTCTTCGGCTTCGAGGCGCCGGAGGAGATCCTCCAGGACATGATCCGGATGCTCCCGCAGGCCCACGGCTACACGGACTCGCGCGGCATCCTCCCGGCCCGCCGGGCGGTCGCCCAGCGCTACCAGGACCGGGGCCTGGACGTCGACGTCGACGACGTGTGGCTCGGCAACGGCGTCTCGGAGCTGGTCTCCATGGCCGTACAGGCGCTGGTCGAGGACGGCGACGAGATCCTCATCCCGGCCCCCGACTTCCCGCTGTGGACGGCCGTCACCACGCTCGCGGGCGGCAAGGCGGTCCACTACCTCTGCGACGAGCAGGCCGACTGGTACCCGGACCTGGACGACATGGCGTCCAAGATCACCGACCGCACCAAGGCCGTCGTCATCATCAACCCCAACAACCCCACCGGCGCGGTCTACCCGAAGGAGATCATCGAGGGCATCCTCGACCTGGCCCGCCGGCACGGCCTGATGGTCTTCGCCGACGAGATCTACGACCAGATCCTCTACGACGACGCCGTGCACCACTCGGCCGCCGCGCTCGCCCCCGACCTGGTGGTCCTGACCTTCTGCGGGCTGTCGAAGACGTACCGGGTGGCGGGCTTCCGCTCCGGCTGGCTGGTCGTGACCGGCCCGAAGCAGCACGCGAAGGACTACCTCGAGGGCCTCACCATGCTGGCCTCCATGCGGCTGTGCGCCAACGCGCCCGCCCAGTACGCCATCCAGGCCGCGCTCGGCGGCCGCCAGTCCGTCCGGGAGCTGACCGCGCCGGGCGGCAGGCTGTACGAGCAGCGCGACATCGCCTGGGAGAAGCTCAACGAGATCCCCGGCGTCTCCTGCGTGAAACCCCGGGGCGCCCTGTACGCGTTCCCGCGCATCGACCCCAAGGTCCACCCCATCCACGACGACGAGAAGTTCGTCCTGGACCTGCTGCTGCGCGAGAAGATCCAGGTGGTCCAGGGAACCGGTTTCAACTGGCCGGCCCCGGACCACTTCCGCATCCTCACCCTCCCGCACGCGGAGGACCTGGAGGCGGCGATCGGACGCATCGGACGTTTCCTGAGCGGTTACCGGCAGTAGGAGACCGCGGGGGCGCGGCGTCCGCGGATCACGGCCCACGACAGTCCGGCACCCCGCGGTGCGGGGCACCGGCGCACGCCTGTGCGACTCTGTGCGGCATGGGTGATCTTTTCCTGGTCCGGCACGGAGAGACCGCGTGGTCGCGCTCCGGCCGGCACACCGGACTGACGGACGTCCCGCTCACCGAGCACGGCCGGGACGAGGCGCGGCGCCTGGTGCCGCTCATCCGCTCGCACCGGATCGGCGCGGCGTTCTCCAGCCCGCTCCAGCGGGCGCGGGAGACCGCGGAACTGATCGGGCTGCACGAGGTGCAGGTCGACGCGGACCTGAAGGAATGGGACTACGGCGGGTACGAGGGCGTCACGACCGTCGAGATCCAGCGGGAGCGGCCGGGCTGGTTCCTGTTCACGGACGGTGTCGCGCCCGGCCCGCAGGCGCATCCCGGTGAGACGCCGGAGCAGGTCGGGGAGCGTGCCGACCGGGTGCTGGCGATGGCGGACGCGGCGCTCGCCAACACGGAGGGGTGCGTGGTGCTGGTGGCGCACGGGCACTTCCTGCGGGTGCTCACGGCCCGCCGGCTCGGGCTGCCGCCGTCGGAGGGCGCCCTGTTCCAGCTGGCGACCGGGGCGTTGTGCCGGCTCGGCACGGAGCACGGCCGGCACGTGATCGCGGGGTGGAACATCCGGCCGGGGGCCTGAGAGCCGGGCCGTCGATGGTCGGGCCGGGTTGTCGGTGCCGGGCCGTAACCTTCGTAGCGGTGGTACAGCCGTACCGCCGCCGGGGAGGGAGCACACCGTGACACGTCCGCCGACAGCCGCCCAGCGGCGTGTCATCGACGCCGCCGATCCCGTCACCGGGCGCCTGCGGGGCACGGGGGCCCAGCTGGCCGCGCTGGTCGGGCGGGGGCTCGCCTTCCGGCACCCGCGCCCGCCGCACGACCACTTCCTCACCCCGGCCGGGCACCGGATCCGGGAGGCGGAGCCCGAGGCGGAGCCCGCCGCCCATGACTCCCCGCACGCGGGGACCGGTGTGTTCACCGCGCGGGTCGGCGGGGAGGTGGAACCGCCGGACGGCGGGCCGGCGCGGCTGCGGGAGGTGCGCAGCGCCTGGCAGGGACTGCTGGAGCTGCGCCGGATGACCAACCCGGACGGGGCGGTGGACCGGCCGTGCGGGTGGGAGCGTACGCATCTGGTGCCGGCCGCCGCGCTCGCGCTGGAGGCGGCCGGCCACCGGCCCGCCGGACCGGACGCCGACGGTTACCGGGTGCGCGCCACCCCGCAGCCGGACGCCGTCGCCGTGCGCGGGCCGGACGACGGGACGCTGCGGGACTGCGCGGCGACCCTGGAGAAGGCGGGCTGGCAGGCGAGCGAGCACACCGACCCCCGGAACAGGACGCGTTATCTGCTGGCTTCCCCGCGCCGGGTGTGACGGGCGTGCCAAGATCGGCGGGCAGGGCATCGACCGTGCTCGTCGACGAGAAGGGGAAGCCGTGAGCGAGCCGTTTTCCGTGCGGGTCACCGTCCGCGGATACGAGACCGACGTGCAGGGCCATCTCAACCAGAGCGTGTACATCAACTACGCGGAGCACGCGCGCTGGTCGCTGCTCCGGGCCGCCGGCATCACCCAGGCCGGACTGATCGGCCGGGGCGTCGGACCCGTCGCTCTGGAGACCACCATCCGCTACCGGCGCGAACTGCTGGCGGGCGACGAGGTCGACGTGACGTGCGTCTTCGAGTGGAGCGGCGGCAAGACGTTCCGCATCGAGCAGACCATCCGCAGGACGGACGGCACGGTCGCGGCCGAACTCTCCGGGGTGGGCGGCCTGCTGGACCTGAAGACCCGGCGGATGGTCACCGACCCCCAGGACCACTTCAAGGAACTGGCCTCCGACCCCGGCCTGTTCGGACTCTGACCGACCGGCCCTCGCCGTGGACGACGCCGTGGCGCGGGCCGGACCGTTTCCGGGGCGCGCGCGTCCGCGTGCGCCCCGGTCACGGCCGCCGTGGTCCCCTGCAGGTCCAGGGCCACCGGCCGGGAGCCGTCCCTCCCGGCCGGAGTCTCGGCGGGTCAGCCCCGGGCGGCGATCCGGGCCAGCCGCCGGGCCTCCTCGCGCGTGGCGCGGGCGATCGCGTCCTCGTCGGCGGTGAGCAGCCGGCCGTCCTCGACGATCTGACGGCCGTTGACGAAGGAGGCGGTGACCGGGGCCGCCGCGCCGAAGACCAGCGCGGTCACCGGGTCGGCGATGGAGGCGTGGGCGAGGGTGTCCATCCTCCACAGCACCAGGTCGGCGAGCTTGCCCGGCTCCAGCGAGCCGATCTGGCTCCCGCGGCCGAGGACCCGGGCGCCGCCGGAGGTGCCGAGGCGCAGCGCCTGGCGGGCGTTCAGGGCGGCCTCGCGGTGGGCGCCGAGGCGGTTGATCAGGAGGGCGTTGCGCAGCTCGGTGTGGAGTTCGCCGGACTCGTTGGACGCCGTACCGTCGACGCCGAGGCCGACCGGGACGCCGGCCGCGAGCATGTCCGGCACCCGTGCGATCCCGGCCGCCAGGCGGGCGTTGGAGGACGGGCAGTGCGCGACACCGGTCTTCGTACGGGCGAAGGCGTCGATGTCGGAGTCGTTCATGTGGACGCAGTGCGCCATCCACACGTCCTCGCCGAGCCAGCCGGTGGACTCGAAGTAGTCGGTGGGGCCCATGCCGAACAGTTCGTGGCAGAACTTCTCCTCCTCGACCGTCTCGGAGCCGTGGGTGTGCAGCCGCACGCCGAGCCGGCGGGCCAGCTCGGCGCCCTGACGGAGGAGTTCGGTGGAGACGGAGAAGGGGGAGCAGGGGGCGACGGCGACCTGGGTCATGGCGTCGAAGGAGGCGTCGTGGTGCCGCCGTACGGTCTCCTCGGTGGCGGCGAGCGCACCGTCCAGGGTCTCGACGGCGAAGTCCGGGGGCAGGCCGCCGTCCTTCTCGCCGCGGTCCATGGAGCCGCGGGCGAGGGTGAAGCGCACCCCCATGTCGCGGGCGGCGCCGATGATCGCGCCGGACAGGTCGCCGGAGCCGTGCGGGAAGACGTAGTGGTGGTCCATGGCGGTGGTGACGCCGCCGCGGGCCATCATCGCGAGGGAGCCCTGCGCGGCGGCGCGGACCATCGGCTCGTCGATGCGGGCCCAGGTGGGGTAGAGCGCGACCAGCCAGTCGAACAGGTTGTGGTCCGTGGCCAGGCCGCGGGTGATCCACTGGTAGAAGTGGTGGTGGGTGTTGACCAGGCCGGGAGTGACCAGGTGCCCGGTGGCGTCGATGCGGCGGGCGACGTCCTCCAGGCCTTCCGGGGCCGGACCCGCGCCGACCGTCTCGATGCGGTTGCCGGCGATAACGACGTGCCCGTCCGCGTGCTCGGTGTCGTGGGCGTCGACGGTCGCGATCGCGCAGTTCTCGATGACGATGCGCCGGTCTGCTGCCATGGTTCGTCCTTTGCGGTGGGAGGGAGAGGGCACGGCAGGACCCCGGGAGGTTCGAGTGCCGTGGCCGGGGGCGGGACGGAGGGGACATGGTGACGCCTCCCCGCCGGTGGCCTTTTCCCCGGCCACGGGTGCCGCGGTGGGGGTGTCAGAGGGTGGTGAGGTCCACCGGGATGCGGGCCTCGCAGCCGTCCCGCAGGACGGTCGCCTCGATGAGGCCGTAGGGCCGGTCGGCGGCGAGGTACACGGCTCCGTCGGGGGTGTCGTTCTTCAGCCCGAACGGCTCCAGGTCCACGAGGAAGTGGTGCTTGTTCGGGAGGGAGAAGCGGACCTCGTCGATCTCGTCGCGGTGCTCGATGATCCGCGAGCCCATCTGGTACAGCGTCTGCTGGAGCGAGAGGGAGTAGGTCTCGGCGAACGCCTGGAGCAGGTGCTTCCTCGTCTGCTCGTAGGACTCCTCCCAGTCCGGCATCTCCCGTTCGCCGTCGGTCCAGTTGAACCGCCAGCGGGCGGACACCTCGGTGGCGAGGACGCGGTCGCGGGTCTCGGGGAGCGTCGTGTACTTGTCCTTGACGTAGCCCCGGAACTCGGAGTCGGTGGAGTTCATGACCACCAGGTCCTTCAGACCGGAGACGACCTCCCACGTCGAGCCGTCGAAAGTCGTCTGGGTGAGGCGGGTCTCCTGGCCCTGGCGGACGAAGGAGTGCTTGCTGCCGGGCGTCTCGATCCGCGCCCAGGCGTACTCCTCGACGCGTATGCGGGCCCGGTGGATGTGCTCCTGCGAGGTGACGAAGTGGCGGGCGAGGTGGATGCCGAACTGCTCGGCGGACTCGATGCCGTACTCCTTGGCGAACGCGTACACCGTGTTCTTCGTGGTGTCGGTCGGCAGCACGTGGGCGTTCGAGCCGGAGTGGTGGACCTCGTCCATGTCGCCGCTCAGCGACACCGAGACGTTGAGGTCCTTGATGTGGTGGGTGTCGCCGTCCCGCGTGATCCTGACGACTCGGTTCTCGGCCTTGCCGTACTGGTTCTGTCCCAGAAGGGTGGGCATCTAGCTAGCTCCCTCGGTAAACGGAGTAGCCGAACGGGTTGAGCAGCAGCGGCACGTGGTAGTGCTCGCCCGGCACGACGGCGAACGTGATCGCCACCTCCGGGAAGAACACGCCCGGTCCGCCGTCCCGGTTCGCGGGGGCGTCCTGCTGCGCATCGGCTTGTTTCCTCGCGGTTGTCTCCAGGTACGGCTCCACGGCGAAGTCGAGCCGTACCTGGGTGGTTCCCTCCGGCAGGGGCGGGAGGTCCTTGCACCGGCCGTCCGCGTCGGTCGCGGAACCGCCGAGCGCCCGCCAGTCCGCGTCCCGGCCCGGGCGGGCCGAGAGGTGGACGGCGACGCCCTCCGCGGGGCGGCCGACGCTGGTGTCCAGGATGTGCGTGGACACGGAGGCGGTGGTGCCGGTACCGGTGCTGGTGCTCATGGTGTCGGGCGTCCTTCTCGGTCGTCTCGGTCGTCCCCGACGAGTCGTGCCAGGCGGATGCGGTTGATCTTGCCCAGTTCGGCGCGGACGATCTCCCGTTCGCGTTCCGGCGGGTTGCCGAGCCGTTCCCGCACGGCGTCCCGCATCTGCTCGCCGGTGCGGCCGGTCGCGCAGATCAGGAAGACATGGCCGAACCTCTCCTGGTAGGCCAGGTTCAGTTCGAGCATCTGCGCCCTCAGCGTCTCGGAGGCGCCGGCCATGCCGCGCTGCTCGCGGGCGGAGGCCGGGTCGCCGGGCCGGGGGCGGCCGATGGGCGGGTGCCCGGCCATCGCCTCGTCCAGGTCCGCGGCGGTCAGGTGGACCATGGCGGCGTCACTGGTGGCGTACAGATCCTCGGCCGTGGCGTACGGGCGGGCCGCCAGCAGGTGCCCGGCCCAGGTGGTGGAGGCGCAGGCCTCGTGGAGCGCGGCGCGGGCCGCGGACTCCTCCAGGGCGTTGAACCGGGCCAGCCCCGGGAGCGGGGAAGTCGACGTCACGGGAGCCTCCGTGGCCGTGAACGGCCGTCGTGCTGAACGGACTGCGGCCAGCTAACGCCCACCCGCCACAACCCGTCAACACTTTGTTGAAAATTCCGGGTTAACGAAACCCGGGGTCCCTCGGGGTCGCCGGCGTCCGCTCAGCTCCCCTTCTCGCGGTTGAGGTAGTTGTAGACGGTGAAACGGCTCACGCCGAGTGCGCCGGCCACGGTCTCCACGCCGTGCCGCACCGAGAAGGCGCCGCGCGCCTCCAGCGTCCGCACGACCTCCTGCTTGGCCTTGCGGTCCAGGTCCGCGAGGGGCTTGCCCTTCTTGCGCTCCATCGCGGCCAGGATGTGGTCGAGGGAGTCGGCGAGCTGCGGCAGCCGTACGGCGACGGCGTCCGCGTCCTCCCAGGACAGCACGACGTCGTCGGGGCCGGCCTCGTCCGGCGGGACCAGTTCCCCGCCCATGGCGTCGACCAGGGGTTTCACGGCGGCGATGAAGGACTCCTGCCCGGTCCCGGTCACTCGCCCTCCCCGAGCACGTTGACCTGGAGGGAGACCCGGGTGGCGCCCGCCTCCAGGGTCCTGCGGAGCAGGGCGTCGACCGCGCCGAGCACGGAGTCGGCGCGGCCCTCCACGGTGTTTCCGAAGGGGCCGACGTCCACGGCGTCCAGGTCGGCGGCCTCGACGACCTCGCGGGCGACCAGCGCGTGCGCGGGCGCCTCGTCGAGATCGAAGGGCTCGGTGGTGAACTCAACCCTCAGTCGCACGCGCCCCACACCTCTCTGACCTACCTGACCTGTGCTTTTCATGACTGCCCTCCCCTGGGAGGCGGTCCGGGCACGGCCTGTCGGCGTACGGCAGAACCGCTCGCACGGCTCCCGGACCCGACCTTAACCGACCGGCGGGTCGGTCCGGGCGGCGTCGGAGCCCCGGCTCCGCGGCACCCCTCCGGGGGCGTCGAGCGGGGACGGGCGGCCCCTGCCCGTCCCCGGCGTGCGGACGGGCCTCACCCGCAGGAGTCTGAGGGCATGGGCAATCCGACGCAGCATCCGCACATCGTGGTCCATCCGCCGGCTCTGGACGGCTCCCGCCGGGTCACCCGGGACGATGCCACCCTCGGGATCGCCACACACCTCGACGACGTCGTCGAGATCCTCCGCCTCGCCGACCTGGACCGCGTCGAGGTGGAGGAGACCGACCTCGTCGAATGGCAGGGCGGCGGTCCCGACGACTGGCCCGGACTGTCGGAGCACCACGGACAGCACCAGGCGTAGGCCGGGTACGACCACCTCGGATCAACCTCCGAACACGGCCCGACAGGCTTCGACGCCCCCGGGCACGGGCACATCGCGACCACGCGGGGCCCTCCGGTACCGGAGGAGGCGGGGAACACCGTCAAGAGACGGACAAGCGGGGGCGGCCTGGAGGACGATGGGTGCCATGTCCGAGAGCGTGCCGGTGCGCTGCCCGGCCTGTCGGCGCGAGCGCGTCTACACCGCGGCCTCCTATCCCTGCGCGTGCGGCGCCTCCGTGGCGCCCCGCCTCGACCGCCGCACGGCTCCCGCCGTCGTCGCGCACCGGGCGTGGGAGGAGGAGTGGATCACCCTGCGCTGCCCGTCCTGCGGTGGCCACACCCCGTGGCCCCGCCCGGAACTGGGCTGTGCCTGCGGAGCGGTGCTGCGCATCCCGGTGGCCGATCCGGAGCGGGAAGCGGGAGCCGGGGCCACCGGTGGGCGAACCGGGCCGGCCGGGCAGCAGGAGGCCGGAGCAGCCGAGCCTCACGCCGGGCCGGCCGGGCCACACGCCGAGAACCCCGAAGCGTCGGCCGGGGGCACCGGGCCGCAGACCGAGAACCCCGGGGCGAGGACCGGGGACACCGGGCGGCCCGGCGTCGCAGCCGATGCCTCCCCGCCCGCCCGCGCCCCCTTCCGGTCCGTCGCCGTCCGCACCGCCCGTGATGCCGTCACCGCCGTCGCGCTGTATCTGCGATGGCTCGGGCACCGGGACGTCCGGCGGGCGGATCAGCGGCCCACGTCCGGGGTCGGACTCGCCGGGCGCGGGCTGCTGGCGCACGTCGATCCCGGCGTGCACCCGGCCTCGCTGCGGGACGTGGAGTGCCTGTGGCTGACGGCGATGACGGACTCGGCGGACTGCGGGTACTTCTCCCTCGCCGGCTACACCGCCGAGGCCCGCGCCCGCGCCGACTCCCTCGCCGTCCCCCTGTTCGTCCTCGACCCGACGGGCACGCCCCGGCCGGTCAACGCGGCGGCCGAGCGGTTCGGCACCCGCGGCGCCTGAGCCGGCCGCCGCACCGGCCCGGCGTCACCGGCCGCCGTAGTCGTTCCGCAGTTCCACCTTGCGCACCTTCCCGGACACCGTCATCGGGAAGGCGTCCAGCACCTGGAGCCGGCTCGGGATCTTGTAGTGCGCCAGCCTGCCCTCGCAGTAGGCGCGCACCTCCTCCAGGGTCGGCGGCGCGGCGGCGTCGTGCGGGATCACACAGGCCAGCACCTCCTCGCCGTACTTCTCGTGCGGTACGCCGACGACCTGGACGTCCCTGATCATCGGGTGGCCGTAGAGGAACTCCTCGACCTCGCGCGGGTAGATGTTCTCGCCGCCGCGGATGATCATGTCCTTGATGCGGCCGACGATCTCGACGTACCCGTCCTCCCGCATGTGCGCCAGGTCGCCGGTGTGCATCCAGCGGCCGGGGTCGACGGCCTCCGCGGTCTTCTCGGGATCGTTCCAGTACCCGAGCATCACGCTGTACCCACGGGTGCACAGCTCACCGGCGGTGCCGCGCGGCTGGGTCACGCCGGTGACCGGGTCGACGATCTTGACCTCGATGTGCGGGAGCACGCGGCCGACGGTGCCGGTGCGGTGCTCCAGGTCGTCGTCGCGGCGGGTCTGGAGGGAGACCGGGGACGTCTCGGTCATGCCGTAGCAGATGGAGACCTCCGCCATGTGCATCTCGGCGACCACCCGTTTCATCACCTCGACCGGGCAGGGCGAGCCCGCCATGATGCCGGTGCGCAGGGAGGAGAGGTCGTAGGCCGCGAAGTCGGGCAGGTTGAGCTCCGCGATGAACATGGTCGGGACGCCGTACAGGGAGGTGCACCTCTCCCGCTGGACGGCGTCCAGGGTCGCCTTCGGGTCGAAGGACGGTGCCGGGACCACCATGCAGGCGCCGTGCGAGGTCGCCGCGAGATTGCCCATCACCATGCCGAAGCAGTGGTAGAAGGGCACCGGGATGCAGACCCGGTCCTGCTCGCTGTACCCGATCATCTCCCCCACGAAGTAACCGTTGTTGAGGATGTTGTGGTGGGAGAGGGTCGCCCCCTTGGGGAAGCCCGTGGTGCCCGAGGTGTACTGAATGTTGATCGGGTCGTCGCACGACAACTCGTCCGCCCTGGCGCGCAGTTCCTCGGGCCGGACCGCGGACGCACGGCTGAGCAGGGCGTCCCACTCCGGCTCCCCGAAGAACACCGCCTCCCGCAACTGCGGGCAGCTGCCGCGCACTTGGCCCACCATGGCCCGGTAGTCGCTCGTCCGGTGGCGGGCGGAGGCGAACAGCAGGGAGACACCGGCCTGTCGGAGGACGTACGCGACCTCGTGCGTGCGGTAGGCCGGGTTGATGTTCACCATGATCGCGCCGACGCGGGCGGTGGCGTACTGGACGAGCACCCACTCGGGGCAGTTGACCGCCCAGACGCCCACCCGGTCCCCCTTGGCGACCCCGCTCGCCAGCAGCGCGCACGCCAGCCGGTCGACGTCCGCCGAGAACCCGGCGTAGGTCCAGCGCCGACCGGAGGGCACGTCGACCAGCGCCTCGCGCTCCGGCCAGGCGACGACGGCCCGGTCCAGACTGCCGCCGATCGTGTCGCCGAGCAGCGCCGTGGTGCTCGTGCCGTGGCTGTAGGACGCCGCGGTCACCGGAAGTCCTCCTCGCGGTACTCGTCCGCCGACCCCCCGGCCGTCGCCTCGCGCAGCTCGATGCGGCGGATCTTGCCGGAGACGGTCTTGGGCAGCGGCGCGAACTCCAGGCGGCGGATGCGCTTGTAGGGCGCGAGGGTCTCGCGGGAGTGCTCGAACAGGACCTTCGCGGTGTCGGGACCGGGCTCCCAGCCCTCGGCCAGGACGACGTACGCCTTGGGCACGGCCAGCCGCAGCTCGTCCGGGGCGGGGACCACGGCCGCCTCGGCGACGGCCTCGTGCTCCAGCAGCGCGCTCTCCAGCTCGAAGGGGCTGATCTTGTAGTCGGACGCCTTGAAGACGTCGTCGCTGCGGCCGACGTAGGTGATGTATCCGTTCTCGTCGCGTTCGCCGATGTCGCCGGTGCGGTAGTAGCCGCCCGCCATCGCCTCCGCCGTGCGGTCGGCGTCGCCGTGGTAACCGGCCATCAGGCCGACCGGCCGGGCCGACAGGTCGAGCGCGATCTCGCCCTCGGTGGCGCCGGGCGCGCCGGACACCGGGTCGAGCAGCTCGACGCGGTAGCCGGGGCTCGGGCGGCCCATCGAGCCCGTCTTCAGCGTCTGACCGGGGCTGTTGGCGATCTGCACGGCCGTCTCCGTCTGGCCGAAGCCGTCCCGGACGGTCACGCCCCAGGCCCGCCGGACCTGCTCGATGACCTCGGGGTTCAGCGGTTCGCCCGCGGCCACGGCCTCGCGCGGCGGGGTGCGCAGCTGGGTGAGGTCGGCCTGGATGAGCATGCGCCACACGGTCGGCGGGGCGCAGAAGGTCGTCACCCCCGCACGGTCCATCTCCGCCATCAGCCGGGCCGGGTCGAAACGCGTGTAGTTGTGGATGAAGACGGTGGCCTCGGCGTTCCACGGCGCGAAGAGGTTCGACCAGGCGTGCTTGGCCCAGCCGGGTGAGGAGATGTTCAGGTGCACGTCGCCCGGCTGGAGGCCGATCCAGTACATGGTCGCCAGGTGCCCGATCGGATACGACACGTGCGTGTGCTCGACCAGCTTGGGGCGGGCCGTCGTACCGGAGGTGAAGTACAGCATCAGCGGGTCGTCGGCGAGGGTCGGCCCGTCGGGCAGGAACTCGGCGGAGGCCTGCTGGGCGTCCTCGTACCGCTGCCAGCCCTCGGGCACGCCGCCGACGGCGATGCGCGTGTAGCCGCCGGGCACGTCGTCGAACTTGCCGGTGTCCTCGGCGCGCACCACGACGTGGCGGACCCGGCCGCGTTCGACGCGGTCGCGCAGGTCGGCGGGGCCGAGCAGTGGTGTCGCCGGGACGACCACCGCGCGCAGCTTCATCGCGGCGAGCGCCGTCTCCCACAGTTCGGCCTGGTTGCCGAGCATGACGAGGATCCGGTCCTCGGCGCCGACCCCGCGCTCGCGCAGCAGGTTGGCGACGCGGTCGGACCGCTCGGACAGCTCGGCGAAGGAGAGGCGGACCTCGGAGCCGTCCTCCTCGACGATGTGCAGCGCGGTGCGGTCGTTGCCGTCCGCGATGACGTCGAACCAGTCCAGGGCCCAGTTGAAGTGCGCGGGCCGGGGCCAGTCGAAGCCCTCGTAAGCGGTCTCGTAGTCCTCTCGGTGTTCCAGCAGGAAGTCCCGTGCCCTGCGGAACTGCTCCGTCGCCGTCGTCATCTGTCCTCCTGGTTGCCGGACCATTGCCGGGCGGCTCTCTGCCATCGTGTAATCCGTGATACAGGTCTCACCACCCCCGAACGGGGGGCACCGCGGCGAACCGCCGCGGAGAAGGGCGGGCAGGTGACAGCGGCGGACACGGCCGGAGCGATGGAGATGCGCGGCGCGCTGGCGCGGCTGCGGCGGGCGACGGGACTGCCGGTCGCCTTCGGCGGGCTCGTCGAGCCGGGGCGCCCGCGGATGCGCATCAGCGAGCTGAGCGGCGCGGCCACCCCGGCGCTGCGCGGGCTCGCGGTGACCTCGGGCAACGGGCTCGGCGGAAAGGCGGTCGCCCTGGGCCGTCCGTGCGCCGTGACCGACTACTCCCTCTCCCGGCAGATCAGCCACGAGTACGACACGGCGGTCGCCGAGGAGGGCCTGCGCTCGGTCCTCGCGGTCCCGGTGGTCGTACGCCGCCGGGTGCGCGGTGTCCTGTACGGCGCGCTGCGCACGGCCCAGCCGCTGGGCGACCGCACGCTGAACGCGGCCGTCGACGTGGCGCGGGACGTCGAGCAGACCCTGGCGGTCGGGGACGAGGCCCGGGATCTGCTGGCGGCGGCCCGCCCGGAGCCGCGGGCCGGGTCGGCGGCGGGCTGGGAGCAGGTGCGGGAGGCCCACGCCTGCCTGCGGGCCCTCGCCCCGCGCATCGCCGACCCGGTGCTGCGCGCGGAGCTCCTGGAGGCCTGCGGGCTGCTCACCCGGGGCGCGCCGTCGCCGACGGTCGCCCTGGCGCCCCGCGAGCTGGACGTGCTGGCGTACGTGGCGGCGGGCGCGACCAACCGGACGGCCGCCGAACGGCTGGGCCTGCGCCCGGAGACGGTCAAGGGCTACCTCCGGTCCGCGATGCGGAAGCTGGGCGCCCACACCCGTGGGGAGGCGGTGGTCGCGGCACGGAGGGCGGGGGTGCTGCCGTAGCGGCGGCGGGGCCGTGCGGGAGCGTAAGGATCAAGCCAGGGAGGGACCGGTACGATGAGTGTTCATTCAAACGTCACCTCGATGAATTTCCGTATGCTCCCGTTGTTATCTCCCTCACGACGCCGTCCTTCCGGATTTCAAAGAGACGTTGCCTAGAATTCGGTCGGACACGACACTCGGAGGGAGCGGTGACCGTGCGACGGGACTTCAAGGAGCCTGCCAGATGCCGCCCCGACCTGGTCATCGGCAGGGACGAGCTGTTCACCTCCGCCCGCGAGCAGCTGACCCGCGGCGGCAGTGTGCTGCTGCACGGCCCGGCCGGAATAGGAAAGTCGACCGTGCTGCGGGCATTGGCCGCGGATTACGGCGACGCGGCGCGCACCGTCCTGCGCTGCTCGGCCACCGAGTCCGAAAGCCACCTCCCCTTCCTGGCCCTGGCCGATCTGTTCGGCCTGGTCCTGGACGAGGTGGCCGACAAGCTGCCCTCCGCCCAGCGCACCGCCCTGGAGTCGGCGCTGACCGGCCGCGGCGAGTCGACGCTGCAACGCGACGGCCTCGCCCTGCGCCTGGCCGTGCTCTCGGCGCTGCGCGCCCTCGCCGCCGCCGGGCCCGTGCTGCTCGTCGCCGACGACATGCAGTGGCTCGACTCCGCGAGCGCCGAGCTCCTCGGCTTCGCCGCCCGCCGCCTCGGCGACACCCCCGTCCAGCTGCTCTGCGCGGTCCGGACCGAGGGGCAGGAGTACGACCGCCATCTACGCGCGTCTCCGCCCGACACCCTCGCCGTCCGCCTGAACCCCCTCTCGCGCGCCCAGGTCTCCGCGCTGCTCGACCACCGCGGCTACACCGACCTGCCCCGTTCGACGGTCCGCGAGATCCACCGCACCAGCGGCGGCAACCCCCTGTTCGCCCTGGAGCTGGGCCGCGCCCTCGGCGAGAACCCGACCCCGCCGCGCCCCGGCGAGCCGCTGCCCGTGCCGACCTCGCTGCGCGCCCTGGTGCTCAGCCGGCTCGACATGCTCTCCGACGAGGCGCGCCGCACCCTGCTGGTGGCCAGCGCGGGCGCCCGCCCCACGCTCGCGCTGCTGCACGCGGCCGGCCGCGAGAACGCCGAGGCGGAGACCGCCCAGGCCGCCGCGCTCGGCCTGCTGGCGACGGAGCAGGAGGGGCCGGCCGTACGCTTCGCGCACCCGCTGATCTCGGCGGCGCTGTACGCGGAGGCGCCCGCGCAGGAGCGGCGGGCCGCGCACACCGCGCTGTCCACGGCCGCCTCCGACCCGATCGAGCGGGCCCGGCACCTGGCGCTGTCGACCACCGGCACCGACCCCGAGGTGGCCGCCCGGCTCTCGGAGGCCGCCGCGCTGGCCCGGGACCGGGGGGCGCCCTCGGTGGCGGCCTCGCTCGGGCTGCTCGCGGCCCGGCACACCCCCGCGGACGGCGGGCCGGCCCCGGACGAGCGGCGGCTGGAGGCCGCCGAGGACGCGATCATCGCCGGCGAGGTGGACCTCGCCCGGGACATCGCCCGCGAGGTGCTGACGCGGGCGACGGCGCCCGCCGAGCGGGTGCGGGCCTGGATGGTGGTGATCGAGGCGGCCGGGCAGGCGCTCGGGGACGTCGACGCCGTCTACCCGCAGGTGCTCGCCGACGCGGGCGACGACCCCGTGCTGCTCGCTCAGGTCCACTACCAGCTGGCCTGGCGCGGACTGGTGGTGCAGGGGGACTTCGCGGAGGCCCGTGAGCAGGCGGCGCACGCCGCGGAGCTGGCCGCGCGCGGCGCCGACCGGCGCAGCGAGCTGATGGCGCTGGCCCTCCAGGCGTCGACGGAGACGCTCATGGGGCATCCGGACGCGCCCATGACGATCAAGCGGGCGCTGAAGGAGCCTCAGGACCCTTACGTGGCGTGCCATCACAACGGGGCGGGCACGGCCAGGTTCCGCTGGCTGCTGATGAGCGATCAGCTGTCCGAGGGCCGCTCGACGATCACGGCGTTGCTGCGCGAGGCGCGCCGGCGCGGCATGGTCGAGAGCGAGGTGCACTTCCAGCGTTTCCTCGCGGAGACCGAACTGCGTTCCGGGCACTGCGGGCGCGCCCTGGACCTGGCCCGCGAGAGCCTGCGGCTGGCCCGCGACTCGGGGATCGGCCTGGGTGCCTCCGCGATGCTCGCCTCCCTCGCCGAGGCGTCCGGCGGCGAGGTGGGCCGCGCGCTGGAGCTGGCCCGGGAGGCCGCGGGACGCGCCGAGGAGGACGGCGACCAGATGTACCTGTCGCGGGCCCTGGCCGCCCTGGGGCACGCCCAGTTGGTCGCCGGGGACGCCGCGGACGCGGTGGCCTCGCTGCGCCGGGTGCGGGAGCTGGAGACGGGACTCGGCATCAACGACCCGGCCCGCGGCCGCTGGCAGGGCGACCTCGCCGAGGCGCTGGTGCGGGTGGGCGAGCCGGGCGAGGCGCAGGAGGTCGTCGACGTCACGCGCGAGGACGCGCTGCGGCTGGGCCGCGAGAGCATCCTGGCGACGCTGGACCGGGCGGAGGCGCTGGTGCGGGCCGCGCGGGGCGACCAGGAGGGCGCGCTGGCCCGTCTGACGTCCGTTCAGGACCGGTTCGCCAAGCTCGGGTACGGGCTTGAGGAGGCGCGGGCGGCGTTCGCCATGGCCCGGCTGCGCACCCGGCGGCCGGGGCCGACGTCGTACGACGAGGCGGCGCGGCTGTTCCGGCGGTGCCGGGCACTGCCGTGGCTGCGTCAGGTGGAGGTGGCGGCCGCCGAGGAGCCCGCCGGGCCGGCCGTCGTGCCGGCGCCGGTGCCCGCGTTCGACGCGCTGGAGGGGCTGGCGTCGATGGAGCGTCAGGTGGCGGCGCTGGTGATGGAGGGCGCCACCAACCGGGAGATAGCCGCGCGGCTGTTCATCAGCGTCAAGACGGTGGAGGCGACCCTGACCCGGGTCTACCGCAAGCTGGGGATCCGCTCGCGGGTGGACATCGTCCGGCTGGCGGCGGGGCACCACGCGAAGTGACGGCCGGGCGGGTTCACCGGCTGCGCGGGTCCGGTGCGCCCGGGTTCGCGGAGCGCGGGGCCCCGGTCCGGGGACCTGAGCGCGGGTTCCCGGTGCGACCGAGGGTTTTCCCTCCCCAACTCCCTTAGGGGGTTCCCTCATTGGGGCCGTGACGCACCCGGTCCTAGCGTAGGGGACGTGCCGCTCGCCGGGCACACGGGGGTCGGTCCCGAGACCCCCGTGCACTCCCCCCACACCCGCGCGACCCCCCACCGGCAACTCCCTCAGCAAGGAGATCGATGTTCGGGCTCACCCGTGCCAAGAAGGCCGCGGCCCTCGCGACGGCCTCGGCCGCCGCGGTCGCGACCGCCCTGCTCAGCGCCCCCACCGCTGTCGCAGCCCCCCAGCCGATCGTCGGCGGCACCACCACCACGACGACCGCGTACCCGTTCATGATGCAGATCACGGACGCCTCGCAGAACCAGTTCTGCGGCGGCACCCTGGTGTCGGCGACCAAGGTGGTCACCGCGGCCCACTGCATGGTCGGCGAGACGACCAGCAGCGTGCGGGTCGTCGGCGGCCGCACCTACCTCAGCGGCACGAACGGCACGGTCAGCCGGGTCAGCAAGATCTGGATCAACCCGGCCTACACCGACGCCACCAACGGCGACGACGTGGCCGTCCTGACCCTGTCCACGTCGATGCCGTACACCACGGCGCCGTACGTCACCTCCTCCCAGACCGGCGTGTACGCGGCCGGCACCACGGCCCGCGTCCTCGGCTGGGGCACGACCTCGGCGAACGGCAGCTCCTCCAACCAGCTGCGCACCGCGACCGTGCCGATCGTGTCCGACTCCAGCTGCGCGGGCAGCTACGGCTCCGACTTCGTCGCGAGCGACATGGTGTGCGCCGGATACACCTCCGGCGGCGTAGACACCTGCCAGGGCGACAGCGGCGGTCCCCTGCTCATCGGGGGCGTCCTGGCAGGCATCACTTCATGGGGCGAGGGTTGCGCGCAGGCCGGTTACCCGGGTGTCTACACCCGGCTGACCACCTTCTCCAACCTCGTGACCGCGCAGGTGAACTCGTAAGTCACCGCGCGACCCGGAAGAACCCCTGAGCATCCCTCAGGTGAATGACCGGGGGGCGCTGCGAGCCTCCACGAGCGGCCCGCAGCGCCCCCTTTCCACGCGCCGGATCCCCGCGGCACCCGTGCCCGGCTCCTACCGGACCACCGTGCCGAACCGGACGCCGTACGACGACTCCCCGTACATCACCCGCAGCAGCCGCTCCCCCTCGGCCGTCACCTCCCGCCGCCGCTCCTCGCCGAGCCGGCCGAACGGCTCGACGACGAGGGCGTCCGCCTCCGGCTTCCACACCCCGGCGAGGAAACCGTCGACGAGGAGGGTGGCGTAGGCCTGGTTGCCCTGCCAGGAACGGCCCCGGTACTCGGGCGGGACGACCCGGCGGCGGTCGGCGTGGGACAGCAGCAGGTTGTCGAACTCGGGCAGGAAACGCGGCGGGGCCGGGGTGTCCGGGTCGGGTCGCGGGGCGTCGGGGAGGTCGAAGAGTTCGACGCCGTCGCCGTCGCGGAAGGTGACGAGCCGCGGGCGGAGCCGTTCGAAGGCCTCGCGCAGCCGGGTCAGTCCGGCCCAGGTCTGCATGTCCTTGACGGAGGCCGGCCCGAAGGCGGCGAGGTAGCGCAGGACGGCGGCCTCGGGTGCCGGGGCCGGCTCGGCGGGGCGGCCCAGCCAGTGCTCGGCGGTGGTGAGCGCGACCTGCCCGCTCCTCCCCCACAGCCCGCGCGGGGTGACCTGGACCAGCGGGAGCCTGCAGCGGGCGGCGATGGCGAGGGCCTGCGGATCGGCGTCCGGCCACTTCGCGGAGAGCGCCTCCCGCAGCTGTTTCATGGTGCGCGGCTCGGCCTCGACGAGGTCACGGGCGAGGGCGGTCAGCCGGTCGAGGTCGACTCCCGGCAGCTTCGTGCGGAAGGCCGTCAGCTCGCGGTCGCGGGCGGGCTGCACCAGCGGCCGCAGGGTGAGGCAGTCGTCCGCGGTGTGGGTGTGGAGGGTGGAGCGCATGGTCACGATGCGGACGACCTCGCGGTCGGCCATGAGCGCCGACAGCCGCTCCGGTGCGAATCCGTCGAGGCGGGCGGCGAGGGCGAAGTAGGGCGGCTTCACGTTCTGGGCCTGGAGGCCGACGAGGTGTTCCACCGCGGCCTTCGCCGGCATCCGGGACCGGCGCAGGAGGAGCTGGCGGGCGAGGGTGGCCCGGTTGAGGGCGCGCGGGCCGAGCAGGGGGGCCTGGGCGGTGGACGTCGTCTTCCTCGTCTTCCTCATGCGGGGACGGTAGCGGGGATCGAGGTCGGGTTCTGTCCCGTACCGGCGGCCCGTACCGGCGGCCCGTACCGGTTCGCGAGGGGCCCGGCGCGGGCGAGGTGGTGCGGGACGGTCCGTCCACCGCGCGCACCCCACGCCGGTCCCCGACGCGGCGGACCCGCCCGCCCCCGGGCACGCGCCGGACCGGCGCCCCGCGGGCGGTGGTCCGCGTCAGCCGGCGGGTGGGGGCGGGTCCTGCGGAGCCGTCGGCAGGGTGAGGTGGGCGAGGTCGCCGGGGGGTGGTGCGGTCATCGACCACAGCGGGGCGGCGGTGCCGTCGGCGACGGCGGCCGGGGCGTCGGTGAGGTTCATCCGCTCGCGCAGCCGGCCGTAGAAGTCCGTCGGTCCGAGCCGGACCGCCCGCAGCCGGCGCGGCGCCGCGTAGACGCCGATCCAGTCGCCCGGGTCGAGGACGCCGCGCAACTGGCCGTCGATGCTGACGGCGGCCCGGCCCGACCGTTCGAGGACGCGCAGGCCGACGGGCTCGTCCGGGGCCGTCACCACCGACCGGTCGAACGCCATGTGCGGGGCGACCGGGGTGAAGACCAGGACCTCGGCGCGCGGCGAGACGACGGGGCCGCCGGCGGCGAAGCTGTAGGCGGTCGAGCCGGTCGGGGTCGCCACCAGCAGGGCGTCGGCGGAGTAGGAGGCCAGGAGCCGTCCGGCGACGTAGACGCCGACGGAGACCTGGCGGTCCCTCGACAGCTTCTCCAGCACGATGTCGTTCAGCGCGAAAACGCGCAGCGGGATGCCCCACTCGTCGTCGGTCTCGCAGTCCTCGCGCACCCGCGGCGGCGGCAGGAGCGGCCCGCGCCCGTACTTCAGCAGCGCCTCCATCTCCTCGGGCACCTCCAGCCGGCGCGAGGCGCGCAGGGTCAGCAGCAGCCGGCTCTCCACGGTGAGCCGGTCCTCCCGTACGGCGTCCAGGGCGGTGCGCACCTCGGTGGCGGGCACCTCGGTGAGGAAGCCGACGCGGCCCAGGTCGACGCCGAGGACCAGGGCGTCGTTCTCGGCGGCGAGCCGGGCGCCGCGCAGGAACGTGCCGTCGCCGCCGAGGGTGACGACGAGGTCGGGGTTCCCGGCGGCCTCGACCTCCGCCCCGGCGCTGCGCCGCCCGCCGTCCCGCCACACGTCGATGTCCGCGCACGTCACGGCGTGCTCCGCGCACCATGCGCGCACGACGCGAGCGGCCTCCGCGGCCTCCGGGCGCCCTCCGTGCACGACGAGCCCGAGCCGACCCACCGTCATACCGGCCTCCCCATCGCCTCGCCGGACCGCCGGACCGCCAGCAAAACACCGCCGGAGCCGCACCGCCACGCGGGCCGCGCGTCCCGCACCGCCCGCCGTACCGCGTCGTGGCCGTGGCCGTTGTCCGGGGTCAGCGTCCGCGTGCCGCGCCGACGGCGCTCAGGGTGCGCAGTGCCGCCCGCTTCAGGGCGGGGTGGTCGCGCACCAGGCGGTGTGCGGCGCGTACGGGTTCGCGGCGGAGCCAGTGCAGGGCGGCTCCCGGGCCGGTCGTGCGCAGCGCCCCTTCGTGGACCAGGAGGTCGCCCGTCTTGAAGGAGTTCTTGTAGGCCGCCTCGCCCCGGCCGAAGTCGAAGAGGTGGATGCCGGAGGAGGCGGCGGCCTCGATCATGCGGAGGTAGAGGACGCGGCCGGGCGAGTAGGTGGCGAGGGTGCGGTCGTAGGAGGGGAACCAGCAGGAGAAGACGGTGCGCGAGCGCAGGCCGAAATGGGCGGCGACGGGCCGGTCGGCGGCGTAGAGCACCGAGAGGATGCCGGAGCAGTGGGGTGAGGCGGTGCCGGCGAGGAGGCCGACGAGCCGGGTGATCCACGGCTGGGCGAACGGGTCGCGGCGGCCGGTGCGCCGGTAGTGGGCGGACTTCCAGGCGATGAGGGCGCGCAGGGCCGCGGGGTCGCGTTCGTCGTGGACGAAGCGCAGCGGGCCCAGGTTGCGGGCCATGCGGCGCTCCTGTGCCCTGGCCGTCTTGAGGAATCCGCGCGCGTGCTCGCGCAGATGCCGCTCGTAGTGCTCGAAGCCGGGGGCGAGGTCGACGACGGGCGAGGCGAACTGCCCGGTGGCGTAGGGCAGGAACAGGTCCTGACCGCTTTCGAGGTGGTTGAACTCCCAGGCGTTGAGCGAGCAGGCGCGCATCAGGTGCTGCGCCTCCAGGTGGACGTCCGGTTCGAGCACGGCGCCCTGGCAGTCGGAGACGCCCAGCCCGACCGCGCGGCCGTAGCCCCAGGGGCCGCGCTGGTGCGGGAAGTAGCCGACGGGCCGTCCCCCGCGGCGCAGGACGGCCACCCGGGTGTCGGGCCGGACCCGGCCGACGGCCTGGGTGAACTCGGCGCTCATGAAGGGGTTCGCGACGGTGGCGGTCGTGACGCGCAGGTCGTTCCACGACGCGAGGTCCGCGGGGGCCAGGTCCCCGGGGTGGACGAGGTCGATGCGCGGTGTGGTCATGCGGACTCCTGGTGTCGCGGGGAGCGGGCGGCACGGCCGACGAACACCCTTGCCGGCCCGTTCCTTTCGGCACGCCCATGATGCGCGAGAAGTGTGACCGCCGTTTCCCGAACGAGAGGATCGCCCGATGTGAACGTTCAGCCGAAGACTCGCGGATACGGGTGAACCGCCTCGGGGCGCACGGAGGCGGCCGCCCGCCGCGCCCGCCGGGCGGCGGGAGCGCGGTGGACGGCCGCCGGTGAGGTCTCACCCGGATCGGCCGGGGCCGCGGCGCTGGGGGGGCGCCGGCTCAGAAGGCGCCCATGCGGACGAGCCATTCGTCGTCGTTGTAGTCGTTCCTCGCCGGGTCGACGACGCTCGCCGGCTTCTCCTCGACCATCTCGGCCGGGGTGATCCGCTGCGGCAGCGCGCCGAACCGGGCGCGGCGGGCCGCCTCCGCGGCGTCCGGGGTGTTCTCTTCGTGCGCCATCTGATCCTCCGAGGTTCGGCCGTGCACTGCGGATCGGTCACCCACTCGCCTACCGAGGATACCCGGCACGGACCCGTTCGTCACCTGCCAGAACGGTGATACGCGTTGTGGGCGCGTCCTCGGCTCAGCGCACTCCCCCGGCGTCCAGGAGCGTGGTCGCCGTCGGCAGGATCAGCCCGGCGAGGTCGTCGGCCCGGACACCGGCGCGGGCGCTGGCCCCGTCGAAGAGGAGCGTCAACTGGCGCGCCAGCAGGGCGGGATCGGCGGCGCCGCCCCGTTCGGCCTCGGTCCGGAAGAACGCCGTCAGCTCCCCCTTGACCCGCCGGGCGACCTTGCTCGCGGGATGGTCCGCGTCCTTCAGTTCGATCTGGACGGCCAGGTAGGGACACCCTTGGTAGCCGGGCAGAGCCGCCTGCTCCGCCACCTGCCCGAAGACGTGCAGGATACGTTCGCGCGCCGTCCGCCCGTCCCCGGCGGCGGGGAACAGCAGGTCGACGTAGGCCGCGGCGCGCCGCTCCAGGCTCGCGGCCAGCAGGTCGTCCTTGCTCTCGAAGAGCTGGTACATCGAGCGCTTGGACACCCCGGCCGCCTTGCAGAGGGCCTCCACGCCGACTCCGACGCCTTCGGCGTAGGAGAGGGCGGCGGCGGCCTCGAGGAGCCGGTCGCGGGAGGCGGGCTTCGCGTCGGGACTCATGGGGAGAGGCTAACCCGGCCGCCCCCGCCGGGAAAACCGACCGGTTTTCCCCTGGCGCGGGTCATCGGGCCAGCTGTTCGTACATCCCGGCCACGTCCCCGGCGAGCCGCCCCTTGACCCAGCGCGTGATGTCGTCGGCGAGCACCTCGTGCGCCCCCGACTCCACGCCGTCGAGTGCGGCGACGGCGATGTCGCGCGGGCTGGACTTGGGCGCGTCGACGCCGACGGTCATGTCGGTGTCGACGTAGCCCATGTGCAGGCCGGTGACCTGGATGCCGCGGGGGCGCAGCTCCAGGCGCAGGGCGTTGGTCTGGGACCACAGGGCGGCCTTGGTGGCGCCGTAGACGCTGCCGTCGGACAGCCAGGACAGCACGGAGTGGACGTTGAGGAGGTGGCCGCCGCCGTTGCGTTCGACGACCGGCACGAAGGCGCGGGCGAGCAGCAGGGGGCCGTAGAAATTGGTCTCGAACTCGTCGCGCACGGCGTCGAGCGGGGAGTCGAGGAAGCGGGCGCCGGTGGCGACGCCGGCGTTGTTGATCAGGACGGTGACGTCGCCGGCCCGGGCGGCCGCGGCCGCCACCGAGTCGGGGTCGGTGACCTCCAGGGCGAGCGGCACGGCGTCCGGGTGGGTCACCGTGCGCGGGTCGCGGGCGGTGGCGTACACCTTGCCCGCACCGCGCGCGTACGCCTCTTCCACCAAGGCCTTTCCGACGCCCCGGCTGCCGCCGGTGACGAGGACGACGGAGTTCTTGATCGCGGTCATGGGGTTCCTCCTGGGCCTCGCAAAGAGGAAACCGATCGGTTTCCCCTCATCGTCCACGCATCGTAAACCGATCGGTTTCCCGCGTCAAAGACACACCGCCCTCCGTGAACCTTCATCGACACCATTGACGAGTGCATGTCCAAGCTCTATCTTCTGGCCGAAGTTACGAACTGTGTTCGAAATAACGGACAAGGGACGGTCCTGTATGCCTCGGATGTTCCGTCGGCGCACCCACGCACTGCTCACGGCCGGGACGGTGGCCCTGGCGGCCGCCTGCTTCGCCGGTCCCGCCGGCACCGCCCAGGCCGCCGTGCCCGCCTCCCCCGGCGTGACCTACACGAACCCGCTCGCGGAGAAGCGCGCGGACCCGCACATCTTCAAGCACACGGACGGCTACTACTACTTCACCGCCACGGTCCCCGAGTACGACCGCATCGTGCTGCGCCGGGCGACGACCGTCCAGGGCCTGTCGACGGCCCCCGAGGCCACCATCTGGACCCGGCACACCAGCGGGGTCATGGGCGCCCACATCTGGGCGCCGGAGATCCACTTCATCGACGGCAAGTGGTACGTCTACTTCGCGGCCGGCGCCACGGACGACGTGTGGGCGATCCGCATGTACGTCCTGGAGGGCACCGGCGGCAACCCGCTCACCGCGACCTGGGCCGAGAAAGGCCGGATCAGGACCACGTGGGAGAGCTTCTCGCTGGACGCCACCACGTTCGTCGTGAACGGCGTGCGCTACCTCGCCTGGGCGCAGCGCAACCCGGCCGAGGAGAACAACACCAGCCTCTTCGTCGCGAGGATGGCGAACCCCTGGACGATCACCGGGACTCCGGCGGAGATCTCGCAGCCCACCCTGGCCTGGGAGACCGTCGGCTACAAGGTCAACGAGGGGCCGGCCGTGATCCAGCACGGCGGCAGGGTCTTCATGAGCTACTCGGCGAGCGCGACCGACGCCAACTACTGCCTCGGCCTGCTGACCGCCTCCGCGACCGCCGACCTCACCGATCCGTCCTCCTGGACGAAGAGTTCGCAACCGGTGTTCAAGAGCAACGCGGCGACCTCGCAGTACGGGCCCGGCCACAACTCCTTCACCGTCTCCGAGGACGGCAGGTCCGACATCCTCGTCTACCACGACCGCAGCTACAAGGACATCACCGGCGACCCGCTGAACGACCCCAACCGCCGCGCCCGCGTGCAGAAGCTCTACTGGAAGGCCGACGGCACCCCCGACTTCGGCATCCCGGTCGCCGACGGGGTCACCCCGCAGCGCTTCTCCTCGGACAACCTCCCGGACCGCTTCGTCCGGCACTGGGAGTACCGCGCCCGCGTCGAGGCGGACGTGAGCCCTCTGGCGGACTCACAGTTCCGGGTCGTGCCCGGACTCGCGGGCAGCGGCACGGTCTCGCTGGAGTCGGCCAACTTCCCCGGCTACTACCTGCGGCACAAGAACTTCGAGGCGTGGGTGGAGAAGAACGACGGCACCGCGCGGTTCGCGGCCGACGCCACGTTCCACCGGCGTGCGGGCCTGTCCGACGCGGCGGGGGTGTCGTACGAGTCGCACAACTACGCGGGCCGCTACCTGCGGCACTACGACCACCTGCTGTACGTGCAGGCACCGAGCACGGCGACGGACCGCGCGGACGCGACGTTCCACGCCCAGTGAGGCATCCCCTCCGCCGCCTCCCCGGGCCCCGGCGTCTGCCGCGAGAGCTTCGTGACAGGCGCCGCGGGGCAGGCGGCCGGGGCGGGTGCACCGGGGAATAATCCCAGGTCATCCGCTATACGCTCTATGTATAGTCCCGGCATGCCTTCTCCGACCAAGAAGATGAAGAAAACGGGGATCCCGTTCCGTGCGGCCGGGGCCGGTGCGGTCGCCGCCTGCCTGGCCCTGGCCCTGACGGGCTGCGCCGGGCTCGACACCACCGCCCCCGGCGCCGTGCGCGCCGAGCCCGTGTCCACCGATCGGGCGGCCCGCTTCGGCACCGTCGACTGCCGTGCGGCGAAGTGCGTCGCGCTCACCTTCGACGCGGGCCCGAGCGAGAACTCCGCCCGCCTGCTGGACATCCTGAAGGAGAAACAGGTCCCGGCGACCTTCTTCCTCCTCGGCAGGCGGCACATCGAGAAGTACCCGCAGCTCGTCACGCGCATGGCCGACGAGGGCCACGAGGTGGCCAGTCACACCTGGGACCACAAGATACTGACGGAGCTGACACCGCGGGAGATACGCGAGGAACTGGAGCGCCCCAACAGGGAGATAGAGCGCCTCACCGGCCGCCGGCCCACCCTGATGCGCCCGCCCCAGGGCCGTACCGACGACACCGTGCACGAGGTCTGCCGGGAGCTGGGCCTCGCGGAGGTGCTGTGGAGCGTGACCGCCAAGGACTACACGACGGAGGACTCCGCGCTGATCCGGCGCCGGGTCCTCGACCAGACCGAGCGGGACGGCATCATCCTGCTGCACGACATCTACACCGGGACGGTGCCCGCGGTGCCCGGGATCATCGACGCGCTGAGGGAACGCGGTTACGTCTTCGTCACCGTGCCCCAACTCCTCGCGCCGGGGCGGGCGGAGGCCGGAAAGGTCTACCGCTGACCGGGCCGGTCGGGATGCAGCCGCGCGTCCCGCACGCCCGCGCACCCGCCCGGACTGGGCCAACCGTGTGAGCCGTCGGCGAACGCGCCACCGCACCCGGGGGACTCCTTACGATCACCGTGTGGCGACCTTCCAGTTCGAACGCACGGCACCGCTCCCCCTCGACGAGGCCTGGCGGCGGCTCACCGAGTGGACCCGGCACGGTGACGTGGTCCCGCTGACCCGCGTCACCGTGCTCACCCCCGGGCCGACCCGGGAGGGCACCGTGTTCGTGGCCCGGTCCGGGATCGGACCGCTGGCCTTCGACGACCGCATGGAGGTCACCGTCTGGTGCCCGCCGGACGACGGCGGACCGGGCCTGTGCCGGCTGGAGAAGCTCGGCCGCACGGTCCGGGGCTGGGCGGAGATCGAGGTCCGCCCCGGCCCCGGCGGCCGGACCCGGGTCGTCTGGCGCGAGGAGATCCGCTCACCCCTCGCGCCGCCCTTCCTCGACCCGCTCGTGAGCCCCGTCGCCCGCGCGGTCTTCGGCCGGGCGGCCAACCGTCTGCTGCGCGGGGGCTGACGCCTCGTCACCACGACACCGGTGCCACCCGCGCCCCGCACACCCCGTCCGGGAGCGCGCGGGGCGCGGAACGTCCGTTCCGTGCCGCCGCACGCGCCCCGAGGACCCCCTGGGCAGCCGCCTGAGCCCATGACAGGGTGACCCCATGACGGGTGTCGACGTGCGGGTGGACGAGGTCGAGGCGCTGGCGGCGGACGGGCTGCGATGGCTGCTCGGGGCCGCCCGGGAGACCGGGGGCGGGGGCCTCGGATGGCCCGCCGTCCCTTCCGGCGCGACGGTCGAGGCGGACCTGTACACCGGGACGGCCGGCATCGTGCCGACGCTGCTGGAGGCACGGCGGCACTTCGGGGACGACGGCTACGGCGACGCCGCCCTGCGCGCGGCACGCTTCCTCGCGGTCGCCGCCGAGGCGGGCGAGGACGACTCCCTGTACTTCGGCCGTACCGGGATCGCCCTCGTCCTGCACGCCGTCCACCGCGAACTCGGCGACAGCGCGGCCGGGGCCGCCGCCGAGCGGGCCCTGGCACGGGTGCGGTCGCGGTTCGACGGGACGCGCTGGGGCGAGTTGTTCGAGCTGATGGGCGGCAACGCGGGCATCGGCCTCGGCGCGCTCGCGACGGGCGACGCCGAACTGGCCGTACGGGCGCTGGAACCGTACCTGCGGACGGCCGAGGAGACGCCGGCGGGCGTGCGGTGGGCCCACCGGCCCGGCATCGAGGCGCGGCTGCACCACATCTCGCACGGCACGCTCGGGATCGTGTACGCACTGGCCGCCGTCGGCCGGGCGACCGGCCGTACGGACCTGGTGGAGCTGGCGCGGGCCGGGGCCGCGGACGTCGTGGCGCGCGACGGGACGGGCGGCACCGGTTTCCTGGTCCCGCACTCCGACCCGCAGCACCGGCCCGATCTCATCGAGCGGTACAGCTACGGCTGGTGCCACGGCCCGGCCGGGGACGCCCAGGTCTTCCGGCTGCTGCGGGACGCCCTGGCCGAGCCCGCCTGGCAGGAGCTCGCCGACCGCTGCTGGCACACCGTCGCGCACTCCGGACTGCCGAGCCGGCTGCGTCCGGGCTTCTGGGACAACAACGGCCGCTGCTGCGGCACGGCGGGAGTGCTGGCGCTGGCCTGCGACCGGGTCGCGGAGCAGGACGACCCGCCCGGGTTCGCGCGGGTCCTGGTCGCCGACCTCGTGACCCGGGCGACCCGCGACGCCGACGGCGCCCGCTGGTCCAACATCGAGCACCGGGCCGACCCGGACATCCTGGAACCGCGCACCGGCTGGGGCGCGGGCGGCGCGGGCATCGTGCGCGAGCTGCTGCGCTTCGTCCGCCTGAGCGAGTCGGGCGACCCGTACTACGCGTTCGCCTGGCCGGACCAGCCGCTGGTCCGCCGGACGGCCGCCCCGGTGTCGGCCCCTGCGTCGGTGACGGCCCCGGCGCGGGCGGTGCTCCGGGCTCAGGCGACCGAGCCGATCCGCCCGGCCGGCGGCGACGGGACGTCGTGATGGATCGGGGTGTGCGCCCCGGTCAGCGGGACCCCGCTGCCCCCGCGCCGGTCGGCGACGATCTCCGCGGCGATCGACAACGCGGTCTCCTCGGGCGTACGGGCGCCCAGGTCGAGCCCGATGGGTGACCGCAGCCGGGCCAGCTCCAGCTCGGTGACGCCGACCTCGCGCAGCCGTTCGTTGCGGTCGAGGTGGGTGCGGCGGGAGCCCATGGCGCCGACGTAGGCGACCGGCAGGCGCAGGGCGAGCCGGAGCAGCGGCACGTCGAACTTGGCGTCGTGGGTGAGGACGCACAGGACCGTCCGCGCGTCCACCTCCGTGCGCTCCAGGTACCGGTGCGGCCAGTCGACGACGACCTCGTCGGCCTCGGGGAAGCGGGCACGGGTGGCGAACACCGGGCGGGCGTCGCACACCGTGACGCGGTAGCCGAGGAACCTGCCGATCCGCACCAGCGCCGAGGCGAAGTCGATCGCGCCGAACACGATCATCCGCGGCGGCGGCACCGAGGCCTCGACGAGCACGGTGAGCGGGGCACCGCAGCGGGAGCCCTGTCCGCCGACCTCCAGCGTGCCGGTGCGGCCCGTGTCGAGCAGGGCGCCGGCCTCGGCGGCCACCGTGCGGTCCAGTTCGGGATGGGCGCCGAAGCCGCCGTCGTGGGAGCCGTCGGGGCGCACGAGCAGGGCGCGGCCGAGGAGTTCGGCCGGTCCGCCCGCGACGCGGGCCAGCGCCGCCGGCGTGCCGGACGCGGCGGCCCGCAGACCGGCCGCGACGACCGGGCGGACCGGGTCGCCGGCCCGCACCGGGGTGACGAGGACGTCGACGACGCCGCCGCAGGTCAGGCCGACGGCGAAGGCGTCGTCGTCGCTGTAGCCGAAGCGTTCGAGGACGGACTCCCCGTCGGCGAGGGCCTGTTGGCACAGCGCGTACACCGCGCCCTCCACGCAGCCGCCGGAGACCGAGCCGATCGCCGCGCCGTCGGCGTCCACCGCGAGGGCGGCGCCCGGCCGGCGGGGTGCGCTGCCGCCGACGGCCACCACGGTGGCGACGGCGAAGTCACGGCCCTGCTCGACCCACCGGTTCAGCTCCTCGGCGATGTCCAGCATGTCTGGGTCTCCTCAACTGCGTTCGGATGGAGGGTGGCGGGCTGCGGCTGACAGACGCCCGGCCGGCTCTCGACGGGGTGGCGGGCGGAGTACCCCGGGAGGACCACCCTCAGACCCCCGGGAAGGCGCCGGTCTCCCCGGACCCGTCCTGATCCGTCCGGCCGGTGGACGTCACAGGACGCACAGTCGGGGCCCCGGGGACCGAACCAGGCGCCCCCGGGGGGACTCGCCGGTTCAGCCCGTGACGGGGGCCGTTCCGGTGAGGTGTTCGGGGCGGACCGGCGTCCGGTTCAGCTCCAGCCCGGTGGCGTCGCGGATCGCCGCGAGCACCGCCGGGGTCGAGGACAGGGTCGGGGCCTCGCCGACGCCGCGCAGGCCGTAGGGGGCGTGGTCGTCGGCGAGTTCGAGGACGTCGACCGGGATGGTCGGGGTGTCGAGGATGGTCGGGATCAGGTAGTCGGTGAAGGAGGGGTTGCGCACCTTCGCGGTCCTCGGGTCGACGACGATCTCCTCCATCACCGCGATCCCCAGGCCCTGGACGGTGCCGCCCTGGATCTGGCCGAGGACGGACAGCGGGTTGAGGGCCTTGCCGACGTCCTGGGCGCAGGCCAGCTCGACGACCTTCACCATGCCCAGCTCGGTGTCGACCTCGACGACCGCGCGGTGGGCGGCGAAGGAGTACTGCACATGGCCGAAACCCTGGCCGGTGCGCAGGTCGAAGGGCTCGGTGGGCCGGTGCCGCCACTCCTCCTCGACCTCCACCGCCTCCTCGCCGAGGACGTCCACCAGGTCGGCGAGCACCTCGCCGCCGTCGGTGACGACCTTGCCGTCCTCCAGCATGAGTTCGGCGGTGGCCCAGGCGGGGTGGTGGGAGCCGAACTTGCGGCGTCCGATCTCCAGCACCTTCTCGCGGACCCGTTCGCAGGAGTTCTTCACGGCGCCGCCGGTGACGTACGTCTGCCGGGAGGCGGAGGTCGAACCGGCGCTGCCCACCTCGGTGTTGGCCGGATGGATGGTCACCTGGGCGACGCCCAGCTCGGTGCGGGCGATCTGCGCGTGGACGGTGACGCCACCCTGGCCGACCTCCGCCATCGCGGTGTGCACGGTGGCCACCGGCTCCCCGCCGACCACCTCCATCCGCACCCGGGCGGTGGAGTAGTCGTCGAAGCCCTCGGAGAAACCGACGTTCTTGATGCCGACCGCGTAGCCGATGCCGCGGACGACTCCCTCGCCGTGCGTGGTGTTGGACAGACCGCCGGGCAGCTGTCGTACGTCCGCGCCCTCGCTGGACTCCCACTGGCGCTCCGGCGGCAGCGGCATCGCCTTGACGCGGCGCAGGAGTTCGGCGACCGGGGCCGGGGAGTCGACGATCTGGCCGGTGGGCATGATCGCGCCCTGCTCCATGGCGTTGAGCTGCCGGAACTCCACCGGGTCCAGGCCCAGTTCCTTCGCCACCTTGTCCATCTGGGCCTCGTAGGCGAAGCAGGCCTGGACCGCGCCGAAGCCGCGCATCGCGCCGCACGGCGGGTTGTTGGTGTAGAGGGCGACGGCCTCGATGTCCACGTCGTCGACGACGTAGGGACCGATGCCGAGCGAGGCGGCGTTGCCGACGACGGCCGGGGAGGCGGAGGCGTACGCGCCGCCGTCGAGGACGATGCGGCACTTCACGTGGGTGAGCCTGCCGTCCCTGGTCGCACCGTGCTCGTAGTGCAGGCGGGCCGGGTGGCGGTGGACGTGGCCGAAGAAGGACTCGAAGCGGTTGTAGACGATCTTGACGGGTCTGCCGGTACGCAGGGCCAGCAGGCAGGCGTGGATCTGCATGGACAGGTCCTCGCGGCCGCCGAACGCGCCGCCGACGCCGGCCAGGGTCATCCGGACCTTGTCCTCGGGCAGGCCGAGGACGGGCGCGATCTGGCGCAGGTCGGAGTGGAGCCACTGGGTGGCGATGTAGAGGTGGACGCCGCCGTCCTCCTCGGGGACGGCGAGGCCGGACTCGGGGCCGAGGAAGGCCTGGTCCTGCATGCCGAAGGTGTACTCACCCCTGACGATCACGTCGGCCCGCCCGGCCGCCGCGGCCGCGTCGCCGCGGACGACGGGCTGGCGGTGGAGGATGTTGGGGTGCGGGACGTGGCCGACGTGGTGGTCGTCGCGGTCCTCGTGGACGAGGACGGCGTCGGGGGCGGTGGCGGAGGCCTCATCGGTGATGACGGGCAGTTCGCGGTACTCGACCCGGATCCTCGCGGCGGCGCGGCGGGCGGTCTCCGGGTGGTCGGCGGCGACGATCGCGACCGGCTCGCCGTGGTGGCGGACCTTGCCGTGGGCGAGGACGGGGGTGTCCTGGATCTCCAGGCCGTAGTTGCGCACCTGCGTCGGCAGGTCGTCGTACGTCATGACGGCGTGGACGCCCGGCAGGGCGAGGGCCTCGGCGGTGTCGATGGAGACGATCTCGGCGTGCGCGACGGTGGAGCGCAGGATCTGGCCCCAGAGCATGTCCTCGTGCCACATGTCGGACGAGTAGGCGAACTCGCCGGTGACCTTGAGGGTGCCGTCGGGGCGGAGTGTGGACTCGCCGACGCCGCCCCTGGCCGGCGCACCCTGGGTGATCTCGGTGGGCGTGCCGTTGGGGGAGAACGCCGCGCGGGAGGAGGTGGTGCGGTGGGAGGCCGTGGACATCGTCAGACCCCCTCCGACTGCCGGGCGGCCGCCAGGCGGACCGCGTCCATGATCTTCTCGTAGCCGGTGCAGCGGCACAGGTTGCCCGAGAGCGCCTCGCGGATGTCCGCGTCGGTCGGGTTCGGGTTGCGCTCCAGCATCTCGTCGGCGGCGACCAGCAGCCCCGGGGTGCAGAACCCGCACTGGACGGCGCCGGCGTCGATGAACGCCTGCTGGATCGGGGCGAGTTCGCCGCCCTCGCCGGTGTGCGAGTCCGCGCTCCCGGCCTGCCGGGTTCCGGCCTCGTCGAGCGAGGTGCCGCCGCGGGCGCCGGTCGCGCAGGAGCGCTCCCTGGCGTACTCCGCAAGGCCTTCCACGGTGACGACCTCGCGGCCCTCGACCTGACCGGCGGCGACCAGGCAGGAACAGACCGGGACGCCGTCGAGGCGGACGGTGCAGGAGCCGCACTCGCCCTGCTCGCAGGCGTTCTTGGAGCCGGGCAGGCCGAGCCGCTCGCGCAGGACGTACAGAAGGGACTCGCCCTCCC
Source organism: Streptomyces sp. NPDC051051 (assembly GCF_040682975.1). Lineage (NCBI taxonomy): Bacteria > Bacillati > Actinomycetota > Actinomycetes > Kitasatosporales > Streptomycetaceae > Streptomyces > Streptomyces sp. NPDC051051. Next base: position 69,395 of record NZ_JBFBCB010000022.1, read on the forward strand.
ACACGTCGTCGGCCTCCTGCGGACGTCCGTTGACGGTGAAGTTGACGCGCATCAGGCAGCGCCTCCCTTTCGACGGGTGGTGCGGTCGGCTCCGCGGTACGACTCCCAGGTCCAGGTAAGGGTCCGGCGGGCCATGACGCCGACTGCGTGGCGGCGGTAGCTCGCGGTGCCGCGGACGTCGTCGATCGGGTTGCAGGCGGCGGCGCACAGGTCCGCGAACCGCTTGGCGACCGACGGGGTGATGATCTTTCCGCTGTCCCAGAAGCCGCCCTCGTCGAGCGCGGCTTCGAGGAACTCCTCCGCGGTCCTCGCCCGGACGGGGGTGGGCGCGGCCGAGCCGATCCCGGTGCGGACCGTGCGGGTCTCGGGGTGCAGGGCCAGTCCGAAGGCGCACACGGCGATGACCATGGCGTTGCGGGTGCCGACCTTGGAGTACTGCTGGGGGCCGTCGGCCTTCTTGATGTGCACGGCGCGGATCAGTTCGTCGGCGGCGAGCGCGTTGCGCTTCACCCCGGTGTAGAAGTCGTCGATGGGGATGCGGCGGGAGCCGCGCACCGACTCGACCTCGACCTCGGCGCCGGCCGCGAGGAGGGCGGGGTGGGCGTCGCCGGCCGGGGAGGCGGTGCCGAGGTTGCCGCCGACGCCGCCGCGGTTGCGGATCTGCGGGGAGGCCACGGTGTGCGAGGCGAGGGCGAGACCGGGCAGCTCGGACCGCAGGTTCTCCATGATCCTCGTGTAGGGGACGGAGGCACCCAGCCGCACCGAGTCCTCGCCGGCCTCCCACTCGTACAGGTCCCCGACCCGGCCCAGGTCGAGGAGGTACTCGGGCCGCCGGTGGTCGAAGTTGATCTCGACCATCACGTCGGTGCCACCCGCGATCGGCACGGCGGTGGGGTGCTCGGCCTTCGCGGCGAGCGCCTCCTGCCAGCTGGCGGGGCGAAGGAAGTCCATGACCGGCTCTCTTCTTGGTCTCGTGAGTCTTGGTCTCGTGAGTTGTTCGGTCGGGGCCGGATCGGATGCGGCGGTCGCGGCTCGTTCTTGTGCTGTTCACGCGGATCGGGGCCAGTACACAGCTCCGTACTCCACCCGGGTCAGTCACGGAAACCATGAAGGAGTTGGCTGGTCGGGGCGGGCATCTTGTAGATTCGTATGAACGGAGGTCATCGGTAACCTCCCGGTTCTCCCGTGGAAACGTGAGAAACGACCCGGCAGTCCGAGAATGCCGCTCGTGCGGGTGCTCATGGGGGCCGGGAGCCCGTCGCCGGGACCCGCTCGACCCCGCGACCCCTCACCCTTCATCGTAGATTTCCGGACAAAGAACGGCGGCGACGAGAATGCGGCTGCGCGCACTGCTGGACACCGACGCGCTGGGCCTGCGGCTGCTCGGCGGCCAGGACGAGCTGGACCGCGCGGTACGCGGCGTCATGACCACCGACCTGCGGGATCCCAGCCGCTACCTCTCCGGCGGCGAGCTGGTGCTCACCGGGCTGGCCTGGCGCCGGGACGCCTCCGACTCCGAGCCGTTCGTACGGCTCCTGGTGCAGGCCGGGGTGGCCGCGCTCGCCGCCGGCGAGGCCGAACTGGGCGACGTGCCCGACGACCTGGTCCTGGCCTGCGCCCGGCACCGGCTGCCGCTGTTCGCGGTGCACGAGTCGGTGGCGTTCGCGACGATCACCGAGCACGTCGTGCGCCAGGTGTCCGGGGAGCGTGCCGGGGACCTCGCGGCGGTCGTGGACCGGCACCGCCGGATGATGACCTCGGGACCGGCGGGCGGCGGTCCCGACGTGGTCCTGGACCTGCTCGGCTCCGACCTGGACCTGCGCGCCTGGGTGCTGTCGCCCACGGGCCGGCTCGTCGCGGGCCCGAAGACGGCGGGGCCGGGACTGCCGGCCGAAGTGTGCGCGAAGCTGGCGGCGGAACACCTGGCGGCCGCCCGCACCGGCCGGCGGGGCCCGCACCGGGTGATCCTCGCCGGTGCGACGTACTCGCTGTTCCCGGTCCGCAGCGGCGGGCGGGCCCCGCAGGCCGCGGGCGACGTGCGCGAGACGGTGCTGTCGGACTGGCTGCTGGCCGTCGAGGCGGACGCCGGGGACTGGGCGGAGGAGCGGCTCGACCTGCTCCAGGGCGTCACCCAGCTCATCTCGGTCGAGCGGGACCGGCGGGACGCGGCGCGCACGGTGCGCAGACGCCTCGCCCAGGAGGTCCTCGAACTGGTCCAGACGGGCGCGGCGCCCGCCGAGATCGCGGCCCGGCTGCGGGTGGCGGCGCCGGTACTGCTGCCCGGGCTGGGGGCCGCGCCGCACTGGCAGGTCGTCGTGGCGCGCGTCGAGTGGGACGGCGCGGAAGGGGGTGCGACCGAAGGCGGTCCGATCGCCCAGTCCCTCCTGGAGGAGATCCTCGTCGACCCGCACGTCACCGGCCCCGAGCCCTCCGACCGCATCGCCGTCGCCCACACCGGTGACGAGGCCGTCGCCCTCGTCCCCCTCCCGGCGGTCGCCGGCGAGCACGACGGACCGGGGTCCGGGGTCCTCGCCGACACCCTGCTGGCCTCCGTGCGGGAGCCGCTGGCCGCGGGCCTGGACGGCGACGGCCGGATCACGATCGGCGTCAGCGCGGCGGTGCACTCGGCGGAGGGGCTGCGGGGCGCCCTGGAGGAGGCCCGGCACGCCCGCCGGGTGGCGGCGGCCCGCCCGGGCCGGGTGTGCGCGGCGGGCCACCAGGAGCTGGCCTCGCACGTCCTGCTGCTGCCCTTCGTCCCCGACGACGTCCGGCGGGCCTTCACCGCCCGCCTCCTGGACCCCCTGCGCGACTACGACCGGCGGCACCGAGCCGAGCTGATCCCGACGCTGGAGGCGTTCCTGGACTGTGACGGCTCCTGGACCCGCTGCGCGTCCCGGCTCCACCTGCACGTCAACACACTGCGCTACCGCGTCGGCCGCATCGAGCAGTTGACGGGCCGGGACCTCTCGCGCCTCGAGGACAAGCTGGACTTCTTCCTGGCCCTGCGGATGAGCTGAAACCCGGGGGACGCCCGAGGCCCCCGACTTTGTGAAAAGCTTCACCCGCCCCCTTGGCCCGGCCCGTCATTCGTGTTGAGATGCGGCCACCACTCGAAGCTCAACGGTGTGCTGGGCCTGCCCTTCGGATCAGGTCGTCGTGGGGGGCGGTGCCTTGCCGTGCCGGTGAGCGGGACGCGGTGCGTGCAGCTGCGGGGCGCGGGAGGAAGCCGACGCGGAGCGTCGAGGACCGACGGCGACGCCGCGGACGCGCGGGCCGGGCCCCGTGACCCCGAGCTGATCCGAAGGACAGGACCCTGGGGAGGGCAACGTGGCGCATTCCGCCATGTCGGGCAATGGAACGACCGCTGGTGACGATCCCCTCCAGACCGCGGTGTGGCGGTTGCGCTCGCGGGCCTGCTGGGCCGACGCCGCGGCGTTACTGCCGCCGGACAGCGCGGCGGGGGCCGTCCAGCGGGCGGCCCTCCTCGTGGAACGGTGCCTCTACACCGAGCGGGGCTGGCAGGAGGCGGAGGACGCGCTGCGGACGGCCGAGGCCCTCGCCCACACCGACGAGGAACGGGGCGCCGCCGCTTGTGAACGAGGGCACCTGGCGTACGCGGCGACGGTGCACGGGGTGCGCGACCGGGCCGACGAGGCGCGGGCCGCGCTCGGCCGGGCGGCCGCGCTGATCCCTCCGGACGCGGCGGGACGGCCCCTGCTGGACTTCCGGCGCGGACTGCTCGCGGAGAACCTGACCCGCTCCCCGCAGGCCGCGCGCGCCGCCTACCGGCGCGCGCACACGGCCGCCGAGGCCCGCTCCGACGTCCTGCTGCTGTCCTTCACCTGGCGGCACCTGGCGGGCCTCGCCCTGCGCGACGGCGACATCACCGAGGCCCGCCACGGCTTCGCCGAATCCCTGCGCATCCGGGAGGAGTTGGGCTACCTGGTGGGTACGGCCCCGGCCCTGGTCTCGCTGGCGGACGCGGAGAGTGAGCCGGAGGCGTCCCGACTGCGCGAGGAGGCGGGACGCCTCTTCCGGCTCCTGGGCGGCGTCCCGACGTGGCTGGCCCGCCATCTGACACCACCGGCGGCGACGGCGTAGGCGGCGACGGACCGGCGGCGACGTAGGCGTTACCGACGTAGGCGTTGCCGGCCGGGGCGCCCCGGATCGCGGGCGAAAAGGCCGTATCACCTTGCCGAGCAAGGGAGTCGGCAGCGCCGCGGCCTCCGCACAGGGGGTCGCGGCGGCCCCGGCCGCGGCACCTGAGGGGCGTACCGGCCGGGCGGGCGGGCGCGTGGGTCGGCCGTGTGCGGCCGGCTCCTCGTGCCCGATGTCCTTCACCACGGTCGGGGCGGACCCGGGGCTCCCGGCCCGCGGTGTGTCCACGCGATGCGGTCGCTCACGGCCGGGGTCCCGGCGGGAGGCCGTGACGGCGGCCGGCGGGGAGACGGCAGGGCGCCGACGGCCCTCAGCGCGATCCCGCGAAGTGCTCCCGCACCAGTGCCTGCACCACGTCCACGTCCCCCGCCCCCAGCGCCTCCAGCAGCGTCAGGTGCTCCGCCGCGTCCGCCACCAGGTCGGCCCGGCCGCGCGAGACGGGGCCGCCCACCAGCGGCCACTGCGAGCGGCGGTGCAGGTCGTCCGCGACGGAGACCAGTTGCCCGTTGCCGCTCAGACCGAGGACCGCGCGGTGGAAGGCCCGGTCGGACTCGGCGTACGTGGCGCGGCAGCCGGAGGCGGCGGCCCGGACGGTCGCCTCGGCGAGGGGGCGCAGCTCGGCCCAGCGTCCGGCGGGAACCGTGCGGGCGAGCCGCAGCATCACGGGGACCTCGATCAGGGCCCGCACCTCGGCCAGCTCGGCCAGCTCCCGCGTGCCGCGCACGATCACCCGGAACCCCCGGTTGGGCACGACCTCGACGGCGCCCTCCAGGGCGAGCTGCTGCATGGCCTCCCGCACCGGTGTCGCGGAGACGCCGAAGCGCTCGCCGAGGGCGGGTGCCGAGTACACCTCGCCGGGCGTCAGCTCCCCGGCGACGAGCGCGGTGCGCAGGGCGTCGAGGATCTGACCGCGGACGGAGGACCGCTGGACCGGAGGGCGGGGACGTTCGAGGGGCGTCTCGCCGTGCGTGTGCTCGCCGCGTACGGCGGCGGCATCGCTGCCGGGGCCGGGCGTCGGGCCGTCGGCGAAGGGGGCCGCCGCACCCCGGTCCTGGTCCGTGGCGCGCGGCTGCGCGGGAACCCGCGGTCCCGCGCCGGGGACTCCCGTGCCGGCAAAGCCCTGCGCGCTCCGCTCCACGGGTGCTCCTCCGGATCTGTCGGTACTTGGGGTCATTACGGCCGGTTGTTACTCGTCCGTCAAGCACCATAGGCGTTACCGGCCACCGGTTCACATCCCGACCGGATTGGGTAAGGTAAGGCTTACCTCGCCCTCGTTGTTGGATCGGTGGTACCGGTATGCCCTCACACCCGTCGGCCGTGACGGACGCGTACGCACGTCTCACCGAGGCCTGTCCGGGCCTGACCGTCAGGGAACTGGGGCCGGGCGAGCCCGCCCCGCGCGGCGGCGGCTGGGTGTCGGCGGCCGCGCTGGCGGAGGGCGGCGCGGAGCTGGACGCCTTCCTGGCCTGGGACGAGAACCAGGTGGTGCGGGACTACGGGCAGCGGGCCCGCCCGGACGTCGTGGCGAGCTTCGGACTGCACCGGTACGCCTGGCCGGCCTGCCTGCTGATCACCGCCCCCTGGTTCCTGCACCGCAGGGTCCCCCGCCTCCCGGTGACCCACGTCTCGTACGACCGCACCGGCGCCGGGATGCGGATGGCCGTCCGCGCGCCCGTCTCGTTCGCCTGCCTGCCGGGCGACCCGGCGGCGGCCCTGCCCGGCGCCCGGGTGGTTCCGGACGAGGAGGCCCTGCGCGCGGAGGTGCGGGCCGCCGTCGCCGAGCACCACGAGCCCGTGCTGGCCGGCTTCGGCCCGCGCACCCGACGGCGCGGGCGCGCCCTGTGGGGCATGGTCACGGACGAGATCGTCGAGGGCCTCTGGTACGTCGCCGGCCTGTTCGGCGAGGCCGAGGGCGAACGGGCCCGTCACGAACTGGAGCTGCTGCTGCCGGGTGCGACCCGGCCGTACGTCGGCTCGGCCGCCTTCCGGGAGCTGACCGGACCGGACGGGAAGCCGCTGCCCACCCGGGACCGGGCGAGCTGCTGCATGTTCTACACCGTGCGTCCCGAGGACACCTGCGCCACCTGCCCGCGCACCTGCGACGCGGACCGGGTCGGCAAGCTCACCGCGCTCGCCGCGAGTTGAGCCGCCCTCCGGTCGATCCGGCACCCGGCGTCCCGTAAGATCACCCGAACGAGATCTCTCGGACCGTCACGGGGCTTCACAACTTCCTCACTCGACACGGGAACTTTCCGTGGAACCACCCGTACGGGTAGTCTTATTCGAACTCAACTCCCGCCCCTCATGCGGCAGTTCGAGCAGAACGTCGCCCTGGGCATCCCCTTGCACCTCCTTGGCGGCCTCTTGCCCCGAAACCCCCTGAGGGATGGCGGGGTTGGGCCACTATGGCGGGCGTTACGCCCTATCCCAATGCAAGGGACCCCAGATGAGACTGACCGACATATCGCTGAACTGGCTGCTTCCGGGCGCCGTGCTGCTCCTGGGCATGCTGGCGGCGGTGGCGGTGCTCGCGCGCGGAAAGCGCTCCTCGGGGGAGAACACGAGCGACGACTCGTGGGAGCGCAGCGAAGAGCGCCGCAGGCGCAAGGAGGCCATATACGGCACCGCCTCCTACGTCCTGCTGTTCTGCTGCGCGGCGGTGGCCGCCGCGCTCTCCTTCCACGGACTGGTCGGCTTCGGCCGGCAGAATCTGAATCTGACCGGCGGCTGGGAGTACCTCGTGCCGTTCGGCCTGGACGGGGCGGCGATGTTCTGCTCCGTGCTCGCCGTGCGCGAGGCCAGCCACGGTGACGCGGCCCTCGGTTCGCGGATACTCGTATGGACGTTCGCGGGTGCCGCGGCCTGGTTCAACTGGGTGCACGCTCCCCGCGGTTTCGGTCACGACGGCGCACCGCAGTTCTTCTCCGGCATGTCCCTGTCCGCGGCCGTCCTGTTCGACCGGGCGCTGAAGCAGACCCGCCGGGCCGCACTGCGCGAGCAGGGCCTGGTGCCGCGTCCGCTGCCGCAGATCCGTGTCGTGCGCTGGCTGCGGGCCCCCCGCGAGACGTACAAGGCGTGGTCGCTGATGCTTCTCGAGAACGTGCGCAGTCTGGACGAGGCCGTCGACGAGGTGCGCGAGGACAAGCGGCAGAAGGAGACGGCGCGCCTGCGCCGCCGCGAGCAGGACCGCGTGGAGCGCGCCCAGCTCAAGGCGATCAGCCGTGGACACCGCTTCCCCGGCCGCGGTGGCCGCCAGCTGGAGACCCAGGCCTCCTTGGAGCGGGCCGGCGAACGCGCCCCCGCGGAGCCTGCCATAGCGGCGAACTCGCCGGAACAGCTGCCCGTGCGTACGCGGCCCTCCCTCCAGCCCGTCCGTCAGAGCACTGACCCGATCACCGTCGACCTCACCGCGGAGGACGACACGATGGCCCTGCCGCGCCTGGACTCCCTGGAGCGCAAGCTCAAGGACCTGGAGCAGCAGTTCGGCTGACGCACCGTCACGGGAAGGGGGCGCGACCGGCGAGGTCGCGCCCCCTTCCCGTGTTCCCGGTCCCGTGTTCCCGGTCCCGCGGCCGCGTTGCCGTGGTCCTGGTTCCGCGGTCCTGGTCCCGTCGTCCCGGTGGCCTGTCGTCCCGGCGGGCCGGTGGCCCGCTCAGGCCATTCCGGCGCCCAGTTCGAACCAGACCGCCTTCCCGATGCCGTGCGTGCGCACACCCCACGCGTCCGCGAGGGACTGCACCAGGACCAGACCCCGGCCGTGCGTGCCCTCCTCGGCGTCCCGCCTGCGCGGCCGCGGACGGCCGGCCGCGAAATCGCGTACCTCCACCCGCAGACCGTCCGGCCCGACGGTCGCCGTGAGCACCGCGTCCCGGTCGGTGTGGACGAGCGCGTTGGTGACGAGTTCGCTGGTGAGCAGTTCGGCGGTCTCCGACTGTCCCGGCCTTCCCCAGTGCCGCAGCAGTTCGCGCAGCGCCCGGCGCGTCTCGGGCACGGCCCGTAAGTCCGCCCGCCCGAGCCTGTGCCGGAGCTGGGACGTGTGCGCCCGCTCTCCGCCGCCGTCCGCCGTGGCCTCCCCTGTCCGCTTCCTCTTCGAGGTGTCCGCGATCACGGTCGAACCGCTGCCTCGTGCCTGCCTCTTCATGACCCCCGCCCGCGTGCCGATGTCGGTTCCCCTCCTGCTCGAACACGTTCACGGGATGCCTGCCCTCATGGGCGGCGGGCCAGTCATGCCGGATCGGCGACGACCAGGTGTTCGGCCACGCCCCGGCGGGCCCGGCGCCTCCCCCGGCGGGTGGCGGCGGGCCCGCCCCCGGCACCGGCGCGCGAAGTTGGCCGAAATCACCTCTACTCGGTGTGCCCGATCCGTGGCCCCGGCACCGCGCCGCACGCGGTTTCCCGCCGACGGCACCGGGGCCGGCGTCAGGGTCGCGGGACGTTGCGGAGGTTGGAGCGGGCCATCTGGACCATGCGCCCGACACCGCCGTCCAGCACCATCTTCGAGGCGGACAGGGCGAACCCGGTCACCATCTCGGCGCTGATCTTCGGCGGGATGGAGAGCGCGTTGGGGTCGGTGACGATGTCGACGAGAGCCGGACCCTTGTGCCGGAAAGCGGTCTTGAGGGCCCCCGCGACGTCCTTGGGCTTCTCCACGCGCACGCCGTGGGCGCCGCAGGCGCGGGCGACGGCGGCGAAGTCCGGGTTCTTGTTCGTGGTGCCGTAGGAGGGCAGGCCGGCGACCAGCATCTCCAACTCCACCATGCCCAGTGAGGAGTTGTTGAAGAGTACGACCTTCACCGGCAGGTCGTACTGGACGAGGGTGAGGAAGTCGCCCATCAGCATGGCGAATCCGCCGTCGCCCGACATCGACACGACCTGCCGTTCCCGGTCGGTGAACTGCGCGCCGATCGCCATGGGAAGCGCGTTGGCCATCGAACCGTGCGAGAAGGAACCGATCACGCGGCGGCGGCCGTTGGGCGTGAGGTAACGGGCCGCCCAGACGTTGCACATGCCGGTGTCGACGGTGAAGACGGCGTCCTCGTCGGCGATTTCGTCGAGGACGGACGCCACGTACTCGGGGTGGATGGGCACGTGCTTCTCGACCTTGCGGGTGTACGCCTTCACGACCCCTTCGAGGGCGTCGACGTGCTTCTTCAGCATCTTGTCGAGGAACCGCCGGCTCTTCTTCTCCCGCACGCGCGGGATGAGACAGCGCAGGGTCTCCCGCACGTCGCCCCACACGGCGAGGTCCAGCTTGGAGCGCCGGCCGAGGTGCTCGGGCCGCACGTCCACCTGGGCGATCTTGACGTCGTCGGGCAGGAAGGCGTTGTACGGGAAATCGGTTCCGAGCAGGATCAGCAGGTCGCACTCGTGGGTGGCCTCGTAGGCGGCGCCGTACCCGAGGAGCCCGCTCATCCCGACGTCGAACCTGTTGTCGTACTGGATCCACTCCTTTCCGCGCAGCGCATGGCCGATCGGTGACTTGATCTTCTCCGCGAACTCCATCACCTCGGCGTGCGCGCCCGCCGTGCCGCTGCCGCAGAACAGGGTGACCTTGTCGGCCGCGTCGATCAGCCGGACGAGCTCGTCGATCTCGGCGTCGCCCGGGCGGACCGTGGGCCGGGAGGTCACGAGCGCGGTCTCCGCCGCCTTCTCGGGCGCGGGCTCGGCGGCGATGTCACCGGGGAGGGAGACGACGCTGACGCCGCTGCGGCCGACGGCGTGCTGGATGGCCGTCTGGAGCAGCCGGGGCATCTGCTTCGGGCTGGAGATCAGTTCGCTGTAGTGGCTGCACTCCTGGAAGAGACGGTCGGGGTGGGTCTCCTGGAAGTAGCCCAGGCCGATCTCGCTGGAGGGGATCTGGGAGGCGAGCGCGAGGACCGGCGCCATCGAGCGGTGGGCGTCGTACAGGCCGTTGATCAGGTGCAGATTGCCGGGCCCGCAGGACCCGGCGCACGCCGTCAGCTTGCCCGTGATCTGCGCCTCCGCGCCGGCGGCGAACGCGGCGGTCTCCTCGTGGCGCACGTGCACCCAGTCGATGGCGGGGTTGCGGCGAACCGCGTCGACCACGGGGTTGAGGCTGTCGCCGACGACGCCGTAGAGGCGTTCCACTCCGGCGCGGACGAGGATGTCGACGAACTGTTCGGCGACGTTCTGTTTGGCCATGATGCTCATCTGCCCCTTCGGTCTCCGTAGATCCTTCGGATCCCTCCGGGTTCCATCAATCCACAGCGGACCTCGTCACGCCTCCCAAACGGCGGCAGCCGTACGGTCGTCCGCGTACCCCTTGACCCTGATCCGGACGTCGGCGAGGAACGCGGCGAGGCCCGGCGGGGTCGGCGCGGACCACTGCCGGACGAGGTGGGCGGGGAGCCGGGGTTCGCCGCGCAGCGGTTCGGCGAGGCCGTCGGAGCACATCAGGAGGGTGTCACCCGGGCGGGCGAGGGAGGCCCGGAACCGGAAGGGTTCGCGCGGCGGTCCGGGGGCCGGCTCGTAGGGGCTCGGCGGGGTCGGGATGCCGAAGTCCATGGTGAGCCGGTCGCCCTCGGGGGTCTCGGCGGGCTGCGTCCCGAAGCCGACGACCGGCGCGCCGGCGGTCTCGCCGACCGGTGGCTCGAGGTCCTGCCACGCACCGTCCCGGAGGCGGAACAGCCCGCCGGGGCCGACGCCGAAGAAGACCCGGACCCGGCACGCGGGGTCGGCGGGCAGCAGCAGACAGCGCAGGCCCGCCGCGTACTCGTCCGGTGCCAGGCCCTGTTCGGCGGCGCTGGCCCGCAGCCGTCCCAGGCTGCGGTCGGTGAGCCGGTGCAGCCCCGACTTCAGGTCCTCTCTCCGGGCGGCCCGCATGTCCTCGGCGAGCCGGGCGTGACTGCGGCCCACGGCCCGCCCGATCCATCGGCAGACCTCGGCGGCCGCCCGGTGCACGCCCGGCACGGCACGGGTGCCGGTGGCCATCGCGACCAGGATCAGCGCCTGGTCGCCGCTGCCGAAACGGGCGGTGAGCAGCGCGTCCCGGCGCGGCTCGCCCCGGAACCGCGCGGAGTCCCCGCGCACGGACGCGGCCCGTAGTGTGCAGGCCCCGTACCGGGCCCCGTCCAGCACGGTGTCCGCGACCAGGTCGTCCAGCCCGTCGGGATCGGCGGCCGGCAGCGCGGTCGGCTCGGCGTCGTAGGTGGGCGGCCCGGACCCGAGGTAGGGCTCGGCCGGCGGCGGCCCCTGCGGCGGGGGCGGCTCGGCGGGGGCCGGTGGGTGCGGGGCGTGCCGGGGCCGGGGATGCGCCTGCGCGGCGGGGGGCGGGAGCGGCGGGGTGCCGGGGGGCGGAGGGGTGCCGCCGGCGAACGGGGGCGGCGGCTGGTGCGGGGCCGGTGGGGCTGATCCGGCCGGTGGTGCCGGTGGTGCTTCCGGTGGGGCCGGGGCGCGGTCGGTGGGCGGCGGCGGCGCGGGGGGCTCGGCCTCCGGGGCCGGGGCGATGTGCGCCGCCTCCGGGGACGTACGGCCGCCCGGGGCGTGCGCTCGGGGTGTGCGTTCGTCGAAGCCGGCGGGCAGGGGGCCGGGCAGGAACGTCGTCGGCCCGGCAGGGTGGTCGGCCGTCCCGGCCGGTGGGGGCGGTCCGCCCGTCGGCTCCCCCGCCCACCAGTCGGCCTGCCCGCTCGGCTCCCGGCGCGGCCCCGGCACCGAACCCGAGGCCCGCGGCTCCGCGTCGCCCGGCACGTCGGCCGAGACGGCGTCGCCGGGGGCCGCGTCGGCGGGCCCCCCGGTGCGGACCGTCCCCGCCGCCGACGCGAACCTGTCGTCCAGCGAGTCCGGACCGGTCGTGGGGCCGGTGTCCTCGGTGGTGTCGTCGTACAACTGGCCCCACCAGTCGTCCTCGTGACCGGTGGGCCTTCCCCCCTGCTGACTCATGCCCCTGATTGTCCACCGGGAGGGCCGCGGAGAAACCGGGCATCCGAAAAAATGCTTCAGGGCCGACCCGGTGAACAGTCTTGCGAGCGGCGGGAGGTGCGGGCCGTGGCCGAGGTACCGACCTCGACCTGCCCGTTCCGTCCGCTTCCGGCAGGCTGGGCAGATGGGAGCGTGGGAACTCCTGCTGGTCGGCCTGGTGATCCTGCTCGGCCTGTGCGGAGTGCTGGTGCCCGGCCTGCCGGGATCGTGGCTGGTGTGGGCCGCGGTCCTGTGGTGGGCGCTGAAGGACCCCCGGCCGCTCTCCTGGCTGGTGCTGGTGGGCGCGACGGCCGCGCTGTTCCTGTCCCAGGTGATGCGCTGGGCGCTGCCGCCGCGCCGCCTGAAGACGAGCGGCGCCACCCGCCGGATGGCCGGATACGCCGGAGCGGGGGCTCTCCTCGGCTTCTTCCTGGTGCCGGTGCTCGGTGCGATCCCGGGTTTCCTGGGCGGCATCTACCTCTCCGAGCGGCTCCGCCTGGGCCGCCCGGACGCGGCCCGCGCCTCCCTGCGCACGGTGATGCGGGCGGGCGGATCCAGCATCCTCGCGGAACTCTTCACCTGCCTGCTGATCATGGGCGCGTGGCTGGGTGCGGTGTGGTGGGGGTAGGGCGCGGCGGCGAGGAGCAGGGGGCCGAGCGGACAGACGGGACGTTCGAAACACGCCCTAGTGACGTACGTGAGGTTCCCCCGCTGCACGCAGGTGGTGAAGGGCGTACGTCCGCCAGGGACGCCAGCTGTCGGGGACGCCGGCGCCGGGCGGTGCGACGTCGGGGTCGCCGAGGGCGCGGGCCCGGATCGCGGCCACGGTGCGTCCGTCCAGGCCGGGCAGGGCGAGCAGCGCCTCCTGGGCGTCGTCCCGGTCGGCACCGGCGTCGAGCCGTACGGTGCCGTCGGCGAGGGCGGTGGCGAGCGCGCCCAGGGGGCCGCCGGTGTCGGCGAGGGCGGCCGGTTCGGGGAAGAGGTGGGTGAGCCCGCCGCAGGGCGCGTCCAGGGTCTTTCCGTGGGCGCGGACCAGGTGCCCGGCCTCGGCGCGGCCGACCAGCGCCCGCACCGCGTGCTCCTCCGGGTCGGCGGCGCCCGGCGCGCGCAGTCCGGGCCGGGCGGCGACGAGCGGGGCGAGCCGCGGATGCGCCGCGAGCCGTTCGTCGACGGCGTAGGGGTCGGCGTCCAGGTCGAACAGCCGGCGCAGCCGCTGGACGGCGGTGGTGAGGTCGCGCAGGTCGGTGAGGTGCAGGCGCGCGTCGAGCCAGCCGCCGGGGTGGACGGCGGCGCCGGACACGGAGCCCGGCCGTTCCCCGACGGCGACGATGCCCGTGCCGTACGGGAGCCGGAGGGTCCGGCGGTAGGTCCGGCCGCCCGGCGGACCGCTCACCTCCTCGACTCCGGGAACGGCCTCCGCTTCGAGCAGGTCGAACACCGGGCCGGCGCAGTACGGGCCCCGGTGGGCGAGCCGCAGCGGGATCCCCGCTCCGGGTGCGGCCGTGCGGTCCTGCCGCGGGGCGGCGGCCCGCAGCTGGGTCGGGGTGGCGGCGTACACCGCCCGGATCGTGTCGTTGAACTGGCGCACGCTGGCGAAGCCGGACGCGAACGCGATCTCGGTGACCGGCAGGCCGGTCGTCCGGAGCAGGACCCGGGCGCTGTGGGCGCGCTGCGCGCGGGCGAGGGCGACGGGCCCCGCGCCGAGTTCGGCGGTGAGCTGGCGCTGCACCTGGCGGGCGCTGTAGCCGAGGCGTGCGGCGAGTCCGGCGACGCCCTCCCGGTCGACGACCCCGTCGCCGATCAGCCGCATGGCGCGGCCCACGACGTCGGCGCGCACGTTCCACTCGGCGGAACCCGGACTGGCGTCCGGCCGGCACCGCCGGCAGGCCCGGAAACCCGAGCTCTGCGCGGCGGCGGCCGTCGGGAAGAAGCGCACGTTGCGCCGTTTCGGCGTCACGGCCGGGCAGCTGGGCCGGCAGTAGATGCCGGTCGTCTCGACGGCGAAGCAGAACGCGCCGTCGAACCGGGCGTCCCGGCTGCGGACCGCCTCGTACCTGCTTTCCTCGTCCATCACGGATCCCAGTCTCAGCCCGCCCGGAGAACGTCGCTAGCGGAATTCGGACGTGGCGGTGACGGCCCGCCCCGGCCCCCTTCCACCGCCCCGGGCCGGCCGGCCGTGGAGCGGGCCCGGGCGGACGGGGGAGCCGGACCGGGGGAATTCCTCCCGCCCGGCGGCGGGACCCCGTTCGTCGTTCCCGCCCGGCGGCCGGGTGTCGCGGCGAGCGCGCCCGCTCACCACCCTCCCGTCCGCTTGGCCCGTCCGGCGGCCCGTCCGGCGGCCTGCTTGTGCTTCCAGCTCTGCCGGATGTCGCCGCGGAGCCGGGCGTCGGACTTGGCGACGATCCACTGGTTCTCGCGGACGAGCTTGCGGTAGCTGTCCAGTCGTCGGACCGGCAGCTCGCCGTCCTCCACGGCCGCGAGCACCGCGCAGCCCGGTTCGCGCTCGTGGGCGCAGTCGTGGAAGCGGCAGTCGCGGGCGAACTCCTCGATCTCGGTGAACACCCGGCCGACGCCGTGATCCGCGTCCCACAGCCCGACGCCGCGCAGTCCGGGCGTGTCGATGAGGACGCCTCCGCCGGGCAGCGGCAGCAGGTTGCGGGTGGTCGTGGTGTGCCGGCCCTTGCCGTCCATGTCGCGGGTGGCCCGGACGTCCATGACGTCCTCGCCGACGAGCGCGTTGGCGAGCGTCGACTTGCCCGCGCCGGACGCTCCGAGCAGCACGGAGGTGCCCCGGCCCAGGAGCGCCGCGAGTTCGCCGACGCCGCGCCCGGCCATGGCACTGGCGGTGAGCACGGGCACGCCGGGCGCGCTCTTCACGACGTCCTCGACGAGGTACGTGAGCGCGTCCGGGTCGGTGACGAGGTCGGCCTTGGTGAGGACGACGACGGGCTGGGCGCCCGATTCCCAGGCCAGTGCCAGGAACCGTTCGACGCGCCCGAGGTCGAGTTCGACGGCGAGCGACAGGGCGACGACGGCGTGGTCGACGTTGGCCGCGAGGATCTGCCCCTCGGACCTCTTGGACGAGGTGGAGCGCACGAAGGCGGTACGGCGCGGCAGGTACGCCCGTACGTAGCGCGGGTTGCCGTCGGCGTCGACGGCAACCCAGTCTCCGGTGCACACCACGCGCAGGGGGTCGTGCGGGGTGACGAAGGCGGTGTCCGCGCGGACGACGCCGTCACCGGTGACGACGTCGCACTGCCCGCGGTCGACGCGGACGACACGGCCGGGCAGCAGGCCCCGCTCGGCGTGCACGGCGAACTCGGCCGCCCATCCCTCGTCCCAGCCGTAGGGGGCGAGCGGGTGGGACGGGGCCGGGGAGGTGGAGAGGTTCAAGACAGACCCTTCACAGGGGCGGTCCCGGCGGCGCGCTCAGCGGCGCGCGGAGGCTCGTGTGGTCAGCCGGGGACCGCGGAGGTGGGGTGGACGAACGTCTGGTGGCTGCGAGCAGCACCCGTGTCGGCGACAGTCATCGGTCACACCTCCTGATCCGTGTCACGTGCGTCATGCGCCTCTGTGGCGCGTGCGTCGTCCGCGCACCGGCGGTGGCCGCCGGACGAGGCGCCGTCAGGATAGGCGCGCGCGGGCGCGGGACGCCATCCGTTTTCCGGGGCCCGGCGCACGGCCCACGCCAGGGCGACGCGCCCGCCAGGTGACGGACGTCACATCCTCCGGCCGATCACTTCGGCGTCCCCCCGCGGTCATGAGGAGCGACTGTCCCACCGCAGGAAAGGACGCGACCGCCGTGAGCGCTCCCGTGAAAGGCCCCGCCGCCTATTTCCCCTCGATCGAGAAGAAGTACGGCCGTCCGGTCGCCGAGTGGCAGGAGCTGATCCGCGCCTCGCCGCTGACCCGGCACATGGAGCTGGTCGCCTGGCTCAAGTCCGAGCACGGTCTCGGGCACGGGCACGCCAACGCCCTCGTGGCGCACACCCTCGCGGAGACAGCGGGGAGCTGAGCCGTCCCCCGGGGATACCGGGGGGACGGGGGAGGCATGGCAGCCCGGCTCCCGGGGAAACCGCATGGCACGGGTGGGGCGTCTCCGCCCGTGCCACCGCACGGACGGTAGGCTGCGTGGCCGGAAACCGGAAAGACGTCGTCCTTCCGTCCCTGCCATGCCGGAACGAAGCAGACGGCCGGCGACCGTGGAGGAGACCGAGTGTGGATGGCGCGCGCGACCGGGGGGATGCTGCTCCCCCGCACGGTGGTTCCGTGCTGGAGGTGAGCCCGTTGTCCGGTCGTGCCGGAATCCGTGTCAGCGGCGAGATCGGCGTGGCCACCCGCGGGTCCTGGGAGGGAGCACTGGCCGACCTGGCCCGGCGGCACGCGGACGTGTCCTACGTGGAACTCTCCCGCGTGGGCTTCGTCGACGTGGCCGGCGTGTCGGCGCTCGCCGTCACCGCGATGAACCTGCCGGGCGGACGAGTCGTCGTGGAGTCCCCGCCTCCGCAGCTGTCGCGCGTGCTGGCGCTGTTCTGGCCGGCCCTGCACGGGATCGAGGTGGCGCCGCGATGACGGTCGCAGCAGACGAGAAGTTCCTCCACCCGGCGCTGTTCTACCGCACGGCGCGGGACTACACCGACCACGTGGTGCCCTTCGTCCGGGAGGGCCTGGCCCTCGGCGAACCCGTGGCGGTGGCCGTGCCCGGCCCTCACCTGGAACTCGTCAGGGCCGGACTGGGCCCGGACGCCGAGGACGTCCTGTTCCTGGACATGACCGAGGCCGGCCGCAACCCCGGACGGATCATCCCGGGCGTGCTGCGCGCGTTCGCCGACGCCCATCCGCAGGCGCGGGTGCGGATCGTCGGTGAGCCGGTCTGGGCCGGCCGCAGCCCGGTGGAGTACCCGGCGTGCGCACAGCACGAGGCGCTGATCAACGCGTCCTTCGAGGGCCGGGCGGCGACCATCCTGTGCCCGTACGACGCGAGCGGCCTGGACGCGGACGTGCTCGCCGACGCGCGGATCACCCACCCCATCCTGATCGCCGACGGCCGCGAGCGGGCCAGCGCGGCCTACGACTGGCGGTCCGTGGTGGACCGGTACAACGAGGTGCTGACGCCCGCGCCGGACGCCGCCGCCTTCTCCTTCGGGTCCGCCGAACTGCCCGACGCGCGTCACTTCGCCGTCGGCCGGGCCGCGCGGCTGGGCCTCGGCGGGCAGCGGCTCCAGGACATGGAACTGGCGGTCGCGGAGCTGACGACCAACAGCGTCGTCCACGGCGGCGGACAGGGCACGCTGCGGATCTGGGCCGAGGCGGGTCAGGTCGTGTGCGAGGTCAGCGACGGGGGACGGCTGATCGACCCGCTCGCCGGCCGCAGGCCGCCGGCTCGCGGCCAGATCGGCGGCCGGGGCCTGATGCTGGTGCACTACGTGGCGGACCTGGTGCGCCTGCACACGGCACCGGACGGCACGACCGTGCGGTTCTACGTCGGCCTGTAGAGGCCCTCCCCCGCCGGCGTCCGGTCAGGGCGCCGCGGGCGCCGACCCGTTCGCGACCGACGGCGCGAAGGCGACCGACGCCCCGAAGGGACCTCACGCCTGCCCGAATTACGGTGATCGTCCGCTTAGCATCTAGGGGCCCGCGCCGCGGGCTCCGGCCGCCGAGGCCGCAGACGCCCCCCTGATCCTCACGGGAGCCGAGCCCCATGCGTCCGACCGGCCGTCACCGAACCCCGCTCCCCGGCGCCGCCGCCCTCCAGCGGTCCGCGGCCCTCCACGGTCCCGAACTGCACGCCGCCGCACGACACTTGGGCCGTCGCCGGTTCCTGACACTGACCGCCGCCGCGGCGGCCCTCGCCTTCGCCACCCACACCCCCGCGAGGGGCGCGGCCGCCGCCCGCCGGCTCGACCCGGCGAGGATCTCCGAGGACCCCTTCACCCTGGGCGTCGCCTCCGGCGACCCGCTGCCCGACTCCGTGGTCCTGTGGACCCGGATCGCTCCGGCGCCGTACGAGCCGGGCGGGGGGCTGGCCGGGCAGAGCGTCGCCGTGGAGTGGGAGGTGGCGCAGGACGAGCGCTTCGGCCTGGTGGTGCGCAGCGGTACCGCCCTCGCGCTGCCCGAGTACCACCACACCCTGCACGTCGACGTCACCGGCCTGGACGCGGGACGGCCGTACTACTACCGCTTCCGGACGGGCGCCTGGACCAGTGAGACCGGCCGCACCCGCACCGCGCCGGCCCTCGGCGCCGCCCCGGGTGCGCTCGCCTTCGCGGCCGTGTCCTGCCAGGCGTACCACGACGGGTACTTCACGGCGCACCGGCATCTCGCGCAGGAGGACGTCGACGTGGTCTTCCACCTCGGGGACTACCTGTACGAGTACCCGGTGGACTCCGCCGGCGGCGCGCGCGCCTACCGGGACCGGGTGCTGCCCGCGGTGTTCGACCGGGAGACCGTCACCCTGGAGGACTACCGGCTGCGGTACGCCCTGTACAAGAGCGATCCCGACCTGCGCGCCGCCCACGCGGCCCATCCCTTCGTCGTCGCCTGGGACGACCACGAGACCGAGAACAACTACGCCGGCGCCGTCGACGAGCACGGCGGCCCGCCGGCCGGGTTCCTGCTGCGGCGGGCCGCCGCCTACCGGGCCTACTGGGAGCACCAGCCGCTGCGGGCGAGCCGGGCTCCGGTCGGCCCCGACATGCCGCTGTACCGGCGTCTGCACTGGGGCTCGCTCGCGCAGTTCGACGTCCTCGACACCCGCCAGTACCGCTCCGACCAGGCCTACGGCGACGTGCAGCACGTACCCGGCCCCGAGTCCGACGATCCGGCGCGCACGATGACCGGCGCGGCCCAGGAGAAGTGGCTGCTGGACGGCTGGCGGGCGTCCGACGCCGTGTGGAACGTGATGCCGCAACAGGTCTGCTTCTCCCAGCGCAGGCTGTCCGCCGACGCGCGGGCGAAGATGTCGATGGACGCCTGGGACGGCTACCGCGCCTCCCGTGACCGCGTCCTGACCGGGGCGCGGGCGGCCGGGGTGGACAACCTGCTCGTGCTGACCGGCGACGTCCACGTGGGCCACGCCTTCGACATCAAGGCCGACTTCGACGACCCGGCGTCCGAGACGGTCGGGACCGAGATCGTCGCCACGTCCGTCGCCAGCGGCAAGGACGGCACCGAGCGGCCCGCCAACTGGCAGACGTACCTCACGGCCAACCCGCATCTGCGCTTCTACGACGGCCGGCGCGGCTACGTCCGGGTGCGGCTGACCCCGGAAGCGGCCCGCGCCGACTTCCGCACGCTGGCGGCCGTGACGACCCCCGGCTCCCCCGTCTCCACGGCGGCGTCCTTCGTCACGGAGGCGGGGAACCCGGGACTGACACCGGTATGACGCGAAGGTGTCACCGGGCGGCCGGTCAGGACGGGGTGCAGGCGGCGCCGTTGAGGCTGAAGCCGTACGGTGCGGTGTTCTTGTTCTGCCAGGAGGCGAGGAAGCCGAAGGAGAGGGTGCCGTCGGCCGGGACGTGCTTGTTGTAGTCGGCGGCGGTGGCGGTGACCCGCGAGCCGTCCTGGGCGACGCTCGCGTCCCACATCTGGTCGACCCGCTGACCGTCCCGGAAGGACCAGGCGACCCGCCAGGAGTCGAGCGGCTCGGCGGTGGTCACGGTGACGGTGGCCTGGAAGCCGTCGGGCCACTGGTTGACGAGGTCGTACGCCACCTCGCAGGCCGTCGTGCGCGCGGTGGGCGAGGAGGTGCCCTGGGGTTCCGGATCGGTCCGGCTCGTCGCCGACGGCGTACCGCCCAGGGACGGCTTCGGCGCACCGGAGCGGGTGTCGGCGCCGGTGTGCTTACCGGTCGACGAGGGGGAAGTGTCGGGCACGAGGGACGGCCCGGACGGGTTGCCGGGGCCGGCCACCGGCGTGCTGTCGGCGGGGAGGCCGCCCTGGGCGGAGTCGTCGCTCTCGCCGAACGGCATCAGCGAGACGGCGAGGGCCAGCGCGGAGACGAGGACGGCGGCGACGAGCAGGCCGTTGCGCAGGGTGCGGGTCTTGTCGGCGGCCGGGTCGCCCCACTCGGCGTCCTGGTCGGGTGCGGGCGGGCCGCCGGCGCTCATCCGCACCTCGGCGGCGCGGCGGCGACGCTCCAGGTAGGCGAGTCCGCCCCAGCCGATCACGCCCTGGGCCAGCGCCGCCGGCAGCCCGCCGCCGTGCAGCCGCAGACAGGCCGCGGCCTCCGCGCACTCCACGCAGGTGGCGAGGTGCCGGGAGAGGTCCTCCGGCGTCTCGGCGACGGGCGAGCGGGTCACGGCGTCGAGGAGGCGGACGTAGCTGCGGCACTCGGCGTCCATCGGCGTGTCGAGATGGTTGCGGTGGCAGCGGTCCCGGAACAGGCCGCGGACCTGGTTCAGCTCCTCCATCGCGGCGGCCGGGTCCAGCCCCTGCCTGCGGGCGACGGCGCGCAGCGGCAGCGCCTCCACCTCCGCCAGCCACAGCAGCGAGGCGTCCGGCTCCTGCATGTCGCGCAGCCCGCGCAGCGCGACGGGCCGGCGCAGGGGCGGCCCGGTGTACCGGGCGGCCTTGTCGGAGTTCAGCCACAGCCGCAGGTCGGGATCGAGTCGGTGGCCCTGTCCCCGGGCCTCCCAGGCGGCCGCCGTGGTGCGTACGGCGGTCAGCAGCAGGGGGATCCGGGGCAGCCGGGACGCGCGGCGGCCGGCCGTGTGCCGGGTGCCGTCCTCGGCCGCGCGGGCCTCGCGTATGCCGAGCGCGAACGCCTCGCGGGCCAGGTGGTTGGCCGCGGTCGACCCGGAGGTGCACAGGTCGGCGTACGACAGGACGGCGTCCCAGCACTCCGAGAAGAGAGCGGCCTCGGCGGCGTCCTTGGGGGTCGGCAGGTCGGGCATGAGTCTCCTGCATCCACAAGCGAGGCAACTCGACATGTCGGCAATGGAGTTGGGGGGAACCTCGCGGCAGTGCCAGAGCTTTTCACGAGTTCCGCACAACTGACAAGCGCGCTGTTCAGATGTCAGTACAGGGCCGCCCGCGCCCCCGGCCGGGGCCCTCGGGCCTCCGGCGCGGACGCGGGCCGCCCTGCGTCTCGATGCGGTGGCGCTCCTTCTTCCGCGACGGCCACGGTACCGGCTTCGGCCGCGGCCGGACCCGTGAACGGCCGGCCACGTGGTGACGGACCCGTCGTGGCCGGGCCCGGGCGTGCTCAGAGCGCCGAGGGTTCGTCCTCCGTGGCCGAGGGCTCGTTCGCCGGCAGGCTGTCCATGAAGGAGCTGACGGAGAAGACGGCACGTCCGGGGCCGGGCAACCCGTAGCCGGGGGGCGAGGCCAGGCCGAACTCGTCCATCGTGGCCCGGTACGCCTGGAGCAGGCGGATGTGGTACTCCAGCGGCGCGCCCTGCGGGTTGGCCTTGCCGAGCGGGGTGGTCGGCTCCGGGCACCAGGTGGTGAACCGCGGGGTGATGCCGTGCGACATGAAGAAGCGCAGGCCCTCGGTGGTGGAGGCGATCGCCTCGTCGACCGTCTTGAAGCCGAAGGGCTCGGCCATCTCCACGCCCGCCACGAAGTTGGGGATGACGTTGCGCGCGCCGAAGATCTCGGCGGAGTCCAGGATGCGCTTGTGCCACTCGTCGCGGCCGACGTAGCGCTCCTTGCCCGGGCAGTACATCTTGAACAGGTACTCGTCCCACACCTCGTAGTTGGGGTGGTAGATCTGCACGCCGTGGTCCTTGAAGCGCTGCACGTCGTCGCGCGGGAGGGCCTGGGCGACGACCTTGCCGATCCAGCGGCCCGGGAAGCGCTCCTCGATGGCCTTGGCGTAGTGGCCGTAGAAGTCGGCCTCGTCGCGCCCGGAGACGGTCTTGGTGATCGCGCCGCCGGTGAGCGTGTAGGCGGTGGAGGCCTTCGCGGTGTCGTAGCGGTCGATGATCTCCAGGGCCTCGAGGACCTCCTCGACGTCCTTGACCCCGGTGTACGGCCGGCCGGCGGCCTTGTGCTGGCGCCAGTTGTGGTTGATGTCGCAGTACTGGCACTCCTCCTTGGCGCCGAAGTACTGGCAGACCCGGAAGACGGTCAGGTAGATCAGGTAGCCCCACTGGATGGTGGGGGCGACCTCCATGACGGACTTCCCGTTGGAGAGCTTGTGCCGGTAGTACTCGGGCATGGGCGGGACGCCGACGTCCGAGATCCGCTTCCCGTCGAGGTAGAGACCGAGCATCCCGTCCTCGTCGGCCGCCACCCGGTACGGCGAGGCGGGGTTCACCCGGACCGAGACGACGGTGCGCCGCAGGTCGTAGGGGCCCCCGGTGAGGATGATCTCCTCCGGCGGGCGGCGCAGCGCGGCCTCGCCCAGCTCGGGGAGGGTGCCGTGGTCGAAGGAGAAGATGAAGTACGACTTCGGCTTGACCTCGCCGCCCTCGTTGTCGCTGAGCGCGGAGGGGTCGAAGGCCACGCCTCCGCGCAGCAGGTCCTCCTTGAAGACGGCCTCCCGCGGCACGTGCGGAAACCGCTCCATCAGATCCTCGACCAGCGCGGTACGGCTGCCCATCGTCTCTCCTCCCGGCTCAGGCGTACGACTCCTCACGGTATGCCCCCGCTCGCGCGGGGGTGGGGGCGGGGGCCTCGTGTTGCGGGCAAGGTAGGTTCCACCTGGGAATTCCTGGTTCTCGATCTCCTCGGGAGGGCGATCCGCATGGCCGAGACCGTGACCAACTGGGCGGGCAACATCACGTACGCCGCCGGGGAGCTGCACCGTCCCGCCTCGCTCGACGCGCTGCGCTCGCTCGTCGCGGCGAGCCGGCGGGTGCGGGTGCTGGGCAGCGGGCACTCCTTCAACGCGATCGCCGAGCCGGGCGCGGACGGGGTGCTGCTGTCGCTGGGCGCGCTGCCCGCCGAGGTCGAGGTGGACACGTCGGCGCGGACGGTGCGGGTCGGCGGCGGGGTGCGGTACGCCGAGCTGGCCCGGCGGGTGCACGCGCACGGGCTGGCGCTGCCGAACATGGCCTCGCTGCCGCACATCTCGGTGGCCGGCTCGGTGGCGACCGGCACCCATGGTTCGGGAGTGGGCAACGGTCCCCTCGCGGCGCCGGTGCGGGAGGTGGAGATCGTCACGGCGGACGGTTCGACGGTCGTGATCGGGCGGGGGGACGAGCGGTTCGGCGGGGCCGTCACCTCGCTGGGCGCCCTCGGTGTCGTCACCGCGCTCACCCTGGACCTGGAGCCGGCCTTCGAGGTCGAGCAGCACCTGTTCACCGAACTCCCCCTGGAAGGAATCGACTTCGAGACCGTCGCGGCGGCGGCGTACAGCGTGAGCCTGTTCACCGACTGGCGGGCACCCGGGTTCCGGCAGGTGTGGCTCAAGCGGCGCACCGACCGGTCCCTGGCCGACTTCCCGTGGGCGGCGCCGGCCGCCGAGGCGCTGCATCCGGTGCCGGGGATGCCCGCGGTCAACTGCACCGAGCAGTTCGGGGTGCCGGGGCCGTGGCACGAGCGGTTGCCGCACTTCCGCGCGGAATTCACGCCGAGCAGCGGGAACGAGTTGCAGAGCGAGTACCTGCTGCCGCGCGAGCACGCCGCCGACGTTCTGCATGCGATCGACGGTGTCCGGGAGACGGTCGCCTCCGTACTGCAGACCTGCGAGGTGCGCACCGTCGCCGCCGACGAGCAGTGGCTGAGCCCGGCCCACGGGCGGGACTCCGTCGCCGTGCACTTCACCTGGGTCGACGACACGGCCGCCGTGCTGCCGGTGGTGCGGGAGCTGGAGGCCGTGCTGGAGCCGTTCGGGCCCCGGCCGCACTGGGGCAAGGTGTACGAACTGCCCGCCGCCGCGGTGCGCGGACGGTATCCGCGGATCGACGACTTCCGGGCACTGGTCCGGGAACTGGATCCGGCCGGGACGTTCACCAACGCCTTCGTGCGGGACGTCCTCGGCCCGTGAGCCACGCCCCTGGCCGCGACTTCGTCAACCCCCTTTCCTAACCCCTTGTCGAACCGTGCCGCACGCCATAGCCTGACGCCGCGCCGGTGCCGTCCCGGCCCCGAGACCCGGCGTGCCGGCAGTCGACACATCGGCAGGTCGGATGCCGACTGCCGGCGGTCGGATGTCGGATGTCGGCACGGAAGAGAGAGGGGGCTCTCCGGTGAGGCGCACCTCGCGTGACATCCGCACCGCGAACCGCTACGAGGTGCTGCGCCAGATCATCGCCCGGTCCCCGACCTCCCGGCAGGAGCTGGCCGCGGCCACCGGCCTCAGCCTGGCAACCGTCGCCACCCTGGTCGGTGAACTGCTCGACCTGCGCATGATCACGGAGGTCGGCTTCGAGGACTCGGCGGGCGGCCGGCCCCGCGGCCTGGTGGCCGTCAACGCCGCCGGGGGCGTGCTGATCGGCGTGGACATCGCGGAGACGTACGTCCATGTCGAGCTGTTCGACCTCGCGCTGAACGTGCTGGCCCGCACCGAGGAGGACATCCGCCCCGGTGAGAGCCGCCCGGAGCAGGTCGTCGCCCATGTCGCCGCGGCCGTGGACCGGGTCGTCGCGCAGGCGGGCGTCGAGACGGCCCGGGTGCTCGGGGTCGGCGTGAGCGTGCCCGGGCAGGTGGACCGGGACACCGGGATCGCCGAGTACGCGCCCAACTGGGACTGGCACGACGTGCCGTTGCGCGACCTGCTCCGCGCGCACCTCGCGTATCCCCTGCACCTGGACAACCCGCTGCGCGCCTGCGCGGTGGCCGAGCTGTGGTTCGGCGCCGCGCGCGGTCACGGGGACGCCGTCGTCGTCAATCTCGGCACCGGGGTCGGCGCGGGGCTCGTGCTGGGCGGCGCACTGCACCGGGGGGTCAGCAACAGCGCCGGCGAGTGGGGGCACACCACGCTCGTGCTCGACGGCCGGCTGTGCCACTGCGGCAACCACGGGTGCGTGGAGACGTACGTCGGCGCGCCCGGGATCATGCAGAACCTGCGCGAACACAGCCCGCGCAGCCCGCTGCTGCACCCGGAGGACCAGACCGCCACCGTCGACGCGCTGGCCCGCGGAGTCGCCGCGGGTGACCCGGTCGCCGTCAAGGTGGTCCGGGACACCGCCCGTTATCTGTCCGCCGGCATCGCGGACCTGGTGAACCTCCTCAATCCGGAGGTCGTCGTGCTGAGCAGCTGGGTCGCGGCCCGGCTCGGCGATCCCCTCCTCGACGAGGTCCGCGAGGCGGTCGCCCGCCATGCGCTGCGGCGTCCGCTGGCCTCGACCAGGATCGTCCTCTCGCCGATCCCCACCGACCCGGTCTGTCTGGGCGCGGCGACGTTCGCGCTCGAGGGGGCGCTGCAGGCGGTGGGGCAACGGGGCGCGCAACGCGCGGCTTCCCCCACGGCACCGTCGGCCTGACGCGCACGAGAGGCGGGGCGGGCACCGGGGGCGGTCCACTGACCGCCCCTCCTCGCGTCCGGCATCCCGAACACCGCACAACACTTCGAACGGGCTTCGTCCAACCCCTTGCCGAAGCATTAGCCGAAGGTTAACGTCCCGCACCGCAACGCCTTTTCGAGCCCTCTGACGCTGATGCCGCACGAGCCGCAGCCGTACTCGAGACAAGGACGTCACATGTCGGCAATGAGCAACCGCAACTGGTCCCGCCGGTCCCTCTTCCGGGCCGCGGCAGGCATGGCCGCCGCCGGCACGCTGGCCGCCTGCGGCAGCAACAACGGGCGTGGCGGCGGCAGTTCGGGGGGCGGCCTCGTGCAGTACTTCCACGCCTACGGGGAGGCGGGGACCGAACAGGCCGTCAAGAAGTACGCGGCCGCGTACGACGGGGCGAAGGTGTCCACCCAGTGGATCACCGGGTCGAACTTCGAGAGCAAGCTGTTCGCGAGCCTGCTCACCGACAGCGCGCCCGACCTGTTCGAGTTCCACCCGCAGATCCAGCTGGTCAGGAGCGGGCAGGTCGCGGATCTCACCGACATCGTCGAGCCGGTCAAGGACGACTTCAACCAGGCCGACATCCAGTCGCACACGGTCGACGGGAAGGTCTACGGCGTCCGGATGATCGACGACCCGCAGTTCTTCTTCTACCGCAAGTCGCTGCTGGAGAAGGCCGGCATGGGCGTGCCGCAGACCCTCGACGAACTGGTCGAGGCCGCCGCCGGGCTCACCACGGACAAGGTCAAGGGCGTCTACCTCGGGAACACGCTGCAGGCCGTCATCCGCCCGATGATCTGGGCGGCCGGCGCCGACACCCTCGACGCCGGCAACCGGCCCGCCTACCACACGGACGGCGTGGTCGAGGGTCTGAGGAAGATGCGGAAGCTGTTCACCAGCGGCGACCTGCTCCTGGACGCACCGGCCGACTACTGGGACCCCTCCGCCCTCAACCAGGGCCTGACCGCCATCCAGTTCTGCGGCATGTGGGCCATGCCGGCGATGCAGCAGGCCCTCGGCGACGACCTCGGCGTCTTCCCCTTCCCCAAGGTCGGCGACGCCGGCAAGCCCGCCGTCTACAACGGCGGTTGGTCGATGTTCGTGAACGCCAAGAGCGACCGGGCCGAGGAGGCCAGGGAGTACGTGAAGTGGCTGTGGATCGACCAGCGGAAGCACCAGGAGGACTGGGCCCTCTCCTACGGCTTCCACATCCCGCCGCGCACCTCGATCGCCCGGTCCGCCGACAAGCTCAAGTCCGGTCTGCCGGCCGAGGGCGTCAAGCTGTTCAGCGAGTACGGGCACTTCGACAACATCGGCTGGACGCAGGCCATGATCAAGGCGACCGAGGACGTGTTCGCCGACTGCGTGCGCAAGGACGGTGACCCGGAGGCCTCGCTCGACACGTGCGACAAGGTCGTCGGCGCCGAACTCGAGAAGCTCTTCGGATAGGCGGCGGGACGGACCACGCCATGTCGACGACCACCACGCGCGACCTCGCGCGGCCCGCCGGGGCCGGTCCCGCGAAGTCCCGGCCGCGGCGCGGGCCCAGGGGCAGCGCCACCCTCAACTTCTGGCTTTTCACCGGGCCGTTCCTGATCGGCCTGCTGATCTTCGTCTACGTCCCGATCGGCTGGAGCGTCTGGCTCAGCTTCTTCGAGGCCCGGTTCACCGTCACGCCCAGTACGTTCGTCGGGTTCGACAACTACCGGTACATGCTGGAGAACGGGAACTTCACCGGTGCCCTCGTCACCTTCACCGTGTTCGCCGCGATCATCGTGCCGACCACCTGGGCGCTGTCGCTGGGGCTCGCCCTGCTGGTGAACCGGTTGCGGTTCATGCGGGCGTTCTTCCGGTCGGTCTTCTTCCTGCCGACGGCGTGCAGTTACGTCGCAGCCTCGCTGATCTGGAAGATGTCCCTCTTCAACGGTGTCCGGTTCGGCCTGGCGAACACGGTGATCGGCTGGTTCGGCGCCGAGAACGTCGCCTGGCTCGCCGACCCCGACCCGCCCTGGTACTGGCTGGTCATCGTCACCGCGCGGCTGTGGCTGCAATCCGGGTTCTACATGATCCTCTTCCTGGCCGCGTTGCAGAACATCCCGGGCGAGTTGTACGAGGCGGCCGCCCTGGACGGCGCCCGACCGGGCTGGCAGACCTTCCGGCACATCACACTGCCGCAGCTGCGGGCGACCTCGACGGCGGTGATCCTGCTGTTGCTGGTCGCCGCCTACCAGGCCTTCGACGAGTTCTTCAACCTGCTGTCGAAGACCACCTGGGGCCGGCCGCCGCTGGTCGAGCTGTACTACACCGCCCTGGGCGAGAGCCAGGACTACGGGGCGGGCAGTGCGGGCGCGGTGATCCTCACCCTGCTGATCGTCCTCGTCACCCTCTTCCAGGGAAGGATCATGGGTTTCGGAAGGGGTGAGGAGTCCAAGTGACCGCAACCGAGGTGACCGAGTGACCGTGACCGCCACCGGGACGACCAGGACCGATCCGGCCGCGCGGCCGGTGCACCCCGGCCGGCGCGCCCGCGGGGTGATGGGCTCCGCCGGACTGTACGTCGCCGTCGGCCTCGCCACCGTCCTCTTCCTGATCCCGTTCTACGTCCTCGTCCGCAACGCGCTGGCCACCGACCCGGAGATCACCGGCGAGGAGTGGACGTTCTTCCCCGCCGACGTCCAGTGGGGCAACGTCACCGAGCCGTTCGACGACCCGACGGTCGACTTCGGCCGGGCCCTGTGGAACTCGCTGGTCGTCGGCGTCCTGCACACCGTCGGCACGCTGCTGGTGTGTTCCCTGGCCGGCTACGGCCTGGCCCGGATCCCCTACCGGCACGCCGACAAGGTGTTCTACGGCGTCCTGTTCACACTGATGGTCCCCACCGCCGTCACGTTCGTGCCCGGGTTCGTCCTGGTGTCGTCCCTCGGCTGGATCGACTCCTACCGCGGTCTGATCGTTCCGGGCCTCTTCAGTGGTTTCACCTGCTTCCTGTTCCGGCAGTACTTCCTGGGGTTCCCCAAGGAGCTGGAGGAGGCGGCGCGCGTGGACGGACTCGGCCACTGGGGCGCGTACTGGCGCGTCGTCGTCCCCAACTCGCTGAACTTCTTCGCCGCGATGGCGACCATCACCTTCATCAACGGCTGGAACTCCTTCCTGTGGCCGCTGGTCATCGGGCAGGACCCGAGCGCCTGGACGGTGCAGGTCGCGCTGTCGTCGTACATGACCAACCAGACCGTCAACTACCACCTGATCTTCATGGCCACGGCCATTTCCATCCTGCCCCTGTTGCTGGTGTTCCTCTTCCTCCAGCGCTGGCTGGTGCAAGGGATCGCCCAGACAGGCATCAAGGGCTGAGCAAGGAGACCGATGTCTTTGCGCACCTCCCCCGCTCCCGGCGTCGCCCGAGCGGAGGGCTCCCCGTCGTCCGTCCACTACGTCGAGGACGTGTCACCGGGCTCCGGGGCCCTCCCGCCCCGCGCCTGGTACGCGTCGTCGGACGCGAAGTCTTTCTCGTTGAACGGCAATTGGCGCTTCCGCCTGTCGGCGACGGCCGACGCGCAGGACGAGTCGTTCGCCGCTGAGGGTCATGACGCCGGGGACTGGGCCGAGGTCGCCGTCCCCGGTCACTGGGTCCTCCAGGGGCACGGCTCCCCCATCTACACCAACCACCTCTACCCCTTCCCGGTCGACCCGCCGCGGGTGCCGACGGAGAACCCGACGGGTGACCATCTGCGGGTCTTCGACCTGCCCGAGGACTGGCCCGCCCTCGGGGAGGGTGACGCGGTCCTGCGCTTCGACGGCGTGGAGTCCTGTGCCCGGGTCTGGCTGAACGGCACGGACATCGGCGAGTTCAAGGGCTCGCGGCTGCCGCACGAGTTCGCGGTCGGCCACCTGCTGAGGGCGGCGGGCAACGTGCTGGCGGTCCGGGTCCACCAGTGGTCGGCGGGCACGTACCTGGAGGACCAGGACCAGTGGTGGCTGCCGGGCATCTTCCGTGACGTGACGCTGCTGCACCGCCCGGCGGGCAGCGCCCGCGACTTCTTCGTGCACGCCTCCTACGACCACGTGACGGGCGAGGGCACCCTGCGCGTCGACTCCGACGTCGCGGGACGGGTCGCCGTGCCCGCCCTGGACATCGATGTCGCGACGGGCGAGCCGGTGACGGTGCCCGTCGAGCCGTGGAACGCGGAGACGCCCCGGCTGTACGACGGCGAGCTGGTGACCGCGGGCGAGCGGATCCCGCTGCGCATCGGTTTCCGCACCGTCTCCCTGGACGACGGCCTGATCAAGGTGAACGGCACGGCCGTGCTGTTCAAGGGCGTCAACCGGCACGAGTGGCATCCCGTGCGGGGCCGCGCGCTCGACCTGGAGACGATGCGCGAGGACGTGCTGCTGATGAAGCGGCACAACATCAACGCCGTCCGCACCTCCCACTACCCGCCGCACCCCGCCTTCCTCGACCTGTGCGACGAGTACGGCCTGTGGGTGATCGACGAGTGCGACCTGGAGACCCACGGATTCGTCGAGCAGGACTGGCGCGACAACCCCGTCGACGACGACCGCTGGACCCCGGCACTCCTCGACCGCGCCGCCCGCATGGTGGAGCGGGACAAGAACCACCCGTCGGTGGTGATGTGGTCGCTGGGCAACGAGGCCGGCACCGGCCGCGGGCTGACCGCCATGGCCGAGTGGATCCGCGGCCGCGACGCCTCGCGCCTCGTCCACTACGAGGGCGACCTCGGCTGCCGTGACACCGACGTGTACTCCCGCATGTACGCCTCCCACGACGAGGTGGAGCGCATAGGCCGCGGCCTGGACGGCGGCACGGCCAAGCGGCGCCGACTGCCCTTCGTCCTCTGCGAGTACGGCCACGCCATGGGCAACGGCCCCGGTGGACTCGCCGACTACCAGCGGCTGTTCGAGGCACACGAGCGTCTCCAGGGCGCCTTCGTCTGGGAGTGGATCGACCACGGCATCGAGGACGACCGCCACGGCTACGCGTACGGCGGCGACTTCGGCGAGGAGTTGCACGACGGGAACTTCGTCTGCGACGGACTGCTCTTCCCGGACCGCACCCCCTCCCCCGGACTCGTCGAGTTCAAGAAGGTGATCGAACCGGTCCGGATCGAGGGCGACGGCGCCGCCGGCACCCTACGGGTGCGCAACGCCCATGACTTCGCCGGTCTTTCGGCGCTCACCTTCGAGTGGTCGTACCTGGTGGACGGCGAGAGCGCCGGGACGGGCACGCTGGACGTGCCGCCGCTGGCGCCCGGCGAGTCGGCCGACGTCGAGCTGCCGGAGCCGCCGGTGGACGCGCGGGGCGCCGAGTCGTGGTGGACCGTGCGGGCGTTGCTGTCGGCCGACACCGCGTGGGCGGCGAAGGGCCATCAGGTGGCGTGGGGGCAGGTCGCGGCGGCCCCCCGTCCGCTGCCGTCCGTCACCCCGGACCGCGCCCCGGTGGCCGGTGAACGGCTGATCACCCTCGGACCGGGCGTCTTCGACGCCCGCACCGGCGCGCCGACGTCGATCGGCGGGGTACCCGTGGAGGGGCTGCGCCTCGATGTCTGGCGGGCCCCCACCGACAACGACGACGGCGCCGCGTGGCAGTCGGACACCCGCTACGGCGTGCTGTGGCGCGGGCTGGGCCTGCACCGCATGCGACACCGGCTGGACGGTGTCGAGTCCGGCGACGACGCTCTGACGGTACGGACCAGGGTGGCGCCGGCCGGCCGCGAGGCCGGACTCGCCGCGGTGTACCGCTGGACCTCCGACGGCAGCCGGCTGAAGCTGACGGTGTCCGTGTCGCCCGAGGGCGACTGGACGCTGCCGCTGCCCCGGCTGGGCATCCGCTTCGGGCTCTCGGAGGCCGACCGGGTGACCTGGTTCGGCGGCGGGCCCGGCGAGGCGTACCCCGACACCCGGGCGGCGTCGATGGTCGGCCGCTGGCAGTCGACCGTGGACGGTCTGCAGACGCCGTACGTCCGTCCGCAGGAGAACGGCGCCCGTGCCGACGTCCGGTGGGCGGAGATCGGCGGCCTGCGCATCGAGGGCGACCCGGAGTTCTGGTTCAGCGCCCGGCGCTGGACGAACGAACAGCTCGACGCGGCCCGGCACCGCACCGACCTGGTGCCCGGCCCGACCGTGTGGGTCAACCTCGACCACGGGCAGCACGGCATCGGCTCCCAGTCCTGCGGTCCGGGCCCACTGCCCCGGTACTTCCTGAACGCCGGCCCCGCCGAGTTCTCCTTCGTCTTCGCGGCGACCGGCTGAACCGGCGCACCGGGCGGTTCCCCGGCCGGCCGGCATCCCCGGCCGGCCGAGGGAAACGACTACCGCCGAGGGCTGTCGTGGTCCACGATGACCTGCATGAACGGCTCTCCCGACAGTCCCCGCCCCGTCCGGCCCGGTGAGTTTCCGCTGTGGGAGGAGGCGCTGACGGTCGTGAACCGGGACCTGGACGCGCTGCTCCCGGGCCGGGGTCCCCTGCGGCTGCTGGCCCTGCCGTCCTGGGACGAGGAGGAGGCCGAGGACGGGGCGGGGCGCGAGCACGTGTACGTCGCCCTGCCCGACGGCCGCTGGCACGGCAACCACCTCTGGCACGGCTCCGCGTCCGATCCCGACACCGCGCTCGCCGAGGTCGCCGAGGCCGCGCAGGAGACCGTGCTGGAGTGCCTGTGGCAGGTCTGGCCGGTCTGCGGCGAGCACGGCCTCGGAATGCACGCGGGCCAGGAGGACGGCCGAGCGGTGTGGTGGTGTGCGGGCGGCCGCGCTCCCGGGGGCCCCGCGCACGTGCGGGCGGCGGTCGGTGAGCTGGACGCGCCGCACCGACCGCGCCGAGCCCGCCGCAAGCTGCGCTGACCTCAGTGGTCCGCGCAGCAGGGCGTCGGTTCGGGCACCTCGAAGGGGGCCAGGGTGCCGCCCGCGGCGGGCATCGCGGCGAGCACCAGCTCGCCGTCCTGCCACTGCGGGCGAACATGATCGTTCGTCACCAGGATTACCGAAAAGGCCGGTTCATCCGGAGCACCCAGTACCGTGACACGGTCGATCGCGGACCCGGACAGCAGCTCCCCGACCGTCGTCGTGCCGCGCAGCCGGTCCGCCCCGCGGTACAGCACCGCGCGGCCCACGGGGTCCGGCGTGCCCTCGCCCACCTCGTACCCCCGGGCCACCAGCCGCGCCCGCAGGTCGTCCAGCTCCGCCGCCGTCTCCGGTGCGAGGGAGACGGCGACCCGCGGCCGCTCGTCCCGCAGGAGGTGGGTGCAGCCGAACACCCCTTCCGCGAGGTCGAGTTCCGCCGCTAGGGCGCGGAGCAGGTGATCGGCGGCACGCAGGTCACGCGAACCGGCGTCCACCGTCAGGGCGTACGGCGTGCGGGGCGACGGCTCGCGGTGGGGCGGTGTCACGACGGCAGGACCCAGACCGGGTTGGTGTAGAACCAGAGGTCGGCCCACGGGTCGGCGTCACCGACGACGTCGATGGCCGGGCCCGCCGGGTCGACGGCCGCGCCCATCGCGCCGACGGCGCTGCGGTTGCCGTCCGAGCCGCGCAGCCGGACGTAGACCGGCCGGTCCACCCGTCCCAGGTCGTAGCTGAGCCGTACCGTCCCGGTCGTCCTGTCGACCTCGTAGGTGCGGACGACCTTGGCGGTCGGCGCGGTGAAGGTGTCCTTGTCGGCGACCGGGCCCGTGACGTCGCCCTGGATGACGTCCACCCGGGCCAGCTCGGGCACGAAGCCCGCCCAGTTGGCGCCGGCGGCGAGCGCCACGTCGACCGTCAGCTTCACCGACGTGCCCTTCTTCACGTGCAGGGCGCCGCCGAGGGTGGCCCAGCGGCCGCCGCCGGCCACCCGCACGTCGAGCCCGTCGACGAGCTGCCCGTGGTCGACCCAGACGCGTCCGGCGCGGATGCCGTCCATGACGGCGGCGTAGGAGAAGCCGTCGGAGCCGACGTGGGTACGGCTGTACTGGCCGGGCCAGTAGTCGCCCTGGGTGATGTCGATCCTGCCGCCGTAGACCGGGTCCCGGTAGCGGCCGTCGGTGCCGAAGTCGCCGCCGGGGCCGCGCACGGCGGTGTCGGCGTAGACCTGGTGGGAGTCGGAGTTGGCGGTGATCCACCAGGGCTTGCCCTCGGCGAGGAGGCTGTCCCACAGTCCGCCGACGGTGGCCGTCATCCAGTCGAAGCCGCCCCAGGTGCGGTAGCTCTCCAGCGGGTAGCCGGGGAAGGAGTTCGCACCGGGGTTGTTGTCGTAGATGCCGCGGGCGCGGCCCATGCCGAGCGGGGCGGGCAGGCCGGCGGCCTGGTGGCCGGGCGCGCCCTCGAAGCCGACGGCGATCCGGTGGCTCGCGGGCGTCGCGTCGCGCCAGGCGCGGATCTCGTGCGGGGAGTCGACGCCGCGCCGCGCCGGGTGGTTGGCGAGCATCAGCACGTCCTTGACCTTGCGGCGGCGGACCTGCTCGCCGAGGAAGGCGAGTCCGGCGACGGCGAGGGCCTCGTTGGCGGGCGTCGAGTCGGAGGCGCCCTTGACGCTGCCGTCGTAGTCGGTCTCGAACTGCTTCAGGACGGAGACCTCGTTGCGCCCCGGGTGGACGAAGACGGTGCCGTGTTCGGCGCCCGGGATGTTCCATTCCAGGCCCTGGAAGACGAGGGTGTCCTCGTGCGCGGCCCGGGCCTCCTTGATGTCCGGGTTGACCTTCTCGACGCCGATCCTGGCGTGCGTGGTGCTGCCGTGGTCGGTGATGACCAGCCAGTCCATGCCGTGCCGGGCGCCCTGCCGGACCTGGTCGACGACGCGGTACTTGCCGTCGCTGCTGTACTGGGTGTGGATGTGGTGGTCGCCGGCCAGCCAGAGGAAGCCCGTGGAGCGGCGGCCGCCGCGGGCCGGGGCCGCCGGGGCGGCGGCGGCCGGAGTCGCGGCCGTCTGGCCGAGGACGCTTCCGGCGGCGAGACCGGCGCCGAGCAGACCGGCGCGGCGCAGCAGCGACCGGCGGGACCGCTGCTCGGGGCTGAGGGCCTCGTCGGGCACGGCGGTGTCGAAGGCGGCGGGCAGCCCGGTGGCCGCCTCGTGGTCGTGGTGGTGCTCGTGTCCGTGATGGTGGTGGCCGTGCGCGTGTCCGTGCCCGTGTCCCATGGCGCCCTCCCGGTTGCCGCTGCCTTCCGCGGCTGCCTTCCGCGGCGCGTGCACGCCGCGTGAGGAGAATCGGGGCGAAACGTGAATTTTGAACGACCGGGGGGTGAGCGGTGGCCGACCCGGACACGGCGGCTCGCCCCGTCTTCCACTGTTCCCCCAACTGCCCTTTCCCGTCAGACTGATCACCACCGAATCTGAGCAGCGTTCATCTTCCCCAGCAGTCCGCCCCCCACCGGGAGACACCCCCACCATGAGACGACGACTCCTCGGCACCCTCGCGGCCGCCACGCTCGCCCTCACCGGCCTCACGGCCACGGGCGCGACGCCCACCGCGGCCGCCGCGCCCGCCGCCGCGGCGGCCACCACCGGTTCGTTCAACGTGCTCACCTACAACGTGGCGGGTCTGCCCGAGGGCCTGAGTTCGGGCCGTCCGGCGACCAACACCCCCCTGATCTCGCCGCGGCTGGGGGCGTACGACATCGTCAACGTCCAGGAGGACTTCAACTACCACGCGGCGCTGTACGCGGGGGACGACCACCCCCACCGGACCGCGACGAGCGGCGGCGTCCCGTTCGGCGACGGCCTCAACACCCTCTCCGACCACGCCTTCGAGGACTTCGAGCGGGTGCGGTGGAACGCCTGCACGGGCACCAACTGCCTCACCCCGAAGGGTTTTTCGCTGGCCCGGGTGCGGCTTGCCGAAGGCGTTTTCCTGGACCTGTACAACGTGCACACCAACGCCGACTCGACGGACGACGCGATGGCCGCCCGACGCGCCAACATCGAGCAGCTGTCGGACTTCATCCAGGCGAACTCGTCCGGCAACGCGGTGATCGTGATGGGTGACACCAACACCCGTTACACCCGCGCCGAGGACAACATCCGCACCCTCGTCACCGAGAACGGGCTCACCGACCCCTGGGTGAAGCTGGTCAAGGGCGGTACGCCGCCGGCCCAGGGCGCGGACGCGCTGGTCTGCCCGACGACGGCCCCGACGAACGACTGCGAGGTGGTGGACAAGGTCCTCTACCGCGGCAGCAGGCTCCTGTCGCTCGACGCCACCCGGTACCGGAACGCGTGGGCGTCCTTCCTGGACTCCGCCGGCGGCAACCTCTCCGACCACTTCCCCCACACGGTGGACTTCTCCTACACCCTCGGCTCCGGCCTGCGGGCGAGCGACTTCTTCGGCGGCCCCCACGGCACGGCGTTCACCGACGCGGACGACCTGCCGGCCGTCCCGGCCCCCCGCACCCTCACGCTGCGCGGCGGCTCCCGCGTGGACGCCGTCTCCCTGACCCACGACGGCGGTACGGTCCTCACCCACGGCGGCACCGGCGGCACGGCCACCTCGCTGACCCTGGCGGCGGGTGAGCACCTCACGTCCGTCAGACTGACGCAGGGTCAGAAGGACGGCCGTACGCGCGTCTTCTCGGCGTCCTTCACTACCGACAGGGGCCGCACCCTGTCGACCGGCACGGCGACCGCCGACGCGAGGACCTTCACCGCCCCGGCCGGCTGGCAGATCGTCGGCTTCACGGGCCGCGCCGGGGTCGAGGTGGACAAGCTGGGGGTGGTGTACGCACCGGCCGGCTGAGGCCGCCGGCGCGGACAGGCCCCGTGGGGGCCCGGGTCGCGGTTCGGATTCTGCGGGACGGTCCCGGTGCCCCGTACCGGGGCACCGGCGGTTCCGGCGGCCGGCACGGTCGTGGCCGGAAGCCGTCGAGGGCGGCTGCCGCCGACGTCAGACGCGGGTCGACGTGGCGCAGTCGGAGAGGCCCTCCTCGAAGCTCCTGCTGCGGTCGTACGGGTCCTTGGCCGGGCCGGTGGGAGGGGGCGCCGTCGCCTCCGCGCTCGGGAACCGGGGGTGCAGGAAACCGTCGTCGACGTCGCAGGCGTCGTTGCCGAAGTCGCCGTTGTACGTGACGAGGGTCAGTCGGCCGGGGGTGACGTCGTACCGGGCGGGGTCGGGGAGTTCGGCGTCGAGGGAGCGGCGGACGATCGTGCGCGTCACCTCGGTGCTGCCGTCGGCCCGGGAGACCGGATAGACGAAGGTGTAGTCGGCGTGGACGGCGACCCCGGCGTACTTCCCCTTCCCGACCGTCATGCGCCCGCGGGTCTTGACCACCCCGCCGACGAGCCGCACCTCTGCGGGGTCGAAACGGCTGAACAGGCCGAGGGGGTCGTGGTCCTCGTCCGGGGAGCGCAGGAAGCCGTTCAGGTCGTCGAGCAGGTGCGGTTGCCCCGGGTCGAGGAGCGCCAGCGCGGCCTCGGGCCGCTCACCGCGCAGGGTCCCCGGGTCGAGATTCGCGGCGATCAGCAGCTCCTTGGTCAACCGCAGGGCCTCCGCGACGCGTTCCTTCGGGACCGAGCCGACCGCCTTCGCCGCCGGCGGGACGATCCCGGCCTCGCCGTCGGCCCAGCCGAGCGCGGGCGAGCCGGCGAACGGCCGGTCGAGCGTGGGGACTTCCTTCGGCGCCGGAGCGGGAGCGGCGGTGGGAGCGGCGGTCTCCGCCGGAAGCGGCGTCACCGTCACGCCCTTGGGCCCTCCCGGTCCGAGGGGGTCGCCGGGCAGCAGCGACGGCTTCAGCGACACCGCCAGAGCGCAGAGGGCCAGGGCGACGCCGAGGAAGGGCCACACCTGCCGCCGCCGACGGCGGGCACCCGGGTCGGGGCCGCCTCGCCACGGCTGGGGCGCCTCACCGCGGGAGTCCTGCCGGCGCAGCCTCTCGGTGACCATGCGGGCACAGGCGGAAGGCTCCTTCGGGGCGGAGTCGGGCGCGCCCCACTCGCTCTCCCGGAGGAACGCCCGCAGGTCCTCGTCGGAGATGGACGAACCGTCGTTCCCGGACTCTTCGGAGGATCTGCCGACCACCTGTGCGCGCCTTCCCGCTGTTCACGAATGGGGACGTTCTCAACGATCCCTCAGCGCTTCCACAAGCGACCCACATGCTTCCACCGGGGGCAGTGACCATGATCACGCCGCATTCACCGCGAAGGCGCCGCATCGGGACAGCCCTTAGGATCCTCCCCGACCGACCACGGCCCCCGACGAACAAGGCGTCCCCCATGCCCCGAGCCGGCCTCACCGCGGACCTCCTGGTCACGGCCGCCGCCGACCTCGCAGACGAGGCCGGGTTCGACAACGTCACCCTCTCCGCGCTGGCCCGCCGCTTCGGCGTCAAGGACGCGAGCCTGTACTCGCACGTCCGGAACATCCAGGACCTGCGGACCCGCCTCGCGCTGTACGCGGGCGCCGAGCTGATCGACCGGATCGCACCGGCCGTCGCGGGCCGCTCCGGCAAGGAGGCCCTCGCGGCCTTCGCCGGCGCCTACCGCGAGTACGCGCTGCAGCATCCGGGACGGTACGCCGCCACCCAGATCCCCATGGACCAGACCCTGGTCGCCGAAGCCCCGGCCTTCCGCCGCACCGCCGAGATCACCTACGGCATGCTCCGCGCGTACGGCCTCGAGGAACCCGACCTCACCGACGCCGTACGTCTGCTGCGGAGCACCTTCCACGGCTACTGCACCCTGGAGGCGGGCGGCGGCTTCGGCGCGCCCCGCGACGTCCAGCGCTCGTGGGACAAGGCGGTCGAAGCCCTGCACACGGCCCTGACGCACTGGCCCACCGGAGAGTGACCGGCTTCCTCGGGCGGCGGCGAGGATCCGTCACGCAGGGGATCGGGGAACCACGCAGGGGATCGGGGAACCACGCAGGGGGTCGGGGAACCACGCAGGGGGTCGGGGAACGGCGTTTCGCGCGGCGACGGCCGTCGGGCCGGCCGGCCTCAGCCCGCCCGCTCCGCCGCGCTCCGCTCCACGCAGAACTCGTTGCCCTCCGGGTCCGCGAGGAGCGCCCACCCGCTGCCGTCCGGTCGGCGGTGGTCGGCGACCAGGCCGGCGCCGAGGGCGAGCAGGCGGTCGACCTCCTCGTCGCGGGTGCGGTCCTGCGGCTGGAGGTCGAGGTGCACGCGGTTCTTGACGGTCTTCCGCTCGGGGACCGTCACGAAGAGCAGGCCGGCACCCTCGATGAGCGCCTCCTCGTCGCCGGGACGGTCGTCCTCGTGGAGGGGCTCGCCGAGGGCCGCGGACCAGAACTTCGCCAGGCCGTAGGCGTCCGCGCTGTCGATCGTCACGTGACGGATCTTGGAAGTCATGCCGGGATTCTCGTGCAACCGCCTCCGCGGGGCAACGGGCGCACCGGCACGCTCGCGGCCGTCCGCCTCACGTCCCGGAAGCCGGCGGCCCGTCCGTCCCCGACGCACCGGTGACCCGTACCGCGTCCGGCGAGACGGTCACGCGGACCTCGGGCCCCTCGCCGAAGCGGACGTGGAGGATCCCGTCCGCCGCGTCCGTCGTCCGCACCGACACGGACTCCTGCAGCGGAACCGGGTCCGGCTCGCCGGTGAGGCGGGCGAGGGCGACGAACAGCGAGCCGACGTCCCCGGTGACACCCGTGACACCGGTGACACCGGTGAGCGAGTCGTCCAGGCCCGCGACGGGCACGAGTTCGGCCCGCACGCCGTCCTCCTCCGCCGTCGCCCAGCCGGTCACCCGCACCGGTGTTCCGGGTTCCGCACCGGCCACCAGGTGCACCCGCACCTCCACGGCCCCGCGTGCGAGCACCACACTGGTCACCCGCGCTCCGCAGCCCGCCGTGTGCCGCGACGCCGCCCAGCCGTCCCCCACCCCCAGCGGTTCGATCCCGGTGCGGCGGGGATCGCCCCCGACGACCACGCTGTTGTCGTACGGTGCCGAGGTGTCCGCCGTGGGCGCCGTCGCCGTCGAGTAGGCGAGCCGCGTGTAGTACGGGTCGTAGCGGACGTCCTCGCTGCCGTGGTTGTGGAGGCGGACCAGCCCGTCCGAACGGGTCGACTGCACCAGCCAGTTGGGGGCGGACAGGGGCGTGACCGCGTCCGTCCGTTCCACCGGCGCGGGTTCCTCCCGCGCCGTCCACACCTCGTGCTCGGGCGGAAGCAGCAGGCCCAGGAATCCCTTGCTCGCCCAGTAGGGGGACGCCGGGCCCGAATACCCCTGCAGGACGTCCGGGT
Organism: Streptomyces sp. NPDC051051; assembly: GCF_040682975.1. Lineage (NCBI taxonomy): Bacteria > Bacillati > Actinomycetota > Actinomycetes > Kitasatosporales > Streptomycetaceae > Streptomyces > Streptomyces sp. NPDC051051. The sequence goes on from NZ_JBFBCB010000022.1 coordinate 109,048, forward strand.
CGGGTCCGTGCCAGCCGAGGGTCAGCAGTCCCCGCTCGTCGACCGCGCCCCGCTGGAGGAAGTACCGCAGCGCCCCCGAGGCCAGGCGACGGGTCTCGCCGGGTGACAGCGGGGTGTGGCCGGTCAGGGCGCCCAGCCACAGCGGGGCCGTGGTGGCGAAGCGGTAGGTGAGGGAGCGGCCCTGGCGCATCGGGGCGCCGTCGCCGCCGAACAGGCGTGCGTAGTCGGTGAGATGCCGTGCGAGCCGGCCGCCGTACAGCTCCAGCAGCCGGGGGTCGTCGTCGAGCCAGGCGTGCAGGACCGGGTAGAGGTGCATCGCCCAGCCGTTGTAGTGGTCGAAGGCGCGGCCGGCGCCGTCGGTGTACCAGCCGTCGCCGACGTACCAGCGCTCGATGCGTTCCAGGCCCCGGTCGATCGCTTTGCGGGCGGCATCCGAGGTCCGGTCGACCGTACGCAGAAAACCGCCGACGGTCACCGGGAACAGCTCCCAGTTGCAAGGCCACGGTTCGGCGGTCAGGGCGTCGCCCAGCCAGTCCGCCGTCCGCTGCCGTACGCCGTCGTCCAGCCGGTCCCACAGCTGCGGTCGGGTCAGCCGGAGCGCGAGGGCGATCGACGCCGCCTCGACCAGTGGCTGGCCGCGGTCCTCGATGCGGGGCCAGACTCCGCGGACGCCCGCCGCGAGGCCGTCGGCGTAGCGCTCCAGGGCCGTCTCGTCGCGCCGGAAGGCCGCCAGGAGCAGCGTGCGGGCGTATCCCTCCAGGCCGTCGCTGAGGCGTCCCGACCAGCTCGCGCGGTCGCCGGGAAGGTGGTAGAGGGCGCGATCCGCGGTGGCGTAGGGCTCGACGGCGGCCAGCAGGGCGTCGGCGGCCGCCTCCCAGTGGGCGCGGGTGAGACCGGTACGGGGGCTGAGGGCGTGGTCGGGCGGGGGGAGACGCATCGCGGGCTGCTTCCTTCCGAACCGGGCGGGGCGGACGGGCGGGACCTGCGGTACCGGCTCCCGCCTCCGGTGCCGGCCGGCGGGCGGTCCGGGGCCGGTGGCACCCTTCCTTCCGTGCCGGCGGGCCGGGGCCGGTGGCGGCGGCCCGCCGGGCCACGGGGGCGGAGCCTGGGGACGTCCCGGTTCCGGTCGGGGCGCCCCCAGGTGTCTATCCCACCCGTACGAGGCCCTCCGGCACCAGATGCAGGGCGACGAGTTCGTCACGGACCAGGCCGGCGTAGACGGTGGCGCCGTGCACCGAGGTGTGCGTGTTGTCCCGTTTCTCGTTGTAGAGGTACAGGGCCTTGGATCCTTCCACGCCCAGGGACTCCACCAGGGCCTTGGTCTTCGCCGTGAGGTCGATCAGCGGGACGCCGTGCGCCGCGGCGACCGAGCGGACGACGGCGGGGTGGTCGACGCCGAGGCCGTTGACCAGCAGGGCCGTCCCGTTGTTCAGCGTGCCGTCGGCGTTGAACCAGCGGCGCACGATCGGGGTGACGAGGACCGGCTCGCCGCCCTTCGCGCGGACGCCGGCGACCAGCGTTTCCAGGTTCGCCCGGTAGGTCGCCTCGTCGGTCGTCTTGTCGTTGTGGGCGAGCTGGATCAGCACCAGGTCGCCGCGGTGGATCCGCGGCTGGACGGTGGCCCACAGCTGCGGGTTCCCCAGATAGGTGACCGTGCTCTCCCCGGAGTCCGCGTGGTTGGCGACGGAGACGCCTTTGCGCAGGTACTGCGGGAGTTGCTGGCCCCAGCCCGAGTAGGGGTCGCCCGGCTGGTCGCAGACCGTGGAGTCGCCGACGAGGAAGATCTGGCGGGAGTGCCGGGCGGGGGTGACGCGGATGTCGGCGAGGGCGGGGGCCGAGCCGCCGAGGACGAGGTCCAGGCCGGGGGTTCCGTCGGCGCCGGTCGGTTCGCCCTCGGGTGTGCGGACGTTCACGGTGAAGCTGCGCGCGACGCGCTCGCCCGCCGCGACGGCGGTCTCGGGGAGCAGGGCACGCCGGGTCTCGCCGCCGACGGCGGTGCTCGACGCGGCCTCGCCGCCGAGGAGGACCTTCACGTCGTAGGTGCCGGGCGGTACGTCGAAGTGGCAGGCGGTGGCGGTGCAGCCGGCGATGCCGAGCGGCGGGCCCGCGCCGTCGTCGGCCCGGGCGGCGGGTACGGCCGTCAGGACGGTGGCCAGGGCCAGCGCCGCCGGCACGGCGGGGGTGAAACGTCTCACTTGCGGCTCCTCGGTCGCGGCAACAGGACCTGGCGGAGGACCGTACCGCCTTCGGCAAGCGCTTTCTAGACCCCAGGGCCATTTCGCGGGATCACCAACTCCCTTCCAGTGAAAGCCCTTTCGCGAAATCGATTCAACTGCCACGCTGACCAGTCACCCGCACCCCCACACCTCCCGAAGGAGGCACCCCCATGTCCGGATCCGACAGCCCCCGGCCGGTCCGACGCCGCACCTTCGTCCTCGGTACCGCGGCCGCCGCCGGCACCGCCGCGCTCGCCGGCCCCCTCGCCGGCCCCGCGTCCGCCGCAGCCTTCGGCTGGACCGACGACGGCGCGAACCACGTCGTCGACACCGGCGCCGGCCTCGTCTTCAAGGTCAGCAAGACCAACGGCGACCTGACCTCGCTGGTCCACCGCGGCGTGGAGTACCAGGGCTACGGCGGCATGAACTCGCACATCGAGTCCGGCCTCGGCGCCTCCACCGTGTCGGTGAAGCAGTCCGGTTCGACGATCCTGATCTCCGTCGCGTACGGCACGCTGAAGCACTACTACGCGGCCCGCAGCGGCGAGAACAACATCTACCTGTGGACCTACAAGGCCGACACGTCCGTCTCGGCGACCCGTTACATCCTGCGCGTGCGAAAGGGCCTGTTCCTCAACGACGAACCGGACTCCTACACGTACACCACCAGCACCGTCGAGGCCTCGGACGTGTTCGCGAAGTCCGACGGCCAGACCCGCTCCAAGCACTACGCGAGGCGGCGGGTCATGGACTACGACCACATCGGCTGGAGCGCCGGCGGCGTGGGCCTGTGGATCGTGCGCAGCAACCACGAGAAGGCCTCCGGCGGCCCCTTCTACCGGTCCCTGCTGCGCCACCAGAGCGCGGACGGCGGCGGCCTGTACGAGATCCTCCACTACGGCCAGAACCAGACCGAGGAGCAGCGCTTCGGCCTCCAGGGGCCGTACGTCATCGCGTTCACGGACGGCGGCGCCCCCTCGTCGTCGCTGTTCCCGGGCACACTGACCACGCCGTGGGCGGACTCGCTGGGCATCGCCGGGTACGTCGGCGCCGGCGGCCGGGGCCGGGTCGCGGGCGTCGGCATCACCGGGCGGAACACGACGTACCCGTACACGGTGGGGCTGGCCAACGCGGCTGCCCAGTACTGGGGTCCGGCGCGGGCGTCGGACGGCCACTACTCGATCGGCGGGGTGCTGCCGGGGACGTACACGCTGACCGTGTACAAGAGCGAGCTGGCGGTGTACAGCACACAGGTGACCGTGTCCGCCGGGTCGACGACCACCCTCAACACGATCGCGATCCCGGCCACGAACGACCCCGGCAACGCGAGCGCCGTCTGGCGCATCAACGAGTGGACCGGCTCGCCCGCCGGCTTCAAGAACGCCGACCTGATGACGTACGCGCACCCCTCCGACGTCCGGGCCGCCTCCTGGACGGGCAACGTGGTGATCGGCAGCGGCAGCGAGACCTCCGCCTTCCCCTGCTACGTCTGGAAGGACGTCAACAGCGGTCTGCTGGTGTACTTCCGGCTCACCGCGGCCCAGGCCGCCGCCGCGCACACCCTGCGGATCGGCGTGACGACGGCCTACGCCAACGGCCGCCCGCAGGTCGTCGTCAACGACACCTGGACCTCGGCCGTCCCCTCCCCGCCGACCCAGCCGAACACGCGGTCACTGACCAACGGCTCCTACCGGGGCAACAACCACACCTTCACCTACAGCGTCCCGGCGAGCGCCTGGCGGACGGACACCGGTCAGTACAACGTGCTGAAGATCAATGTGGTGAGCGGTTCGGGGACGACCGGCTTCCTCAGCGCGGGGACCGCTTTCGACGCGATCGACCTCCTGGCCTGAGGAACCGAGGAAACGTCAGGTGCCGCGCGTCCACTGCTGGTTCGTGCCTCCGTTGCAGGTGTACGTGATGACGGCGGCGGAGTTGGCGGTGGACGCGCCGTTCACGTCCAGGCACTCGCCGCCGGCGCGGGACCTGACGTTGACGTAATTGCCCGACGTGGTGAGCGACCACTGCTGGGCGGTCGCCGTGGCGTCGCAGTTCTCCTGGGTGACGGTGTTCGCGTTCTCCCGCACGCAGAGGGAACTGTTCCTGACGACCAACTGGTAGTAGCCGCTTCCGACCGGCTTGAACCAGTACTTCTGGTTGCCGCCGCCGTTGCAGTCGTACTGCTTGATCTGCGCGCCCTGCCAGAGGGACTGGCCGGTGACGTCGGCGCACCTGGCGGAGTGCCGGGCGATCAGCGTGTCGTACGTGGCGCTCGTGCCGGTGACCGTGCCCGCGGCCGTGTCGATCGTGACCTCCGGGGACCAGGTCAGGGACATCGAGGTCGAGGTCGGGAAGGTCACCGGCAGCCACACGGAGCGGGAGTCGTTGACGGTCCCGCCGAAGGAGTTCCCCCAGCGGTCGCCCAGGTAGAGGTAGGAGGTGCCCGAACTGCCCTGCACCGGCAGCACGTACGCCGTCTGCGAGCCGAACGCCGTCGAGTCGCCGACGTTCGTCATCGCGGACCAGGGCCCGGCCGGCGAGGTGGCGGTGGCGTACTGCTGCTGGTTGGGGCTCCAGCCGGTCGCGCCCGAGGTCAGCATGAAGTAGACGTTTCCGCGCTTGAACAGCGCCGGGGCCTCGCGGTGTCCGCCGTGCCAGGGGTCGGCGACCAGACTCGCGACACCGGTGTAGTCGGCGGTGAGCCGGTAGATCTGGAGGTCGTAGTTCTCGCGGGCGGCGGAGACCATGTACCCGGCCCCGTCGGTGTCGACGAAGACGGTGAGGTCGCGGGACATGTGCTGCCCGAGCGGGCGGAAGCTGCCCCGCCACGCGTAGTCGCCGTCCACGGTGGCGGAGACGGCGACGGCGGCACGGGCCTCGCCGTAGTCGATGCCGTTCTCCTTGTGCATCCACATGACGAACATGCCGGTGGACGCGTTGTACACGACCTTCGGCCGCTCGATGTTGGCGGTGGCCAGCTCCGGGTCGCTCGCCTCGGTCAGGACGTGGTTGCGGAACTCCCAGTTCTTGAGGTCGGTGGACCGGTAGGCGTCCACGTACCGGAACGTGTTGTCGGCGTTGCGGTTCTCACCGAACCAGTAGTAGTAGGTGCCGACTTTGAGCACCCCGCCGCCGTGGGCGTGCACGGGGGCGCCCGAAGTGTCCTTGAACTGGACGCCGTTGGCGACGGTCTGGGGGTCGGCCCACGCCGGGCCCGCGGTGGCGAGGGCGCCGGTCAGCGCCAGACAGAGGGCGAGCAGGACCGCGTACGCACGTCTCATGTCACGCACTCTCCTTCGAGGACGAGGGGAGGGGCCGCACGCGGCTGCCGCTCGCCCGGGGGTCGTCACCGCCATGAGCCGCCTTCGGGCGTTCGGGACCTCGAACGGCAGGGGGAACGACGAACGCCGAAAAGGTAAGGGCGCGCCGCGAGGAGGTCAACGGGTCCGACGAGACAGGGAGAAAGCCCTTTCGGCCCGGTCCCGGCAGCCTTCCGTGTCAGCCGCCACGGCGGCTCGGCCGGGCGCGCCCGTCACCGTCCGCTCGGCGCCTGCGGGAATCCGACCTGGGGCGCCAGCCGGCGCGCCTCCGCCGCCCACCGTGCCAGGAAGGCCAGCGTCGTCCCGCGTTCCCGGTAACGGAGTTCGGCCGGCACCGTCCGCGCGCCGCCGTAGTCCCGCTGCTCCTCCCCCGCCCGCGCCAGCATCAGGGCGGTGATCCAGTCGTACTTCACCGCCGACGCGCACACCCCCAGCCGTACGAGCCGCTCGTCGCCCCGCCATCCGCTCTGCCGCAGACCATGGAGATAGGCGTCGTACGCCGCCGCCGCGTAGGCGGGCAGGCGGGCGGCGGGCAGGAACAGGTCGAGAACGGTGTCGGGGAGGTAGTTGCCGAGGTCCTCGCCGAGCGCGCCGTCGCCCGCGAAGGCCCAGTCGAGGACGACGGAGGCCGGCGGACGCACGCCGTCCGCGCGGACGTTCGCGGGCCACAGGTCGAGATGGCTGAAGGCGCGCGGCAGCTTCTCCATGACCTGGAGGAACCACTCCCGGTCGTGGTGCAGGCGGACCATGGCACCGCGCAGGCCGGGCGGGAAGTGGTCGCGCACCAAAGGCTGCCGCCATGCCTCGTCGTCGTCGAGGAGGTCGAGTCCGAGGGTGTTGCTCTCGACGTACTGGCGCAGGAACCGTCGGGTCAGCCAGGGCCGGTCGGTCGCGTCGGGGGCTCCCCGTGCTCCCTGGGCCGCGCCGAGCCTGTGGGCCTGTTCGACGTGTCGCTCGACCGTCCAGGAGGTGGCGGGCTCGCCCGGGACGTCCTCGAGCCACAACGCCACGTCCCCGTCCGGCCGTTCGACGCACGCCAGCAGACCGGGCGCACGGATGCCGTACGGCCGCCACGTCTGCGCCAGGCCGGACGCGTAGACGTGGGCCTCGCGCCGCCAGTGGTTCCAGTGCCGCGGGTCGTCCGAGGCGGCCCAGCGGCCCTCGGCCGCCTTCCTGCGGGTCAGCACCTTCAGCACCGCCGACCGGTCGCCGGCACGAACCCGCCACACGCCGGCGGTGACCCCGTTCTTCGGGTTGTGCACGAGGGGTTCGACGGACGCCCGGCCGGCGCCGGGGCCGAGGACCTCGCGGGCCTCGGGCTCCGGGGCGGCGATGTCGGTCACGCGCCCAAGATACTCACGCCGGTCGGCACGGTCACCCGGTCGGCGCGGTCGGCTCCGGCGTCTCCCGGCGGCCGCGCAGCCACACGTACACCGGGATGCCTGCGAAGAGGAACAGCGTGCCCTGGTAGACGGCGGCGTAACCGGCTCCCGCGATCAGCCAGAAGGAGAAGCCGAAGGAGAGGGCGGCCACGACGAGGTCACGGACCAGCCCCGCGGGACGGACGCGTTCGCGGGTGCCGCGGGCCAGCCAGTACAGCTGGGCCGCGGCCGACAGCAGGTACGGGACGCAGCCGGTGAACGTGGTGATGAGGACCAGCACGCGGAACGTGGTGTCGGGGCCCGCCGTGTAGTTGAGGCCGATGAGCACCGTGCCGAGGACGGCCACGGCCCACACGCCGAAGCCGGGCACGCCGCCCTTGCCGACGCGGGCGAACGGCCGCGGGAACAGTCCGTCGCGGGCGGCGGCGTACGGCATCTGCGCGGCCAGCAGGATCCAGCCGTTGAGGCAGCCGACGATGGAGGCGACGGCGACCAGGGAGATGACGGTGCCGCCCCAGCTGCCGCCCGTGATCGCGTTCACGGCGTCGGCGAAGGGCGCTCCGGAGTCGACGAGCCGCTCGTGCGGGACCAGGCCGAACACGGCGACCGTGCCCAGCAGGTAGACGAGCGCGGATCCCAGCGTGCCGAGGACGCTCGCCCGGCCGACGGTGCGTTCCGGGTCGTCGACCTCTCCCGCGCTGACGGCGGCCGACTCCACGCCGAGGAAGCTGTAGAGCAGGAGGGCGGCGGAGGCGGCGAGCGCGCCCGGAACGCTGTCCCCGGAAGCGTTGAACGGCCCGAAGTTGTCGGTGTCGACGAAGAACAGACCGACCGTGGCGACCACGAGCAGCGGGACGAACTTCAGGACGGTCGACACGATCTGCACCGCGCCCACCCAGCGGGTGCCGGCGAAGTTGGCGGCGGTGGGCAGCCACAGCGCGGCCAGCGCGACGGCCGCTTCGAGGGTGTGGCTGCCGTGCAGCGGCACCAGCACGTCGACGTAGCCGACGACGGCGACGGCCAGCGCGGCGATGCTGACCCAGCACATCGTCCAGTACGACCAGGCGGACAGAAAGCCGGCGAAGGGGCCGAACGCGTCGCGCGGGTACACGTACAGGCCGCCGGTGACGGGGCTGCGGCGGGCCAGCCTGCCGAAGAGAAGAGCGAGGAGGAGCGCGGCCACGGAGAGGACGACGAAGGCGAGCAGGCTGACCGTGCCGTACGGGGCGACCGCCGCGGGCAGCGCGAAGATGCCGCCACCGATGATGTTGCCCATGACGAGGGCGGTGGCGGCGACGAGGCCGAAGCGGCGACGGCGGGGAGCGGGTGCGGGGGCGAGACCGGTGCCGGTGTCCGGGCCGGTGTCGGAGCCGGGGGCCTCGGTGGTGTCGGAGGAAGTCATGGCGGGTCCGTACGGGTGCGGTGGGGCGGGGGGCCGTGATCGTAACCCCGCGTCCCACATCGTGGGCGATCTGTTCATCTGATGGACATCCTCGGCTCGTCCGTTCCGGGTTCGACTAGCGTCGGGGCATGACCAGCGACACCCCCTCCCCACCCGGTCCCTCCGCGCACGGCGGCTCCGCCCACGACTCTTCGGCACAGGCTTCCGGCTCGCGCCGACCCGGCCTCGCCGAGGCGCTCGCCGCCGGGACGGTGGTCCTCGACGGCGGCATGTCCAACCAGCTGGAGTCCGCCGGACACGATCTGAGCGACGAGCTGTGGTCGGCGCGCCTGCTCGCGGAGCGGCCCGAGGCCGTCACCGAGGCACACCTCGCCTACTTCGAGGCAGGCGCGAACGTGGCCATCACCTCCAGCTACCAGGCGACTTTCGAGGGCTTCGCGAAGCGCGGGATCGACCGCGAGGAGGCAGCCCGGCTGCTCGCGCTGAGCGTGGAGCTGGCTCGGGAGGCGGCCCGGCGGGCCCGGGACGGGGGCGTTCGTCGACCGTTGTGGGTGGCGGCGTCGGTGGGACCGTACGGGGCGATGCTCGCGGACGGGTCCGAATACCGAGGCCGTTACGGGCTGACGGTGGACGAGCTGGAGCGGTTTCACCGGCCCCGGCTCGAGGTGCTGGCGGCCGCCGGGCCGGACGTGCTGGCGCTGGAGACCGTGCCGGACGCGGAGGAGGCCGAGGCGCTGCTGCGGGCGGTGCGCGGACTGGGCGTGCCGGCCTGGCTGTCGTACAGCGTCGCGGGCGGCCGCACCCGCGCCGGGCAGCCGCTGGAGGAGGCGTTCGCCCTGGCCGCGGAGGCGGACGAGGTGATCGCGGTCGGTGTGAACTGCTGTGTCCCCGAGGACGTCGAGGGTGCCGTGACGACGGCGGCGCGGGTGACCGGCAAGCCGGTCGTCGTCTACCCCAACAGCGGTGAGGCCTGGGACGCCGAGACCCGCGCCTGGAACGGCCGCTCGACGTTCGCCCCCGAACAGGTCCTCGCCTGGCGGGACTCGGGCGCCCGGCTGATCGGCGGCTGCTGCCGGGTCGGTCCGGACGCGGTCGCGTCGATCGCGCGGACGCTGACCGTGGCGTGACCGGCCCGGAGCCGTGACCCCGGCGCGGACGGTTCGAATGATTCGGGCGGTTCGGGCGGTTCGGGCGACGAGTCGGCGGTCCCGGCCGGGGCCCCGCCGCGGGCGACCGGGAGTCAGTCCCGGCCGACACCTCCGGCGCGGCGCAGACGGCGGACCACCGCGCGCATCTCCGGGCCGCGCAGGGTCCGGCCGAGCCGGATGCCCGAGAGGGCGGACGGCGGGGGCGTCCCGGTCCCGCGAACGTCCTCCGGCCCTTCCGGCTCTGCCCGCTCTTCCGCGGCCCGGCGGGCGTCGGTCGACCACGGAGCGAGTGCAGGATCCCGTCGAGTCCCACGGCTCCCGGCCGGGATCACCCGTCCCGAAGCCGCCCGGCACAGCGCCACCCGGCCCGACGGCGGTCGGCCCGGTGGCAGCCGACAGCCGGTTCGGCCATCGCAAAGCCGCGTCCGACCGATTGACCCCGTCCGACGGCCCCACCTACCGTAGAAGGCGCTTTCGGAACAGGTTTCCCACGCACCCCAGGAGAGCCATGCCCAGCGCCGAGCCGCCCAGGGCCGTGTTCGCCATGGATCCGGTGCACCTCCCCCGGCTGTTCCCCGCTCCGCTCCTGAACCGGCTGCGGCGGACGGCCGACATCGACCCCTCGCTCGTCGTACGGGACTTCACCGATCCGGCCGCCGCGGCCGCGCTGGCGGAGGCCGAGGTCCTGATCACCGGCTGGGGCTGCCCCCGACTGGGCGCGGACGCGCTCGCGGCGGCTCCCCGGCTGCGTTCCGTCCTGCACGCCGCCGGCTCGGTCCGCTCGCTGGTCGGGGAACCCCTGTGGAACCAGGGGGTCACCGTCTCCAGCGCGGTGGTCGGCAACGCCGTCCCCGTCGCCGAGTACACCCTCGCGATGATCCTGCTGGCCGGGAAGGACGCGTTCACCCACCGCGAGCGCTTCCGCCGCACCCACACCCACCCCACTGCCGACGAGACGGCGCCCCTCGGCAATCTCGGCCGCCGGGTGGGCGTCATCGGCGCCTCGCGGGTGGGCCGCCGGCTGCTGGAACTCATGCGCCCCCACGCGTTCGAGGTCCTCCTGCACGACCCGTACGTCGCCCCCGCCGAGGCGGCCGAACTGGGCGCGCAGCTGGTGCCGTTGGAGGACCTGCTGCGGTACAGCGACATCGTCAGCCTGCACGCGCCCGACGTCCCGGAGACCCGTCACCTGCTCGACCGGGACCGGCTGGCTCTCGTCCGCGACGGCGGCGTACTGATCAACACCTCCCGCGGCGCGCTGATCGACCACGCCGCCCTCACGGACGAACTGGTCTCCGGCCGGCTGCACGCGATCCTCGACGTCACCGAGCCCGAGCCGCTGCCCGCCGGTTCCCCCCTCTACCGGCTCCCGAACGTGTTCCTGACCCCGCACATCGCGGGTTCCCTCGGCAACGAGCTGGAGCGGCTCGGCCGCGTCGTCGTCGGGGAACTGGAACGGCTGGCCGACGGACTGCCCCTGGCCCACGAGGTACGTCGCGCGGACCTGGCGCGGGTGGCCTGAGCCGGCCTGCGACCTCCGCGCGGACCGCCCGCGGACCGCCCGCGGGCCACCGGCCGCGCGCCGCGGGACCCGGCCCTCGCCCGGAAGCCGTTCAGTCGATGACGGCCACGGCCTCGATCTCGACCAGATGCTCGGGCACGTCCAGTGCCGCGACGCCGAGCAGGGTGCCCGGCGGCACCGGTGTGACGCCCAGCCTCGCGGCCGCCCGGGCGGCTCCCTCCAGGAACAGGGGCATCTTGTCGGGGGTCCAGTCGACGACGTAGACGGTGAGCTTCGCGACGTCGTCGAAGGAGGCGCCGGCACCGGCGAGGGCGGTGGCGACGTTGAGGTAGCAGCGTTCGACCTGGGCGGCGAGATCGCCCTCGCCGACGGTGACGCCGTCGGCGTCCCAGGCCACCTGCCCGGCGACGAAGACCAGCCGGGAGCCGGTCCCGACGGACACCTGCCGGTAGGCGTCGATCTCCGGCAGACCGCTGGGATTGAGCAGGGTGATGGCCATGTCGTCGGTCTCCTTCGTGAGCGCGTGCGAGCGCGGGTGAGGGACGGGAGCGGGCGTCGCCGGAGCGCTCCACCACACCCGTCCCGTGATCACTTGTGGTTACTCAGGAACCGTAGGAGAGTGTGGGCCGACAGGGAAGAACGCACTTTTCGGTGACTGGGGAACCAGATGGTGACCAAGCGGTACGAGGGCTCGCCCGAGGACGCGGACCTGACCCGCGCGGACTCGCTCGCGCGGGAGATCTTCTCGGACGTCGCCAACAAGTGGGCGCTCCTGATCACCGAGGTGCTCGGTGACCGCACGCTGCGGTTCAGCGCGCTGCGGGACGAGATCGAGGGCATCAGCCACAAGATGCTCACCCAGAACCTGCGCATGCTGGAGCGCAACGGCCTGGTGGAGCGGACCGTCCACCCCACGGTGCCGCCACGGGTCGAGTACGCCCTGACCGAGCCGGGTCACGCCCTGCGCGTGACGATCGACGGACTGTGCGACTGGACGCACCGGTACCTCGGCCACATCGAGACCTCGCGCCGGCGCTTCGAGGAGGCCTGACCGGGAGCACCCCCTCGCCGCGGCGCCCCGTCGCGTCGCGGCAACCCCTGCCGCCGTCCCCGCCACACCCGCGGCCGCACGCCCGTCCGCACCGCGCGACCGTTCCCCACGTCTCCCCACGTCTTCACGCCACGCCGAGGCACACCTAGGATAGCAAGCGCTTTCTGCGAGCCGTCGGTCAGGATCGGCTCCGAAAGGGCGGTGGTCGAACGTTCGCTGGCCCTCGGGCGGGCCGGAGAGGTGGTTCCCGATGGTCCGCACGGGCAGTGCGAGCGCGGCGGCCGGGCCGACCCTGGCGGTCGTGGCCCGCGAGGCGGGGGTGTCCGTGCCCACCGCCTCGAAGGTGGTCAACGGCCGCGAGGACGTGGCTCCCGAGACCCGACGCCGTGTCACGGAGGCGCTGGACCGGCTCGGTTACGTGCGCCGACCCCGTTTCGACCCGACGAAGCCGCCCCGGCTGGTCGATCTCGTGGTGCGTTCCCTGGCCAGTTCCTGGTCGGGTGCGGTCCTGCACGGCGTGGAGGAGGCGGCGCACGACGCCGGCCTGGACGTGGTCGTCTCGGCCGCCCTGTCCCGTACCCGGGCGGGCCGTCCGCAGCGGGGCTGGCTGGACAAGCTCACCGCGCGCGGCTCGGCCGGCGTGCTGTTCGACCTGGCCGAGTTGACCGAGTCGCAGTACCTGTGGCTGGAGCAGCACCGCATCCCGTTCGTGATGATCGACCCGGTGCTGGAGCCGCCGCCGGGCGTGGTGTCGGTGGGCGCGGCCAACTGGCAGGGGGGCGTGACGGCGACCGAGCACCTGCTGGCCCTCGGTCACGAGCGGATCGCGGTGATCGCCGGAGCGCGCCGCAGGATGTGCAGCACCGCCCGCGTGGCCGGTTACCGCTCCGCCCTGGCCTCGGCGGGCCTCGGCCACCGCCCGGAGTACGTCCGCCACGCCGGCTTCGACGAGTCCGTGGCCCGTCACCGCATGCGCGAGCTGCTCGACCTCCCCGAGCCGCCGACGGCCGTCTTCGTGTGCTCCGACCGGATGGCGCTGGGTGTCTACGAGGCCGTGGCGGAACGGGGATTACGGGTCCCGGACGACATCAGCGTGGTCGGCTTCGACGATCTGCCCGAGTCCCGCTGGACCACGCCGGCCCTGACGACCGTCCGTCAGCCGCTGGCCGAGATGGCGGCGACGGCTCTGCGGCTGCTGGTGCGGATGATGGACGGCGAGCACCCGGAGGGGACCCGCACGGAGCTCTCCACTCGGCTGGTGGAACGGGCGAGTACCGCACCACCGGGCCGGTAGCGAGCGCCGCACCTGCGGGCCGCCCGCACCCCGGCGGTCCCGACGACCCCGGCCATCCCAGGCGCCCCAGACGGCTCAGGCGACTCAGCGCGCAGACGTCACGCGAGCCGCACGTCCGCACGCCTCATTCCGCCACCCCGGCCGCCCAGCCGATCCCGCCGCGCAGATGGGCCACGAAGGCAGGGTCCCGGTAGGCCTCGGACGTGTGGCCGAGAGCGGTGTAGAAGACGCGGCCCGCGCCCTGTTCGCGGCACCAGACCAGCGGGTGGTCGGGGCCCATCCCCCCGCCGTCGTAGGAGGACTCGTCGGCGGTGACCAGCACGCGGACGCGGCCCTGCCCCCGGGGATCGGTGCGGAAGTCGTACCACTCGTCGGTGAAGTCCCAGACGGCCGGCAGGTGGCGGGTGGCGGGATGGCCGTGGTCCTCGACGAGTGCCCTGCCGGGCTGGAGGGCCGGATGGCGGGCGAAGCGGGCGCCGAGGAGTTCGCCGTAGTACGGCCAGTCGTACTCGGTGCAGGCGGCCGCGTGCACGCCGGCGAAGCCGCCGCCCGAGTCGACGTACCGGGCGAGACGCTCCCGCCCGGCCGGGGTCAGCACCTCACCGCTGGTGGAGAGGAAGACCACGGCCGCGTACCCGTCCAGCGGTGCTTCCAGGGCCGCCGGGTCCTCGGTGTGGTCGACGGCGAACTTCCCCGGCGCGCGTACGGCGGCCACGGCGTCCGGGATGGAGTCGTGGCGGTAGTCGGCGGTACGGGTGTACACGAGCAGGCGGGCGGTCATGACACCCGACTCTATGCGGGGCGGAGCGGGCGCTCCGGGGCGGCGTTCCAGGTCCCGGGCGAAGGTTTCGACGGAGGCGGCGGGCTCCCGGAACGGACGGCGGAGGCGGCGGGCTCCCGGTCCCGCCGCCCGGCGCCGGCCCCGCGGTGGTGACTCAGCCGCCCGCGTCGACGTCGTTGTCGGGAGCTCCGTCGCCGAACGACGGCAGGTCGCCGCGCTCCACCGGTTCGCCGCCGGCCGGTGCCGACGGCAGGAGCGTGTCGAGTTCGTCGGCGGAAGGGCGGTGCAGGTGATCGACGGCCTCACGCAGGACGTCCCGGGGCACGTCCGTGCCGCCGACACGGATGACGAAGTCCTTCTTCGGGACGGCGTACTCCGCCCACTGCCCGGCGCTGCGGTACCAGGCGTCGCCGTCGCGGACGCAGGTGACGGGTGTCGTGGCGGCCTCGGTGCCGGTTCGCCGTTCGCAGGTGGCGGCGGTCAACGTGCCCCGGTCGACGGCGAGTTGCACCTGTGTCCCCTTCTGCGGGGAGACGTAGACGGCGGAGAAACCGTCGTCGCCGAGCACGCCGACGGACTGCTGGGCGAGGGTGTGACCGGGGGTGTCGGTGGTGTACACCGCCTCCGGCGCGATGCCCAGGGCCCGTGCGCGGGAGGCCAGTTCGGCGGGGTCGGCGGGGTCGGCCCGCTCGCTGCCGCAGGCGGTGAGCAGCACGGGCCCCAGCAGCAGGACGGGGAGCAGGCGGGCGGTACGGATCATGCGGTCATCCTGCCGCACAGATGTTCCGCGGTCGCGGTGTTTCCGGGGACCGGCATCCTGGACGCGCTGCTGAACCCGGACGGCTGGGTGAAGCCGGAGATGGTGGCCACCGACAACGCCTCGTACTCCGACATGGTGTTCGACCTGTTCAAGATCCTCGGCTGCAACTTCAGCCCGCGGTTCCGCCCTGACGGTGTGATGGGCTCAGACTGCGGTGGAAGCGACGCGGGGGCTCTCATTGCGCGGT
Organism: Streptomyces sp. NPDC051051; assembly: GCF_040682975.1. NCBI lineage: Bacteria > Bacillati > Actinomycetota > Actinomycetes > Kitasatosporales > Streptomycetaceae > Streptomyces > Streptomyces sp. NPDC051051. The sequence continues at coordinate 124,171 of NZ_JBFBCB010000022.1, forward strand.
ACAGCCGCCGTCGACGGGGAGCGCGATTCCCGTGACGTAGCTGGCGCCGGGGCTGCACAGCCACAGGACTGCGTGGGCGATCTCCTCGGCGGTCCCGAGCCGGTCGATGGCCTGGCCCGCTTCGGCCTGCTGACGGTCGAGTTCTCCGCCTTCGATTGAACCCGTGCAATCCGGGGGCTCGCGGCGGCTCGAATTCCATCAGATCCGTTGGTGATCGCTGACAGGGTTTGACGACAGGCAGGGGCCGATCCTCCGTACGGAAGGGACCCTCGGTGGCGAACCCGGTCTACAAGCGGGTCTCGACCGACCAGCAGTCCCCCGCCCGGCAGAACCTCGTCCTGGACGAGGCCGGGATCGAGGACCCGGTCGTCTTCGAGGAGGACGGCGGTACCTCCAGCCGCCTCCACCCCTCCAGCGGCTGAAGTTCCGCGCGCTCCTCGACTACGCGCGGCCCAGGGGGACACCGTCCACATCTCCGGGATGTTCCGCCTCGTACGCGGCACCGAGCACATCCTCGACGTGCTCGACGTCCTCCACCGCGACCGCCTCGCGCTGCGTATCCACGACGGCGCGTTCTCCGCGATGGACCTCACCGCCCGCCACCCGCGCACCGGCGAGCTGCTGTCCACCGTGAAGTTCATGGTGCAGACCCTCGCCGCCGCCGGCGAACCCCAACGCGACCTCCAGCGCGAGCTGACCTACGACGGACTGCGGGCCGCCGAGGCGAAGAGCGGCAAAGGCGGGCGCCGCCCGGCCATCCCGGCCGCGAAGACAGACACCGTCCGTACCTCTTACCTGGACGGCCGGTCCATCGCGGCCCTCGCCCGCTGCCAGCGGCTCGACGGCGCCCAGGGGGTCCCGTCGGTCCCGGCCCAGCGCACTCGTGCCGCCCGGCCCGTGATCGTTCTCACCGATAACCGCTGTACCGATGTTCCAAGCGCCGCCAATTGCATCGGACGCGAATAGGCGACACCCGACCCGGAGGTCACCTCCGAACCGCGGGCGAGCGGTCCCACCAGGGACGTTGACCTCGGCATCGCGAAAAACCACGACAGCCGTCGCGGCGGCGCCTTTGCAGGTGCGTCACTCCACCGGGCGATTGAGCTGCGAAGACGCCCCGGGTCGCATCTGATGCGAAATTCTCGCATCAGATGCGATAGACGGAGAGTGATCGTGGGCGGGTGGGGACGGTCCCGTGCCGGGATCTGCTCGACTGCGTCTGGTCGTCGGCCTGCCGCTGCTGCGGCCGGACTCCCGGGGCAGAACGCCTAGGGCGTGTTTCGAAAGTAGCGTCGTCTGCCCGAAGGGCAGGCCCGGCGGCGTCTGGTGCGTGCGATCGCAAGGCGGAGGGTCGCCCCGAT
>NZ_JBFBCB010000023.1:0-120937 GCF_040682975.1 Streptomyces sp. NPDC051051
ACCCGCCCGGCGAAGGCGGCCATCCGGTCCAGGACGGCGTGCACCTTGGGCACCACGTTCTCGCCGTCCACCTCCACCACCGCCTCCCGCGGAGCCCGCAGCGCGGTGTGCAGCACCGCCCGGTCCTCGGTGACGTTGATCTTCTCCCCGCGGAACATCGCGTCCCGCAGACCGAACACGCCGGTCGCCGCGGCCAGCTCGCGCAGCAACGCGAGCGTCTCATCGGTGATCAGGTGCTTGGAGTAATCGATGTGCAGATCACCGACCCGCACGACGTACCGTCCGGCGCGCCCGGGGTCCGCGGCGAACAACTCGCGCAGGCCCGCGGGCCGGCGGGCGCTGTGGTCCTCCAGCGCGGCCCACTCGGGCCGCTGGGTGAGCACGGGGGTGTCAGACATGGGCGGGGGTCTCCTCGGTGGCCTCGCCCCGCAGGGCGATGGCGTACATCTCGTCGGCGTCGAGGCGCCGCAGCTCCTCGGCGATCAGTTCGGAGGTGGGGCGGACCTTCAGCGCGAGGGTCCGCGAGGGCTGGCCCGGCAGGGACATCGTGGCCAGCGGGCCCTCGGGGCGGTCGATGACGATCTCGCCGTCGCCGGTGCCGAGCCGGACGGCCGTGACGACCGGACCCGCGGTCTCCACCCGGTCCACGGACACCTTCAGCCGGGCCTCCAGCCAGCGCGCGAGCAGCTCGGCGCTCGGGTTGTCCGCCTCGCTCTCCACGGCCGCCGAGACGATCCGCACCCGCGCCTGGTCCAGCGCCGCCGCCAGCATCGAACGCCACGGCGTCAGCCGGGTCCACGCCAGGTCGGTGTCGCCGGGCGCGTACGACTGCACGCGCGCCTCCAGCGCCTGGAGGGGCCGCTCGACGGCGTACATGTCGGTGATCCGGCGCTGGGCCAGCGCACCCAGCGGGTCCTTGACCGGGTTATGCGGCGCGTCCACCGGCCACCACACGACGACCGGGGCGTCCGGCAGCAGCAGCGGCAGCACCACGGAGTCGGCGTGCTCGGACACCTCGCCGTAGGTCCGCAGGATCACCGTCTCCCCGGTGCCGGCCTCGGAACCCACCCGGACCTCGGCGTCGAGCCGCGAGTGCGTGCGCTCGCGGGGAGAGCGGGCGTGCCGCTTGATGACGACCAGGGTGCGCGAGGGATGCTCGTGCGAGGCCTCCTCGGCCGCCTTGATCGAGTCGTAGGCGTTCTCCTCGTCCGTGACGATCACCATCGTCAGGACCATGCCCACGGCCGGTGTGCCGATGGCGCGGCGGCCCTGCACCAGCGCCTTGTTGATCTTGCTTGCCGTGGTGTCGGTCAGGTCGATCTTCATGGCCTGCGCCAGCTCCGTCCGTCTTGTGCGAGCATCTCGTCGGCTTCCTCGGGTCCCCAGCTGCCCGAGGCGTACTGCGCGGGCCTGCCGTGCCGTGCCCAGTGCTCCTCGATCGGGTCGAGGATCCTCCAGGACTCTTCCACCTCCTGGTGGCGCGGGAACAGGTTGGCGTCGCCGAGCAGCACGTCCAGGATGAGGCGCTCGTACGCCTCCGGGCTGGACTCCGTGAAGGACTCGCCGTACGCGAAGTCCATCGTGACGTCCCGGATCTCCATCGACGTGCCCGGCACCTTGGAGCCGAAACGGACGGTGACGCCCTCGTCGGGCTGGACCCGGATGACGATCGCGTTGGCGCCGAGTTCCTCGGTGGCGGTGGAGTCGAAGGGGGAGTGCGGCGCCCGCTGGAAGACCACGGCGATCTCGGTGACGCGGCGGCCCAGGCGCTTTCCGGTGCGCAGGTAGAACGGCACGCCCGCCCAGCGGCGGTTGTCGACGTTCAGCCGGACGGCGGCGTAGGTGTCCGTGGTGGACGACGGGTCGATGCCGTCCTCCTCCAGATAGCCGCGCACCTTCTCGCCGCCCTGCCAGGCGCCCGCGTACTGCGCCCGCACCGTGTGCCGGCCGAGGTCCTCCGGCAGCTTCACGGCGTTGAGGACCTTCAGCTTCTCGGTCAGCAGCGAGGCCGCGTCGAAGGAGGCGGGCTCCTCCATCGCGGTCAGCGCCATCAGCTGCAGGAGGTGGTTCTGGATGACGTCCCGGGCGGCGCCGATGCCGTCGTAGTAGCCGGCCCGGCCGCCGATGCCGATGTCCTCGGCCATGGTGATCTGCACGTGGTCCACGAAGGACCGGTTCCAGATCGGCTCGAACATCGTGTTGGCGAAGCGCAGCGCCAGGATGTTCTGGACGGTCTCCTTGCCCAGGTAGTGGTCGATGCGGAACACCTGGTCCGGGGCGAACACGTCGTGCACGATCGCGTTCAGCTCCTGCGCGCTCGCCAGGTCGTGCCCGAACGGCTTCTCGATGACCGCCCGCCGCCACGACCCGTCCGGCGCGTTCGCCAGCCCGTGCTTCTTGAGCTGCTCGACGACCTTGGGGAAGAACTTCGGCGGGACCGACAGGTAGAAGGCGAAGTTGCCGCCGGTGCCGCGGGACCGGTCCAGCTCCTCGACGGCGTCGCGCAGCTGCTCGAACGCCGTGTCGTCGTCGAAGTCGCCCGGGATGAACCGCATGCCCTCGGCGAGCTGCTGCCAGACCTCCTCGCGGAACGGTGTCCGCGCGTGCTCGCGCACCGCGTCGTGGACGACCTGCGCGAAGTCCTGGTCCTCCCAGTCGCGGCGGGCGAAGCCGACGAGCGAGAAGCCCGGCGGGAGCAGGCCGCGGTTGGCGAGGTCGTAGACGGCGGGCATCAGCTTCTTGCGGGACAGGTCGCCGGTCACGCCGAAGATGACGAGCCCGGACGGGCCGGCGATACGGGGCAGGCGCCGGTCGCGGGGATCCCGCAACGGGTTGTCCCAGGCGGCGTCGGTGCCGGCAGTGCTCATTCCGCGTCAACTCCCTCGGTGTCGAGTGCCTCGGTGTCCAGCGACTTGGTGACCACGTCCAGCAGGTCCTGCCACGCCGTCGCGAACTTGGCGACGCCCTCTTCCTCCAACCGGGTGACGACCTCGTCGTAGGAGATGCCGAGCGCCGCCACGGCGGCGAGGTCCGCACGGGCCTGCGCGTAGCCGCCGGTGACCGTGTCGCCGGTGACGGCGCCGTGGTCGGCGGTGGCGTTCAGCGTGGCCTCCGGCATGGTGTTGACGGTGCCGGGCGCCACGAGTTCGTCGACGTACAGCGTGTCCTTGTACGCAGGATCCTTCACACCGGTGGATGCCCACAGCGGACGCTGCTTGTTCGCCTTCGCCCCGGCGAGGGCGGTCCAGCGGTCTCCCGCGAAGACCTCCTCGTACGCCTGGTAGGCCAGCCGCGCGTTGGCGAGCGCCGCCCGTCCCCGGAGCGCGAGGGCCTCGTCGGTGCCGAGGACGGTGAGGCGCTTGTCGATCTCGGCGTCGACGCGGGAGACGAAGAAGGAGGCGACGGAGTGGATCGTGGAGAGGTCGACGCCCCGCGCGGCGGCCTTCTCCAGGCCGGCCAGGTAGGCGTCCATGACCTCGCGGTAGCGCTCCAGGGAGAAGATCAGCGTGACGTTGACGCTGATGCCGAGACCGATGACCTCGGTGATCGCGGGGAGACCGGCCTTCGTCGCCGGAATCTTGATCATGACGTTGGGGCGGTCCACGAGCCAGGCCAGCTGCTTCGCCTCGGCGATCGTGGCCGCGGTCTCGTGGGCGAGACGCGGATCGACCTCGATGGAGACCCGGCCGTCACGGCCCCCCGTGGCCGTGTACACGGGATGCAGGACGTCGGCGGCCGCACGCACGTCCGCGGTCGTCATCATCCGTACCGCCTCGTCGACCGTGACACCCCGTACGGCGAGGTCGGCGAGCTGCTCCTGGTAGCCCTCGCCGGAGCCGATGGCGGCCTGGAAGATCGACGGGTTGGTGGTGACGCCGACGACGTGCCGGGTGGCGACGAGTTCGGCCAGGTTGCCGGACGCGATCCGCTTGCGGGACAGGTCGTCCAGCCAGATCGAGACGCCTTCGTCGGAGAGGCGCCGCAGGGCACCACCCGCGGTGGCGGTTGCTTCGGTCACTGTGATCATCTTCTTTCTGGCGATCGGATCAACCGCGGGCGGCGGCGAGGGATTCCCGGGCCGCGGCGGCGACGTTCTCGGGGGTGAAGCCGAACTCGGCGAACAGGGTCGCGGCGTCGGCGGAGGCACCGAAGTGCTCCAGGGAGACGATGCGTCCCGCGTCCCCCACGAAGCGGTGCCAGGTCAGGCCGATGCCCGCCTCGACGGCGACCCGGGCCCGCACCGACGGCGGCAGGACGCCGTCGCGGTACTCGCGCGGCTGCTCCTCGAACCACTCCACGGACGGCATCGACACCACCCGGGCACCGATCCCCTCGGCCTCCAGCGCCTCCCGCGCGGCGACGGCCAGGTGCACCTCGGAACCGGTGGCGATCAGGATCACGTCCGGGATGTCCTTCGAGGACTCCCGCAGGACGTAACCGCCCTTCGCCGCGTCCGGGTTCGGCGCGTACACGGGTACGCCCTGCCGGGTGAGGGCCAGCCCGTGCGGCGCCGGACGGGTGCCGTGCCGGCGCAGGATCTCCGCCCAGGCGATCGCCGTCTCGTTGGCGTCGGCGGGGCGTACGACGTTCAGGCCGGGGATCGCGCGCAGCGAGGCCAGGTGCTCGACCGGCTGATGGGTGGGACCATCCTCGCCGAGACCGACGGAGTCGTGCGTCCACACGTACGTCACCGGCAGCTGCATCAGCGCCGACATGCGCACGGCGTTGCGCATGTAGTCGGAGAACACCAGGAACGTGCCGCCGTAGACGCGGGTGTTGCCGTGCAGCGCGATGCCGTTCATCTCCGCGGCCATCGAGAACTCGCGGATGCCGAAGTGGACCGTGCGGCCGTACGGGCTCGCCTCCGGCAGCGGGTTGTCCGCCGGGAGGAACGACGACGTCTTGTCGATCGTCGTGTTGTTCGAGCCGGCCAGGTCGGCCGAGCCGCCCCACAGCTCGGGGACGACCGCGCCGAGCGCCTGGAGCACCTTGCCGGAGGCCGCGCGGGTGGCGACCGCCCCGCCCTCCTCGAAGACGGGCAGGTGGTCCTCCCAGCCCTCGGGAAGCCGGCCGGCGAGGACCCGGTCGAGCAGCTTCGCCCGCTCCGGCTGCGCGCCGCGCCACACGTCGAGCCGCTTGTCCCAGGCGGCGTGCGCCTCGGCGCCCCGGTCCAGGGCGGCGCGGGTGTGGGCGAGCACGTCGGCCGGGACCTCGAAGGACCGCTCCGGGTCGAAGCCCAGGACGCGCTTGGTGGCGGCCACCTCGTCGTCGCCGAGGGCGGAGCCGTGGGAGGCCTCGGTGTTCCGCGCGTTCGGGGCGGGCCAGGCGATGACCGTGCGCATCGCGATGATCGAGGGGCGTGCCGTCTCGGCCCGTGCCGCCGTCAGGGCCGCGTACAGGGCGCGCACGTCGACGTCGCCGTTCTCCAGCGGCTCGATCCGCTGCACGTGCCAGCCGTAGGCCTCGTACCGCTTCAGGACGTCCTCGGAGAAGGCGGTCGCGGTGTCGCCCTCGATGGAGATGTGGTTGTCGTCGTAGAGGAAGACCAGGTTGCCGAGCTTCTGGTGGCCGGCGAGCGAGGAGGCCTCGGCGGAGACGCCCTCCTGGAGGTCGCCGTCGGAGACGATCGCCCAGACGGTGTGGTCGAACGGCGAGCCGCCCTCGGGCGCCTCGGGGTCGAACAGGCCGCGCTCGTAGCGGGCGGCCATCGCCATGCCGACCGCGTTGGCGGCGCCCTGGCCGAGCGGCCCGGTGGTGGTCTCCACGCCGGCGGTGTGCCCGTACTCGGGGTGGCCCGGCGTCTTCGAACCGTGCGTGCGGAACGCCTCGAGGTCGTCCAGCCCCAGCTCGTAGCCGGCCAGGAACAGCTGGGTGTACAGGGTCAGCGAGGTGTGGCCGGGGGAGAGCACGAAGCGGTCACGCCCGGTCCACTCCGGGTCCGCGGGGTCGTGCCGCATCACCTTCTGAAAGATCGTGTACGCGGCCGGCGCGAGACTCATCGCGGTGCCGGGGTGCCCGTTGCCCACCTTCTGCACGGCATCCGCCGCCAGCAGGCGTGCGGTGTCGACGGCACGCCGGTCGAGTTCGGTCCATTCGAAACTGTCCGGTGACTGCGTGCTCATCTTCAAGAAATCCTCGATCCGAGCGGAGCGGCTGGTCTGACGCGTTCAAAAGTAAAAGTCTGACTTTTTCGAAGGAAGGTCGGTGTGTGTCACGCTGTGGTGAAAGTGGGACACCCCGGCGGCGCCGGGCGGGTACGAGGCGGCACGAGACGGACATGGCGGACACCACCGTCGGAGACGGCGACGCGATCAGGACGTTCCCCTTCCCGGCGGGCCTCAGCGTCGGCGGCGTCGGCATGCAGGTCGGCCCCATGGGCGCGGGCCGCACCTGGCACGCCGACGCGCCGCTGGAACGCGTCCACCGGATCGACTTCCACACCGTCCTGCTGTTCACCGGCGGTCCCGTCCGTCACATGGTCGACTTCGCCGAGTACGAGGCCACGGCCGGTGACGTCCTGTGGATCCGTCCGGGCCAGGTCCACCGCTTCTCGAAGACCAGCGAGTACCGCGGAACCGTCCTGACCATGCAGCCCGGCTTCCTGCCCCGTGCCACCGTCGAGGCCACCGGCCTGTACCGCTACGACCTGCCGCCGCTGCTCCGCCCCGACGAGGCCCGGTCGGCCGGCCTGCGGGCGGCCCTGGCGCACCTGCAACGGGAGTACGAGGACACCGAGACCCTGCCCCTCGGCCTGCACACCTCGGTGCTGCGGCACTGCCTGACGGCGTTTCTGCTGCGCCTCGCGCACCTCGCCGCCAGTTCGGCGGAGGCGGCCGGCCGTCAGGCCGACACCACCTTCACCCTCTTCCGGGAGGCCGTGGAACGGGACTTCGCCACCAACCACAGCGTCAGCGCGTACGCCGACGCGCTCGGTTACTCCCGCCGCACCCTCGTGCGCGCGGTGCGCGCCGCGACCGGCCAGACGCCCAAGGGCTTCATCGACCGGCGGGTCGTCCTGGAGGCGAAGCGGCTCCTCGCCCACACGGAACTGCCGATCGGCCGGGTCGGCGCGGCGGTGGGCTTCCCCGACCCGGCGAACTTCTCCAAGTTCTTCCACCAGCACACGGACATGACGCCGGCGGCGTTCCGCGCGGAACTGCGCTGAAACGCCGCCGGGTCGGCGGTCCCGCCCCGCGGGCCCTCGGTGGCCTCAGTGGCCGAAGCTGAACCAGTTCACGTTCACGAAGTCGGCGGGCTGCCCACTGGTAAAGGTCAGGTAGACGTCGTGGGTTCCGGTGACGGAGGCGATGTTCGCCGGGACCGTCCGCCACGACTGCCAGCCGCCCGTGTCGGCCAGCGCGAAACTCCCGATCGGCGCGGCGGTACGGCTGTCCAGACGCACCTCGACCAGACCGCTGACGCCGCCGGCCGCGCCGCTCGCCACCCGGGCGTTGAACTGCCGGGCCGCCGTGGAGCCGAAGTTCACACCGCGGAAGAGCGCCCAGTCGCCGCCTGCGAGGGCGCCGATGTTCTGGCCGCCGCCGCTGTCGGTGGTGGTCTCGGTGATCGTGCCGGACTGGGCGTCGTACGACTCGGCCTGAACGGCGGCGTAGGCGTCGCGGTTGCCGGTCGGGGGAGGCGTGGTGCCGCCCCCGCCGCCCGCGGCCTGGAGGACCTGCACGTAGTCGACGACCATCGGCACGCCCGGGCGCGTGTCACCGTCCAGGCCGCCGCCGAACGCGTCCGGGAAGCCGCCGCCCATCGCCACGTTGAGGATGACGAAGAAGCCGTGGTTCGTCGCGTTGTTCCAGGTGGTGGCATCCATCTGGGCGGCCGTCACCGTGTGGTAGTTGACGCCGTCGACGAAGAAGCGGATCGCCTCGGGGGTCACCGAGCGGTCCCACTCCATCGTGTAGGTGTGGAAGCCCGACTGGCACGTGGTGCCGGGACACGCGGTGGAGTTGCCGATGCCGGTGGTCTCGTTGCACGGCCCGCCCGGACTGGTCCCGCAGTGCATCGTCGACCAGACCCGGTTCAGCCCCTGGACGTTCTCCATGATGTCCAGCTCGCCGACCGAGGGCCAGTTCTGGTAGTTGCCCCGGTAGGGGGCGCCCAGCGTCCAGAACGCCGGCCAGTAGCCCTCGGCGGCGGTCCCCGTCACGTTCGGCATCTGCAGCCGGGCCTCGACCCGCAGCTTGCCGCCGGACGGGGGCTGGAAGTCGGTGCGGTTGGTCTCGATGCGGCCCGACGTCCAGCGGCCCGCGGCGTCCCGGAGCGGGGTGATGCGCAGATTGCCGTTGCCGTCGAGCGAGACGTTGCTCGTGCTGTTCGTCATCGTCTCGACCTCGCCGGTACCCCAGTTCGCGGGACCGCCCGGATACGAGGTACCGGTGGCGTACTGCCAGTTGGAGGTGTTCACGCCGGTGCCGGCGGCGCCGTTGAAGTCGTCGAGGAAGACCTGCGACCAGCCCGACGGGGGAGTGGGGGCGGAGGCGTTCGCGGACGGGGAGGCCACCGCCGCGGCCGCCGCGAGGCCGAGGGTGCCGACGGCGGCGACGAGCGCCCGCCGCAGGGAGCGGCGTCTGCGGGGAGGTGTGCCGGAGGGTTCGCTCATGGTGGGGAGTGCCTCTCGGGTACGGAGTGGTCATGCGCGGGTGCCGTCGACAGCGCCCGATCTCTGAGAGCGCTCTCACGGCGTCGCCAATGTGCCCCTCGGCACCCCGGCCGTCAAGAGTCGAAGCAGGGAAAGTCCTTGCCCGCCGGGCGAGTTCACCCTGTGAACGGCGCCCGCCTCCGGGACGGGCGGTCCCTGCGGACGGCGCCCGCCTCCGGGACGGGCGGTCCCTGCGGACGGCGCCCGCCCCGGGACGGCTCGCCCCACGGGCGACGCCTCACCCGAGGGCTCTGCCCGCCTTCGAGGTGGAGCCCGCCTCCGGGGTGGAGCCCGCCTCCGGGGTGAAGGGCCCGATGAAGGTCGCGCCGGGCGCCTTGGTGGTGAACGTCGAGGTCAGCGGGTCCGCGCCGGCCGCCTGCGCGACGACCGTGTACGTGGTGCCCGAGAACGGGTTCCCCGCCGACGTCCAGGTCGTCCCGGCCTCGTCGAGGGCGCCCTCCAGGGTGGAGCCGTCGTTGCCGGTCACCGTCACGGACGCCAGGGTGCCGTCGGTCACCGAGACCGCGACCGGGCCGGTGAAGGCGGCCTTCTTCGTGCCGTCCACGGGAACGACGGAGACGGCCGGCGCCGGGGTTCCCCCGGAGGCCGAGGGCTGCACGCTCGCCGTGGTCGCCGTCGCCCTCGTCGCCGTCGGCTGCTCCGAGGCGTCCGCCGGCCCCGGGCCGCAGCCGGCCGGCGCGGCGGCCGGCGCGACCCCCGGCACCGCCGGCACCCCGCGCCGGGACCACCCCCGCGCCCGCTGCTCGGACCGGTTCGACATGTGCGGGACGCCCACGGCACGCCTTCCTGAGATGTCCACCTTTGTGCGTGCATTGTGCGACTCGCGTCTGGGTGGGTCCTGGGGATCGCAGGGCGGCGGCTGAGATTTTCGCGAGGAAGGGGGCTGCGGGGGCCTCGGAGGCGGTGGGCGCGGGGGACGGTGGCCGGTGCGCCGGAGGTGTGGGGGAGGGCGCGTGCCCGGGGGCCGGTGCCGCCGGGCCGGGCAGGGAACAGAAACTCCTCCCGAGGTGTTCCTCTCCCGGTGGGTATGATACCCGTGGGGGTATATACGAGGAGGAAGCGTGCAACTCGACATGTCGGCCGAGGAGCTGAAGTCGGCGCTCAACCGCCTGCGGCGGGCGCAGGGCCAGCTCGCGGGAGTGATCCGGATGATCGAGGAGGGCCGGGACTGCGAGGACGTGGTCACCCAGCTCGCGGCGGTCTCCCGGGCCCTGGACCGGGCCGGCTTCTCGATCATCGCGACCGGGCTGGAACAGTGCATGACCAGCGAGGACGCCGAGGTGCGCGACTCCGCGCAGATGCGGGCCCGGCTGGAGAAGCTCTTCCTGTCCCTGGCCTGACCGCTTCGTCCGGCACGGCCGGGACGTTCATCGCCGGCAGCGGCTCACGGACGTCGTGCACCGTGGTCGTCACCCGCTCCTCGACGCTCTGGGCCCGGGTGGCGTCCCGCAGCCGGTCGAGGCCGGTCGGGCTGAAGTCGGTGGCCCGGACGGTGAAGCCCTCGCGGGCGAAGTACAGGGCGTCGCGGCCGTGCCCGGCCCTCAGCTCCAGTACGCCGACCGCTCCGGCCGCGCGGAACACCTCGGCAGCGTGGACGGCCGGCTCGGACGGCTCCTCGCCGTACATACCGGGATGCTCGCCGTACGCCCGCCGCCCGTGCTCCCGCTGGGCCTCGGCCGGCTCCCGCTCGTGCTCCGACACGTGGACGCCCTTCCCAGCGCCCGGCCGGTGCCGGGACCTTCTGCGGGCCGGCCTGGATCCACACCGTGCAGCCGCAGCGCGCGCACCCCACCGTCGGCCGTGGCCCGCGCGGAGCGGGGCGGGGCGTGCAGCAGTCAGCGGCCGCGGGGCGCGTACATGATCACGGCCATGCCCGCGAGGCACACCAGGGCGCCGACGACGTCGAAGCGGTCGGGCCGGTAGCCGTCGGCGACCACGCCCCACGCGATCGACCCGGCCACGAAGATCCCGCCGTACGCGGCCAGGATGCGCCCGAAGTCGTCGTCGGACTGGAACGTGGCCACCACGCCGTACAGCCCGAGGGCGATGACGCCGGCGCCGATCCAGGTCCAGCCCCTGTGCTCGCGGATGCCCTGCCACACCATCCAGGCGCCACCGATCTCGAAGAGGGCGGCGACGACGAACAGGGCGACGGAACGAGCGACGGTCATACCGGCCGACCCTACCGGCGGCCCGCACCGGCGATCTTCAGCGGGTTCTCGGAGGCGCGGCAGCCGCACCCACCCCCACCGGCGATCTCCGGCCCGCAGGAGCAGGCGCGACGGCGGCGACCGAGCCACCGGGTCCCGGCGGCGAGCACGGCCAGGACGACGGCGACGGCGGGCAGCCGTCCCACCACCGCCCCGGCCCCGGCTCCGAGGACGCCCGCCGTGATCAGGACGGGCAGCGCACAGCACGCCACGCAGGCCAGGGCGGCCAGGCCCCCGAACACCCGCGACGTCTTGCGGGAGCGGTGGTCAGCAGCAGGGTCCGGCATGGCGGTTCTCCTCGGCGAGGTCGGTGAAGGGGACGGGACAGCAGGCCCTCGTGGCGCAGACGGTCAGGTCGTCGCAGCCCGCCTCGACGGCCGCGGTGAGCGCGGTGCGGATGGTGGTCAGGTCGGCGATCTTCGCGTCGACCTCCGCGAGCTTGGCCGCGGCGCGCTCCTGGAGCCCCGCCACGGGACGGCCGTGGCGGTGGCGGCCGGCCTCCAGCAGCTCGGCGACCTCCTCCAGCGTGAACCCGAGGCGCTGGGCGGCCTTGATCACCCGCAGCGCGGTCACCGCGTCCTCGTCGTACAGGCGGTGGCCGGCGTTGCTGCGTTCCGGCTCGGCCAGCAGGCCGCGGCGCTCGTGGTAGCGCAGGGTCTGGACGTTCACCCCGGCCGCCTCGTCGACCTGACCGCTGCGCAGGCCCGCCTTCACCGCTGCTCCCTGACGGCAGCGGCCCGTGCGGCGAGGGCGTCCAGGACGGCCTCGCGTGCCGGTTCCACCGTGATGTCCACAACGATCGGATGCTCGCCGGGGCCGGGGCCGGGGCCGGGGCCGATGGTGAAGGTGAAGAACGAGCAGCAGCCGCTCTCGCGCTCCACCAGGTCCCGGAGCCGTCCCTCGACGCCCGGTCCGCCGGCCGGCCCGAGACGCAGACGCAGCGGCTCGGGCCGCGACAGCGAGGCCTGCGGCTCGGAGAACAGCGCGTCCCATTCCGCGACCCGCAGGGGCCGCTCCTCGGCGGGCAGCGTGCAGGACCGCGGCACCCACGCCAGAGCACTCATCGCACTCACTCCCTTCGTCGGGTCCCGCCGGGCGGGGACACCTCCGACGGTAGACCTGTACCCGGGTACAGGTTGCAAGCCCGGCCGGGAGACCTTCCGGCCCGGGGCTCCGGGAGCCGCCGTCGACGATCGTGGTGGTCGTGCCGACGGCGGCTCCGGCTCCGGATTACTCCCGGGCCCGGCAGTCGTTACGGTTACCGGGCAGGGGCCGGCCGACAACGACGACCGGGCGCGTGCCCGCGTCGGCGACTCGGCGGTCGGTGGGCCCGCGGTCCGCCGGAACCGGACGTGGTGGTGACCAACGCGCCGGGGGATCCGGCGACCCGGTCCTCCCCGGAGGAGACAGGCGTCGAGGTGGTCCCGGCAGGAGAGGTGCGAGCGTGAGACTGACGATTCTGGGCGGCGGCGGGTTCCGGGTGCCACTGGTGTACGGGGCGCTGCTGACGGACCGTGCCGAAGGGCGGGTCACGGAGGTCGTCCTGCACGACCTGGACGACAGTCGGCTGTATGCGGTCGCCCGTGTACTGGCCGAGCAGGCGTCGACGGTGGCCGACGCCCCCACCGTGACCACGACCACCGATCTCGACGAGGCCCTGCGCGGCGCCGACTTCGTCTTCTCCGCGATCCGCGTCGGTGGCCTGGAGGGCCGGGCGAACGACGAACGGGTGGCCCTGGCGGAAGGCGTGCTCGGCCAGGAGACGGTCGGCGCGGGCGGCATCGCCTACGGTCTGCGCACGCTGCCCGTCGCGTCCGACATCGCACGGCGGGTGGCCCGCCTCGCCCCCGACGCCTGGGTCATCAACTTCACCAACCCGGCCGGCCTGGTCACCGAGGCCATGTCCCGCCACCTCGGCGACCGCGTCATCGGCATCTGCGACTCGCCCGTCGGCCTCGGCCGCCGTATCGCGCGCGTCCTCGGCGCGAACCCGGGCGAGGCGTTCATCGACTACGTCGGCCTCAACCACCTCGGCTGGGTCCGCGGGCTGCGGATCGCCGGCCGCGACGAACTCCCGCGCCTGCTCGCCGATCCCGAGCTGCTGGGCTCGTTCGAGGAGGGCAAGCTGTTCGGCGTCGACTGGCTCCGCTCGCTCGGCGCGATCCCCAACGAGTACCTGCACTACTACTACTTCAACCGCGAGGCCGTGCAGGCCTACCGGCAGGCCGAGAAGACCCGCGGCGCCTTCCTGCGCGACCAGCAGGCCCGGTTCTACGAGGAGATGCGCCGGCCCGACGCGTCGGCGCTGACCGTCTGGGACCGCACCCGCGCCGAGCGCGAGGCGACCTACATGGCCGAGAACCGCGAGACGGCCGGCGCCGGCGAACGCGACGCCGACGACCTCTCCGGCGGCTACGAGAAGGTGGCCCTCGCCCTGATGCGGGCCATCGCCCGCGACGAACGCACCACCCTGATCCTCAACGTCCGCAACCAGGGAACGCTCTCGGTGCTCGACGGGGACGCGGTCATCGAGGTGCCCTGCCTCGTCGACGCCAACGGAGCACATCCGGTGGCGGTGGCCCCGTTGCCGGAGCACGCGACCGGCCTGGTCTGCGCGGTGAAGGCGGTCGAGCGGGAGGTGCTGGCCGCCGCCGGGTCCGGTTCGCGCGCCGGCGCGGTGAAGGCCTTCGCCCTGCACCCGCTGGTCGACTCCGTGAACGTGGCCCGCCGACTGGTCGAGGGCTACACCGCCGTCCACCCCGGCCTGGCGTACCTCACGTAGGGCGCCGCGGGCGGGCCTGCCTCGCGCAGCGCGCCCGGGGCACCCGCGCTTCGGGCACGCGCACCCTGGGCACGAGCACCTCGGGCGCGCACACCCCGCCCGGGTGTACCTCCGGCAAAGCACCGGGGTAAGCGCTTTCCCTCTTCTTCTCCTTGCCGTAGGTTCCAGCCATACGCCTTCCCGGTTCCCTGGAGACTCCCCATGCACGACGAACGCCGCCGGATCGAGGAGCGCGTCGAGCGCGTCCACACCCAGCGCATCAAGCCCGCCGTCTACGCGGCCACCGTGCCCCTCGACGTCGAGGCCTGGCAGGCGCCGGGTGAGCCCGTCCCGTTCGCGGAGGCCGCGGCCGCCCCGTACGAGCCCTTCGTGATGGGCACGCCCTGGGGCCCGCCCTGGGGGACCACCTGGTTCCGGATGCGCGGCCGGGTGCCCGCCGAGTGGGCCGGCCGGCGGGTCGAGGCGGTCGTCGACCTCGGCTTCACCGAGGACTGGCCCGGCAACCAGGCCGAGGCCCTGGTCCACCTGACCGACGGCACCCCGCTGAAGGCGGTCAACCCGCTCAACCAGTACGTGCCGATCGGCAACCCGGCGACCGGCGGCGAGGCGATCGACTACCTGGTCGAGGCGGCCTCCAACCCCGACATCCTGGCGAACGGCTTCGCGGCCCCGACGCCGCTCGGCGACGTACTGACGGCAGGCGACCGTCCCCTGTACACGTTCCGCAGCGCCGACATCGCCGTCCTCGACGAGCAGGTCTGGCACCTCGACCTCGACCTCCAGGTCCTGCGCGAACTCATGGTCCACCTCGGTGAGCACGAGCCACGCCGGCACGAGATCCTGCACGCCCTCGACCGGGCCATGGACGCCCTCGATCTGGACGACGTCTCCGGCAGTGCCACGGCCGTCCGCGAGGTCCTCGCCCCCGTCCTGGCCAGGCCCGCCCACGCCAGCGCGCACACCGTCTCGGGCGTCGGCCACGCGCACATCGACTCCGCCTGGCTGTGGCCCATCCGCGAGACCAAGCGCAAGACGTCCCGCACCTTCTCCAACGTCACCGCGCTCGCCGACGAGTACGACGACTTCATCTTCGCCTGCTCACAGGCCCAGCAGTACGAGTGGGTGCGCGACCACTACCCCGAGGTCTGGGCGCGCATCCAGGAGTCGGTGCGCAAGGGGCAGTGGGCGCCGGTCGGCGGCATGTGGGTCGAGTCCGACGGCAACCTGCCCGGCGGCGAGGCCATAGCCCGCCAACTGGTCCACGGCAAGCGGTTCTTCATCGAGCACTTCGGGATCGAGACCAAGGGGGTCTGGCTGCCGGACTCCTTCGGCTACAACGCGGCCTACCCGCAGCTCGCCAAGCTCGCCGGCAACGAGTGGTTCCTCACCCAGAAGATCTCCTGGAACCAGACGAACACCTTCCCCCACCACACCTTCTGGTGGGAGGGCATCGACGGCACCCGCATCTTCACCCACTTCCCCCCGATCGACACCTACAACGCCCGCTTCAGCGGCGTGGAGATGGACCGCGCCGTCCGCAACTACGCGGAGAAGGGCGTGGGCACCCGCTCCCTGGCCCCCTTCGGCTGGGGCGACGGCGGTGGCGGCCCCACCCGCGAGATCATGGAACGCGCCCGCCGGCTCGCCGACCTGGAGGGCTCTCCCAAGGTCGTCGTCGAGCACCCCGACGACTTCTTCGCCAAGGCCCGCGCCGAGTACCCGGACGCCCCGGTGTGGAACGGCGAGCTGTACCTGGAACTGCACCGCGCCACCTACACCTCCCAGGCCCGCACCAAGCAGGGCAACCGCCGCTCCGAACACCGTCTGCGCGAGGCGGAGTTGTGGGCGACGACGGCCGCGCTGCACGCACCGGGCTACGCCTACCCCCACGAGAAGCTCGACCGGCTGTGGAAGACGGTCCTGCTCCACCAGTTCCACGACATCCTGCCGGGCTCGTCGATCGCCTGGGTCCACCGCGAGGCGGAGGCCGAGTACGCCCGCGTGGCCGGGGAGCTGGAGGAGCTGACGGCGGAGGCCGTCGGCGCGCTGGGCGGCGGCGGGCCCCGGGTGTTCAACACCAGCCCCTACGACCGCGCCGAGGTGGTCCGCACCGGCACGGGCACGCCGGTCTTCGTGACGGTCCCGGCGGGCGGCAGCGCACCCCTCACGGCCGCCGAGCCCCCGCAGCCGGTCAGGGTCGCCGGGCGCGTCCTCGACAACGGGCTGGTGCGGGTGGAGATCGCCGAGGACGGCACCCTGTCCTCGGTGTTCGACCTGCGGGCCGACCGCGAGGTCCTCGCCGACGCCGGCAACCTGCTGCGCCTGCACACCGACCTCCCGAACAACTGGGACGCCTGGGACATCGACAAGCACTACAAGAACAGGTACACCGACCTCCTGGCGGCGGACTCCGTCGAGGTCGTGGAGGAGGGCCCGCTCGTCGGAGCCGTCCGGGTCACCCGCTCCTTCGGCAAGGGATCGACGATCACCCAGACCGTCACCCTGCGCGCCGGCAGCGCCCGCGTCGACTTCGAGACCGACATCGACTGGCACGAGGCCGAGAAGATCCTCAAGGCCGCGTTCCCGGTGGACGTGCGCGCCCCGCACTCCTCCGCCGAGATCCAGTTCGGTCACGTTCAGCGCCCCACCCACACCAACACCACGTGGGAGGCGGCGAAGTTCGAGGTGTCCTGCCACCGCTGGGTGCACATCGGCGAGCCCGGTTACGGCGTGGCCGTCCTCAACGACTCCACCTACGGCCACGACGTCTCCCGCACGGTCCGCGAGGACGGCGGCACGACCACCACCGTCCGGCTCAGCCTGGTGCGCGCCCCGCGCGTCCCGGACCCCGAGGCCGACCAGGGCAGGCACCGCCTCGTCTACGCGCTGCTGCCCGGCGCGGGCATCGAGGACGCGGTCGCCGAGGGCTACGCCCTCAACCTCCCGCTGCGGGTGGCCGACGCGGCGGGCGCGCCCGCCCCGGTCGTCTCCGTCGACGGCGAGGGCATCACCGTCGAGGCGGTGAAGCTCGCCGACGACGCGTCCGGCGATGTCGTCGTCCGGCTCTACGAGTCGCGCGGCGGCCGGGCCACCGGCACTTTGCGCACCGGCTTCCCGCTCGCCGGCGCGCAGGTCACGGACCTGCTGGAAAGGCCGCTGGAGCCGGCCGTCACCGACGGCGGGAACGGTGTCCCCGTGCGGCTGCGGCCCTTCCAGATCCTGACGCTCCGGCTGAGCCGCACCACCACCGGTCACCGGATCTGACCGTCCGAGGCGGGTCCGTAGCCGGACGGGCCCGCCCCTCGCCGCGAAGTTCCCTGCGCAGCCCAGGTGTTCGACCGTGGTGCCGCTGACGTGTTCGGCCCGGCCGGTCGCTCCCCGTGACAGCGGCCGGCCGGCCCGATCCCCCGTTTCCCCGGGGATCCCCCGTCGATCCCCGGTTCCCCCGTGCGGTGGTGCTCGTCGTGCCTTCCTGCTCCCACGAAGGTCCCCCGTGCCCCCCGTCGTCCCCCGTGATCCCCTTCGTTCCTCCGTGGGCCTTCGGTGTTGCACCGTTAAGAGCGCGCACTCCGGACCCTGATACACCCCGGGAGGAAAAAATCCCCCGGACTTTTCGTCCGGGGGACTTCGGCGGATCGCGTTGATGACGCTCCGGTCGTTGCCGTCGGCGAGCGCCCGCTGCTCGTCCGCCCGTCCCGGGCCGGGTTGCAGCCGACGGAGGACAGGGCGAACGCCAGTGTGTATTACTTCGCCCCGGTCGCGTTCATCGCCGAGTTCGCGCTCGGCGGGTCACCCGAGGTCTACAGCGGCAGCGCCTGTGCCGCCTGGCCCATCTCGACGGAGCCGACCGGGGCGGGCACGGCCGGCAGCAGGGGCTCCGTCTCCTCCGTCCGCTGCGCGGTGAGCGGCATCGCACCCAGCGGGCGCGGCCCCGACACCACCGCGTAGTCCTGCCCGAGGAACGGCGGCACGATCTCGCCGGGGTCCTCGCCGAGCGCCAGCTGCACGGCCGCCCACGGCGCGTTGACCCCGCACAGGGACAGCTGGTGCAGCCCGCCGGCCGGACGGGTGTTGACGTCCATCAGGACCGGGACGTCACCGAACATCCGGAACTGGATGTTGGACAGGTAGTGCAGCCCGAAGCCCTCGGCGATCCGCCGGGCCGGCTCCAGCCACTGCTCCTGGAGGGTGAAGCCACGACGGCGGCCGTTCTTGGTGCGGCCGATGGACAGCCGGATCAGGTTGTCCGGGCCGGTCAGGCAGTCCACCGACACCTCCGGCTGCTCCAGCCGCGGCATCACCAGCCAGTCCACCTGCTCCTCGGCCTGCTCCAGTGCCTCGACGACCATGTCCAGCTGGACGTACGGCGACGGGAAACCGTTGAGCTGCGCCAGCGAGAAGGGGGCGCGGGTGATCATCCGGAAGCCCACCCCGCCCGCGCCGGACGCCGGCTTGAAGCACGCCTTGTGGCCACCGGCCTCCAACGCCTCGACGGCGGCGACGAGTTCGGACGCCGTCCGGACCCGCCACCACGGCGGCACGGGCACGCCGATGGCCTTGACCGCCTCGTAGGCGATCACCTTGTCGTGGAAGACCGCGACGGCCTCCGGCGGCGGGGCGAGCAGCGCCGTCCCGGCCGCGGCGAAGTCCGCGCGGTGCGCCACGATCGCCGCCTGGTGCAGCCGGGGCACGAACACGTCGATGCCGCGGCGCCGGCACTGGTCGAGGGCGTACTCGACGTACGCGGCGGGGGACAGGCCCTCCGGCTCCAGGTCGGCGGTGTCGGCGGCGGCCAGCACGGGCGAGTCGACGTCACCGTGCGTGGCGTGGATGTCCACGGCCCGGTCGCTCGGATTTCGCCGCAGCTGATCCATGAAGAACACGTTCTCCGCGTACGTGCGGTTGAGCCAGACGCGTACGCGAGAGACCATGCAGGCCGCCTTTCACGGTTCGCGGGCAGGGCGAAGCAGGCCCGGCCCGGGCAAGAGGGATTGGAGGGACACCAAACCGCCCTGCGCGAAGACAGGTCGGGGCGGTGGTGTTGGGGCGATCATACGGCTTCCCGGAGGTGCCGCGTGCAACGCGCGTGTTACGGATTTTCCGATCATGTTCGTACGGGGCGCGAGCGCGGGTAAGGATGGGACGGCCGCGACGCCGTTCGTGCGCGCGGTGACGGATGAGAGCCGGGGAACGGAGCACAGCGTGACGTCGACGGCCGGTGGAGCCGGGCAACTGCTGGCCATCAGCGATCTGCACATCGGCTATCCCGAGAACCGGGCCCTGGTCGAGCGCATGGCCCCGGAGACCGACGAGGACTGGCTGCTGGTCGCCGGGGACGTCTCGGAGAACGTGGCCGACATCCGCTGGACGCTGAAGACCCTCGCGAGCCGTTTCCGCAAGGTCGTCTGGGCCCCCGGCAACCACGAACTGTGGACCCACCCCAAGGACACCGTCACCCTGCGGGGCGTCGCCCGCTACGAGCACCTCGTCGAGATGTGCCGCGAGCTGGGCGTGACCACCCCCGAGGACCCCTACCCCGTCTGGGAGGGCCCCGACGGTCCCGTCGCCGTCGCCCCGCTGTTCCTGCTGTACGACTACTCGTTCCTCCCGGCCGGCTGCGCCACCAAGGAGGAGGGCCTGGAGTACGCGCACGGGACGGGCGTCGTGTGCAACGACGAGTACCTGCTGCACCCCGACCCCTACCCGACCCGCGAGGACTGGTGCCGGGCCCGCGTCGCCGAGACCGGGCGCCGGCTCGCCGCCCTCCCGGAGGACCTCCCCACGGTCCTCGTCAACCACTACCCGCTGGACCGGCACCCCACGGACGTCCTGTGGTACCCCGAGTTCGCCATGTGGTGCGGCACCCGGCTGACCGCCGACTGGCACCGCCGATTCCGGGTCACCGCCATGGTCTACGGCCATCTGCACATCCCGCGGACCACCTGGCACGAGGGCGTCCGCTTCGAGGAGGTGTCGGTGGGCTACCCCCGCGAGTGGCGCAAACGCCCGCAGCCGCCGGGTCGGCTGCGCCGCATCCTGCCCTGGAAGGACGAGAACGCGTGATCGAGGAGCTGCTGCCGGAGACGGTGGTCGCCGTGGAGGCGCACGGCGAGGACGGCGTCCGCGAGTTCGGCGACGGGCCCCTCTACCCGGAGGAGGAGGCACTCGTGGCGCGGGCCGTCGCCAAACGGCGCCGGGAGTTCACCCTCGTACGCTCCTGCGCCCGCCGCGCCATGGACAAGCTCGGCGTGCCCCCGCAGGCCGTGCTGCCCGGCGAACGCGGCGCCCCCCGCTGGCCGGCCGGACTGGCCGGCAGCATGACCCACTGCGACGGCTACGCGGCGGCCGCCCTGGTCAGGGCCGCCGACCTGGCCTCTCTCGGCATCGACGCCGAACCGCACCGGCCGCTCCCCGACGGCGTCCTGTCCGCCGTCGCCCTGCCCGCGGAGCAGGAACGGCTGCGCCGGCTGGCCGCGGACCGTCCCGAGGTGCACTGGGACCGGCTGCTGTTCAGCGCCAAGGAATCCGTCTACAAGGCGTGGTTCCCCCTCACCCGGAAGTGGCTGGACTTCGCCGAGGCCGACATCGAGATCGACGCCGGACCCGCGGGCGGCTCGCAGGGCACCCTCAGGGCCCGGCTCCTCGTCCCCGGACCGGTGGTCGGCGGCCACCGCCTCGGACACTTCGAGGGCGGCTGGACCGTCGGCCGAGGACTGGTGGCGACGGCGATCACCGTCCCGCACGGCTGAACCCCGCGGCCTCGCGGCCCGGTCACCCCGCGTCACCGCTCCGGGAACCAGCTGTGCAGCAGCCGGAAGAACTCCTCCTCGCCGCCCGTGAGACCGGCGGCCGCCAGGGCCTGCTCCGCCTCGGCGAGAACGGCGGGCGGCTCGCAGGGCACCCTCAGGGCCCGGCTCCTCGTCCCCGGACCGGTGGTCGGCGGCCACCGCCTCGGACACTTCGAGGGCGGCTGGACCGTCGGCCGAGGACTGGTGGCGACGGCGATCACCGTCCCGCACGGCTGAACCCCGCGGCCTCGCGGCCCGGTCACCCCGCGTCACCGCTCCGGGAACCAGCTGTGCAGCAGCCGGAAGAACTCCTCCTCGCCGCCCGTGAGACCGGCGGCCGCCAGGGCCTGCTCCGCCTCGGCGAGAACGGCGGGCGGCACCAACGGCGGCAGCCGGTCGTACGGCGGACCGCCGGCGTCGTCCCCGAAGGCCGCCCGCACGGTGTGGAGCAGCCGCAGGTAGGCCTGCACGGCGGTGCGCTCGCGGTCGGTCGGTACGGCAGTGGGCATCGGTCGGCTCTCCCCGTGTCGGCGTCGTCTCCCACGCGCCGGTCACGGCGCGTGCGCCCCCGTACGGCGGCGCACCTCCAAGCTTGCCGCCCACCACTGACAATCCGGTCTTCCCGGGCAGCGGTTCGCCCGCTCGGCCGAGGCGGGACGTCACCGGGAGCCCCCGCGGGAAAGCCGACGGCCGGTGCCGGTGCCGACACCGCGCTCGGCCGCCGGCCCCGACCCGCGGCCCGCCTCAGCCGCCGGCCCGGTCCTGCGGCCCGAGGTACCCGAGCGCCGCCTCGATCCGGCCCGCCAGGTGATCGCGCCGCCCGCGGCCGCGCGGCGACGAACCGGGCAGCCAGGTACGGCACTTGCTGGCGAGGAGCAGACCGAAGCTCTCGGCGTCCCGTTCCTCGGCCTGGTCGAACCGGGTGCGCGCGGCGACGCTGCGGACCGTCGCCTGGAGGTCCGCCCCGTCGTGGAGCAGCCGGGCCGCGACCGCGGAGCCCTCCACGTGGTGACCGCAGTGGCCCGCCTTCATGTGCCACAGCTCATGGCCCAGGATCACCAGCTGGTGGTCGGGGGCGGTGCGCTCCTCGATCACGACGAGGTCCTGGTCGGCCATGTCGAGCCACAGGCCGCTGGCGGTGCCGGGCGGGAACGCGGCCGTACGGAAGACGACCGGGCGGCCGCGGCGGCGGCTCATGCCCTCGCACAGGGCCGCGTACAGGTCGGCGGGGGCGGCGGGGGCGGGGAGGGTCAGCTCCGCGACCAGTTCGCCGCACAACCGGCGCATGTCCTTGGCGATGCCCACAGTTCTCCCAGTTCTCCCCCGGATCACGACTCCGGCCGCTTCACGCTCTCCAGGAGCATGTCCAGCCACTCGGCGACCTTGTCGCGGTGCTGATCGGTGGGCAGTTGGGCGGCCCGCCACGCGATCCCGCGCACTCCGTGGTCCTGGAGCAGCCGCTCCAGCGGGTCCTCGGCGGCCGCGGCCGCCTCCCGGGCGGCGAGCTTCTGGAGCAACTCCTGCTCGATGTGCTGGAGGGCGCCCGCCAGGGCCTCGGGGTCCTCGGCCGTGAGGAAGCCGGCGTGCACGCGGAAGAAGCGCTGGAGGGCGTCGCAGTGCTCCATGGTGGGGCGGCGGTCGCCGTTGATGAGGGCGCCCGCCTGCTGCCGCGACATACCGGCGCCGTCGGCGATCTCCTGCTGGGTGTACTTGCGGCCGTTGGGCTTGAGCCGGGTGCGGCGCAACAGGTCCAGCCGCTGCAGGAACCTGGCCTGCACGTCCGGTTCCCCCGCCGGACGGCCGCTCAGGAGGGCCTTGACCACGGACTCGGGCACGCCGGAGGCGATGGACAGCCGTCCGGTGCCGAAGACCTCCGCGTGCGACACGCCGAGCCGGTCGGCGAGAGCGGTGACGCGGGCGACGACGGCCGACAACAGCACCGTCGCCGTGGCGCCCGGAACCTCGAAGCCATCCGTCACCGACAGGTCTCCTACGTCTCTCACGAGCCTCTCACGGGCACACGCGATCGCCGTGAACTGCCCGGAGAGTAACCGGTCTTTCGAACTCACATCCAGGTCTCGCCACAACTGTGGCCAATTTCAGCCGTCAACGAGCGCCGAATGCCACGATAGTTGACACGCCGCGCGTCGGGCAGCAGGATCGGCACGCCGCGTGAAGGCCGCAGAGGCAAGAGGGGTGACCTCCCGATGGCGTATCAGGCAGGTGGGCAGCGGTCGGTACCGCGGCCCGTCCCCGCAAGTCCCGAGGCCCAGTCCTACCTACGGGACTACGCCGCGTACCTGGAGGCCGTGCCCTTTCCTTCCGTCGTTCTCGACCACCGCTGGGACGTCGTTCTCGCCAACGCCGCTTTCACGTCACTTTTCCGCGACGTGAGCCCGCATCCGACCGCGCTGCCGGACGACAACTTCCTGCGGTTCGTCCTCTTCCACCCGGACGCGGCGTCGGTCCTCGGCGACCACGAGGCCGGCTGGTGCCTGCCCGTGCTGGCCCGGTTCGCCGCGACCCTCGAGGGGCACGGCCACGATCCCGTCCTGCAGGCGATCCGCCGCGAGATCGCCCAGGACCCCCTGATGGAGGCCGCCTACCGGCAGGGACTGCCGCACTGGGTGCGCGCCATGGGCGAGGACGCCGTCGAGCACGACGGAGCGGTCCGCACCCTGCTCCATCCCGACCCGCACCGGCCCGCCACCGAGTGCCGTATCGTCGGTGAGACTCCGCGCACGCTGCGTGAGATGGGGTACACGCGGCTGACGATGGTGCTGCGCGAGGCACCCGCGCCGACGCCCCGTGGGGGACGGCGTCCGCGCCGCACCGCGGGACACCTCAGCGTGGTCCCCGCCCCCGAGGCCTGACCGGGCACCGTCGGCGTTCAGGTCGCCGACGGCGCCCGGGCCAGCGGGACACGCACCGCACGTTCTTGCCCGAAGGCGGGCAGGTGCGCATGCACGGCTCTGCCGTCCCGGCCGGTGGCCCGGCTGCGCGACGTGCGCCGGACGCGGGAGCTCGGCCGGCGTCGCGGGAGAAGCGGTGCGGCATGCCGACGGGCCCGGTGCTCGAAAGCACCGGGCCCGTCGGCCGCGCCCTCCCCGTCCCCACGGGCCGGCGCGGGTCACCACATGCCGCTCACATGTGGACGGTGGGGGCGGCGTCCGCGTCGACCGCCGGGACGCCGCGCCGGTAGAGCAGCGCCGTGACCAGCGCGCCGACCGCGAAGAAGCCGGCCGACCACCAGTAGGCGGCGGAGTAGGACTCCAGCGCGGCCCGGGCCTGGGTCAGCTTGTCGGAGGGGTCCTTGCCGGCCAGGTACGACGTGGCGGCGCTGGCGGCGAGGGTGTTGAGCAGGGCCGTGCCGATGGAGCCGCCGATCTGCTGCATCGTGTTGACGGAGGCCGAGGCGACTCCGGCGTCATCGGTGGCCACACCGCTGGTGGCGACGCTCATGGCGGGGGCCATGATCAGGCCGATGCCGAGGCCGGTGACCAGCAGCGGGGGCAGGACGTCGGCCGCGTAGGTGCTGTCCAGGCCGAGGGCGGTCAGCCAGACCATGCCGGCGGCTCCGAGCACCATGCCGAGCGGGACCACGGTCTTCGGTCCGACGCGCGGCAGCAGGACGCTGGTGGACAGGGTGGCGCTCACCATGAGGGCACCGACCATCGGGAGGAAGGCCAGGCCCGTCCGGACGGCGGAGAAGCCGAGGCTGAGCTGGAGGTAGTAGGTCAGGAAGAGGAAGACGCCGAACATTCCGGCGCTGGAGATCAGCATGGCGGTGAAGGACGCGCCGCGGTTGCGGTCCAGGAGCACCCGCAGCGGCAGCAGCGGATGCGACGCCCTGGTCTGCCACCAGGTGAAGAGCGCCAGCAGCACGGTGCCGGCGGCGAGGAAGCCCCAGGACAGCGGCGAGCTCCAGTCGTGGGACTCGGCGTTGGAGAAGCCGTAGACGATGCCGAACAGGCCGGTGGTGACGAGGACCGTGCCGGGGATGTCGAGCTTGGCGCCGGGGTCGCGAGCCGTGCGCCGGAGCAGCAGCGAGCCGCCCACGATGGCGAAGGCCGCGATGAAGAGGTTGACGTAGAGGGTCCAGCGCCAGTCCAGGTACTCGGTGAGGACACCGCCGAGCAGCAGGCCGACGGCCGCGCCGGAGCCGGCGATCGCGCCGAAGATGCCGAAGGCCTTGGCGCGCTCCTTCGGGTCGGTGAAGGTGGTGGTCAGCAAGGAGAGCGCGGCGGGAGCGAGCAGGGCGCCGAACAGGCCCTGGAGGGCGCGGCCCGCGACGAGCATCTCGAAGCTGGTGGCCGCGCCCGCCACGGCGGAGGCGGCGGCGAAGCCGCTCACGCCGACGAGGAAGGCGGGCTTGCGGCCGAAGAGGTCGGCGATCCGGCCGCCGAGCAGCAGCAGGCTGCCGAAGGCCAGGGAGTAGGCGGTGACGATCCAGGTCCGGTTGCCGTCGGAGAAGCCGAGGTCGGCCTGGGCGGACGGCAGGGCGATGTTCACGATGGTCGCGTCCAGGACGACCATCAGCTGGGCGAGCCCGATGACGGCGAGGATCCACCACCGGTGGCGGGGCTCGGCGGCCTCGGCCGGTGAGCCGCTCCTGCCGGGCGACACCGTGTCCGGTGCTGCGGCTGTGTGAGCCATGGGGACGTACTCCAGTCGTGATCGGTGACGAAGTCGGTGGCGACGTCGGTGACGAGCCGGTGACGAACAGGTAAAACGAAACCGTTTCGTACACATAGCCTAGGTGCCCGACGAGCGAAACGCAAACGTTTCGCTCCGGTCCGCCCGTGAGGCGCCCGCCCCGCGCCCCCGAGGGCGCCCGCGTGCCCCGGCCCCGCGCCCCGCTCAGCAGGGCCTGCGCCACACCCCCAGCTCGGGCTTCTTCAGCATCGACGACAGGCGCAGTCTGCGGGACTCGGGGCAGAACTCCCCGGCCGGCTCCGTGTACTCCACGTGGAAGACCGCCTTGCCCGCCGCGACGAACGGGGTGAGGCGGCCGCACTCGTCGTACTGGGCGCACTCCTCGTTCACCGCGAAGTCGAAGTCGGCGACCAGCTCGGGGATCTGGGGGAGGTCGTTCTTCAGCCCCACCGACAGGCCGCGCTCATGGGCGAGCCCGGCGATCATGCGGTTGTAGCGGAGCTGGTCGCGCGCGGTGAGCGGGAAGCCGGTCTCGTTGCCGTACCCCTCCATCAGGTCGGGTTCCACCGCGTCGAACCCCTTGTCGCGGCACATGTCGAAACGCTTCGCCATCAACGGGCGCAGGACGGAGACCCGCCGGATGTCCAGCCACCGTTCGCCCGCCCAGCCGTTGGGCTCACCGAGCACCGCGCGCGGAAAGGCGTCCCTGTCGGGCCGGAAGCTCTCCCAGGCGCCGACGTTGACGTAGCAGATGACCTTGCGGCCGTCCCGGTGCAGCCGCGCCACGTCGGCCGCGGAGTTCTCGAAGCCGTCGATGTCGTACACGGGCACGTCGGCCGACGGGTCGACCCTGCCGTCCAGCTGCCACTGCCAGGCCAGGCCGGGGCGCGGCTGCCACCGGGGCTTCGCCGTCGGGTCCGGACCGCCGGTCCGGCCGTCACCGGAACAGCCGCTCAGCACCGTCACCAGCACGGCGGCCAGTACCGCCAGGCCCGCCACCGCCCGCCTCACGACCGCACTCCGCTCAGCGCCGGACTCAACTCGGACCACGGGTTGGGGAGTTCACCGGTGACGGGACCGCAGACCGCCGCGCCGCGCTCGTGCGCGGTGCGCACGGCGAGCGGCACCAGCGCCTCCGGCACCCCGTAGACCAGGTGGCACAGCCGCTCGGGCGCCTGCCGGGCGGTCCACTCCGGTCTGCTGAACGCCGAGACGTACGTCGACCAGTGGCCCTCGAAGGTGACGGTCAGGTCGGCCAGCCGGACGTACCCGACCGCCGGGTGGACCCCGGGGTTCAGCACGACCGTCCCCGCCCCCTGCCGCCGCAGCGCCCGCACCAGCCGGCGGCAGACGGACAGACCGTCCGCGGTCGCCGTCACCCGGTCCAGGAAACAGCCGTCGACCGCGTACCACTCGCGGTGCCGGCGCACCTCGTCGGCGATCTCCGCCTCGTCCCGGATCCCGTAGTCGGTGTCCACGTACCCCAGCAGCCGCGCCCCCGCCGCGCGCAGCGCCGAGGCCGCCGCCGCGAACGCCGGATCGGGCCCCTCGCCGGGCCCGTTCGCCGGGTTGAGGACGACGCCGTAGGTACCGGCGGCGGACCTGATCAGCCGGTTCCAGGCGCCCGGGTCCTCGGCCGGATGGACGTACAGCGGAATCAGCAGGTTCACGGCGTACCGTCACCTCCCCACAGCGCGGCGAGGGCGTCGTCGAGGGTGTGGACCGGGCGCCAGCCGAGGACCCGCGCGGCGGCGCCGATGTCCGAGCACTGCCAGGACACCCGGGCGGAACGGTCCGAGCCCGCCGCGTTCTCCTCCACCCGGCCCGCGAAACCCGCCTGCCGCACCAGCCGCCGCACCAGCTCGCGCACCGGGACCGCCCGCCCGCCGCCGATGTTGAGGACGGGCGGCAGCGGACCGGGCGCCGTGACCGCCAGCGCCACGGCCCGCGCCACGTCGCGTACGTCCACGAAGTCGCGGTACGCCGACAGGTCGCCCAGCCGCAGCACCGCCTCCGGGTCCGGGCCCGCCGCCCGCAGCAGCCCGGCGATCCGGCCCGGCAGCCCCGAGGCGGGCGCCCCCGGCCCCACCGGGTTGCCCACCCGCAGCACCACCGCGTCCAGCCCGGACGCGGTCACCGCGACCGTCCCCGCGAGCTTGGTGGCGCCGTACGGGCCGGCCGGGCTGGTGGCCGCCGACTCCGTCACCCGGCTGTCCACGGCGCCGGGCCCGTACTCGGCGGCCGAGCCGAGGTGGACGAGGCGGGCCGCCGGGGCCGCCGCGCGCAGTGCCGCGCACAGGACGGCGGGGCCGCGGGCGTTGACCTCCGCGAGCGTCACGGCGTCGCCGCCGGTCGCGCCCGCGCAGTTGACGACGGTGTCGGGCGCGGCCGAGGCCAGGATCTTCGCCAGCTGCTCCGGGCGGACGGCGGCGAGGTCGACGGGGAACTCGGCGGCGGGCGAACGTCCGCCGCCGAGGACCCGCGTGCCCGGCAGGGCCCGCAGCCGCTCGGCGACGTGGGCGCCCAGATAGCCGGTGTGGCCGAGGACGAGAATGCGCATGTGGTGCTCAGGCTCCCTTGAGCAGCAGGGACCGGCGGCTGGTGAACTCGGCGTTGGCCCGGTCGTAGTCGTCCGGACGGCCGATGTCGAGCCAGTACCCGTCGAAGTCGTAGGCGTGCGGCGCGTCGCCGGCCTTCAGCAGGTCGAGGACCAACTCGTCGAAGCCCAGCGGCAGTCCGGCCGTGTACCCGTCCAGCGTCGAGCGCGTCAGACCGTAGACGCCCATCGACACCCGGTAGTCCATGCTCGGCTTCTCGGTGAACGCCACGACCTTGCTGTCGGTGGTGGTCAGCACCCCGAAGTCGATGTGCACCCTGCGGGCGTACGTCGCTATGGTCAGCGGCGCGTCCGACTCGCGGTGCCGGAGCAGGACGTCGGCGTAGTCGAGGTCGGTCAGGACGTCGCCGTTCATCACCAGGAACGTCTCCGGGAGCCGGTCGCGCAGTTTCAGCAGCGGGCCCATGGTGCCCAGCGGGCTCTCCTCGGTGGCGTAGTCGACGGCCAGGCCCCACTGGGTGCCGTCGCCGACGTACGCGCGGATGATCTCGCCGAGGTGGCCGATGGCGATGGTGCAGCTGGTGAAGCCGGCCGTGGCGAGCTGGCGCAGCACGATCTCCAGGATGGCGTGCTGGTCACCGATGGGGACGAGCGGCTTGGGCAGCGCGGTGGTGTACGGCCGCAGCCGGACGCCCTTGCCTCCGGCCAGGATCACTGCGTGCATGGGGCTCCTCCTTCATGCCTGTTCGGGGACGTGCCGGACGGGTCAGATGTTGTAGATGCCGGTCTTGTAGCGCGCCAGGTTGCCCGGGTCGCGGAAGAACTCCACGGTGTGCGCGAGACCTTCCTCCAGGGTGCGGGCGGGCTGCCAGCCGGTGGCGGCGGCGAGCCGGCTCGCGTCGGCGACCAGCCGCAGCACCTCGGAGTTGGCCGGCCGGATGCGGGCGGGGTCCTCGCGCACGTCGAGCGCGGTGTCCATCACCTTGCCGATCAGCGCGACCAGGTCCCCGACCGAGATCTCGCCGCCGGTGCCGGCGTTGAAGGTGCGGCCCACCACCCGCTCGGCGGGTGCCGAGCCCACCGCGAGGAACGCCTGCGCGGTGTCCTCGACGAACGTGAAGTCCCGCGTGGGACGCAGGTCGCCGAGGGTGATCGTCCGCTCCCCGGCGGCCACCTGCCCGATGACGGTGGGAATGACCGCGCGCATCGACTGGCGGGGCCCGAAGGTGTTGAACGGCCGCAGCGTGACCACGGGGGTGCCGAAGCTCGCGTGGTAGCTGTCGGCGAGCCGGTCCCCGCCCGCCTTCGAAGCGGCGTACGGCGACTGGGTGTTGATGGGGTGGTCCTCGGTGATCGGCACGGACTGCGCGGTGCCGTACGTCTCGCTGGTGGAGGTGTGCACGAGCCGGGGCGTGCCCAGCGCGCGGACCGCCTCCAGCACGTTGAGGGTGCCGGTGACGTTGGTGTCCACGTAACTGTGGGGCGCCTGGTAGGAGTACGGGATCGCGATCAGCGCGGCCAGGTGGTAGGCCACGTCGGCGCCGTCGAGGAGCCCGCGGACCGAGCCGGGGTCCCGGACGTCGCCGAGGACGATCTCCACCTGGTCCAGGACGTCCGGGTGCAGTGTCTCCAGCCAGCCGTAGGAGGAGAAGGAGTTGTACTGGGCCATGGCTCTCACCCGGTGGCCGGAGGCGACCAGCGCCTCGGTGAGGTGCGAGCCGATGAAACCCTCGGCTCCGGTGACGGCGGCGAGCGGTGCGGAGGTCAACTTGGTCGATCCTTACGGTCGTTGACGGTCATGGGTGGTGTTGCCGGTGGTCGACGGTGTTGCCGGTGGTCGTCGGGGCGTGGGCGGCGGAGCGGGCGTGCCGTCAGGCGTGCGGGGCCGGACGGCCGAGCAGCCGCAGTGCGCACCCGGCCAGACAGAGCGCGGCGGCCCCGCAGCACAGGGGCAGGGCGGCCGGACCGGGTGGCAGCCGGAACAGGGCGGCCGCCGAGGCGCCGACCGCGGCCGTGAGACAGATCGCGGCGGACGGCCAGGCCGCCCCGAACGCCTGGAGCAGCAGCCCGGTCCACAGGGCGGCGGCGAGCGGCAGCAGGACGGCCGGATCGGCGCCGGTGAGCAGCGCCGCGGGCAGCAGCGGCAGAACGTACGCGAGCAGGCAGAGGGCGAGGACGCCGGCCGAGCGCAGCAGGAAGCCGGCGGGCGTCGCGGCGGCGCGCAGCGCGGCGACGGACAGCCCGCGGTAGCGGTACAGCAACCACTCCGCCGGTCCCATGCTGACGGTCAGCGCGATCACGGCGTACGGCTCCTCGTGGCCCTCCAGCAGTACCAGCACACCCGCGGCCAGCCCGAACAGCCCGTACGGCAGCGACCGCAGCAGCCGCGGCCGGGCCGCGGCCGGCGCCGGCGGGACGGCGAGGACGGTGCGCAGCGCGTGACCGGTGACGGCGAGCACGGCGAGCAGCGCCAGCAGCGGCAGCCCGGCCCGCAGCGACGGCGGGAGGTCCCACCGGGGCAGCACGGCGGCACCGGCGACCAGCGGACCGAGCGCGGCCAGCAGCAGCCGCTCCCGGCCCAGCACCAGCAGCACGCCGGCCGCCGCCAGGTACACCGACTGCGCGGCCGCCACCAGCGTCACCGGCCCGCCCCCGGCGGGCAGCGCGGCGGCGGCCGTGGCGACCGCCGCCCCGAGGGGCGCGCCGACGAGGAGGGTACGGCCGGCTTCCCGCCGCCCGGCCGCCATCCGCAGGTGGGCCCGGTGCCCCAGCGCCTGGCCCCAGGCCCAGGAGAGCAGTCCGGCCACCACCAGCACGGCGGTGTGACGGCCGGCGTCCCAGAGGGGCGCGGTCATCGGATAGGCCAGGCCCGGCAGGGCGAACAGGGCGCCCCGCAGCAGACAGCGCACGGTGTCCGGGCGCCAGGGGTCGGGCGCGGGCGCGGGTTCGGGGAAGGTCCGCGGCACCCTCTCGTACAGCGCGGAGGCGAGCGAGAACAGGTTCGGGTGACCGTACCGCTCCTTGATCACGGAGGCGGACAGGCCCTCCGCCTCCAGCAGCGCGGCCACCTCGTAGGGGTGGACGGCGGGGCCGACGCGGTCGGCGAGTTCGGCGGCGAGGGCGCTGACCGCCTCCTCGTCGGGGCCCCGCCGGGGCAGCCGGACGGCGAGGGTGGCCTCGTCCAGGGCCCAGCGCGGGCGGCGGCGCGGCGGCCGGGGCGTCGCCAACCGCAGTGCCAGCGTGTCCTGTTCGGCGCCGCCGGGTTCGAGGAACATCGGCCCGCTCATCCGGCGAGGCTCCCCGTGCCGGTGACCGCCGGAGCGGGCAGGACGATCCGAGCGGGCGACTCCTTTTTCAGAGTGGGCAGTTCCTGGTAGATGGCGCGGAACGTGTCGATGGTCTGCCGCAGGGTGAACTGCTCGATCACCCGCAGCCGCGCCGCCTCGCCCATCGCCCGGCGCCGTGCCGGGTCGCCCAGCAGCTCCAGCGCGGCGGCGGCCATCGCGGCCGGATCGCGCGGCGGCACCACCAGACCGGTCTCGCCGACCGCCTCCCGGACCCCGCCCACATCGGTGGAGACGGTGGCCCGCCCGCACGACATGGCCTCGATCAGCGTGAACGGGAAACCCTCGCTGATGCTCGACAGCATCACGACGTTGCCGGCCGCGTAGGCGTCCTTGATGTCGTCGACGCGGCCCTCGAAGGTGACGGCGTCCGCATGCCCCAGCTCGGCGGCCAGCGCCTCGCACCGCTCCCGGTACGCCTCACCGCCCCGCGGCGTCCCGCCGAACAGCCGCAGCCGCACGTCCGGCAGCCGGGCCCGCACCAGGGAGAAGGCCCGGATCAGGGTCTCCAGGTCCTTGATCGGATCGACCCGGCCCGCCCAGCTGAGGGTGAGCGCCCGCGGCTCGGGCCCGGCCGGCGGGAACGCGGCGGGGTCCACCCCGTTGTAGACGGTGCGGATCGACTCCGGGGCGGCGCCGCCCTGCTCCTCCCACAACCGGTTGTACCGGTTTCCCGGGGTGATCAGCGCGGCTCGGTGGTAGGTCTCCTCCGCCAGCAGCCGGAAGAAGCCGAGGACGACCGCCTTCACCGGCCAGCGGTAGGGAGCGGTGCGGTAACCGAGGTAGCGCTCACGCAGATAGACGCCGTGCTCGGTCAACAGCAGCGGCACACCGTGCCGTTCGAGCGCGGCCAGACCGGGCAGGGCCGCGACGCCGCCGCTCACCGCGTGCGCGACCCCGCTCTCCGGCGGCGGTACGGCCAGCGGACGCAGGGCGTGCTCCAGCAGGGACGTCGCGGTCAGCGCGTCATGGACGGTCGGCCGGGCCTCGCGGACGGCCAGACCGGGACGGTTCCACACCGAGGACAGCAGGGCGATCGCCCGGTCGCCCCGCAGGAAGGCGCTCAGCCCGCCGTCCACCGCCGCCCCCGCCATGGCGTACAGGGCGGGCGCGAACCCGTCCTGCGCGCACGGGTCGAGGAGCGCGGTGAGGAACCGCTCGTAGGCGGCGGCGAGCCGGTCGCGGGACCGGCCGCGCGGCGGGCGTCCCTCGGGCGGGGCGCCCCACATGGGGACGGACCGCACCCGAGTGACGTGCGCGGGCAGCTCCCACACCAGGGGTTCGCGTCCCGTGCCGGTGACGGCGAGGACGTCGAAGTCGAGGTCGGGCATGCCCTGGACGAGTTGGTCGCACCAGACGCTCACGCCGCCGTGGCTGTGCGGGTAGGTGCCTTCGGTGAGCAGGGTGACGCGCGTCGCGCCGGGGCGTCGCGCGCCGTGGGGAACGTGCATCGAGGTGCTCCACGGCCGAGGTGTGGGGTGGTCGTGCCCGGCGGCGGGTCCCTCTGGAGGACCGTTTCGCCAGTGGCGGTCCCGGCCGCGGGTGGGCGGCCGGGACCTTCGGTGGATGCGGGTCGGTGTGCCGTTCAGTCCCTGGCGGAGGACACGACCTGCTCGGTGACGCCCGCCGGGACGCGGGTGTCCGGGGCCGGCCCGGTGACCGCGGCGGAGGGAGCACCGGCGACCGGGGCGGAGACGGCCGGAGCGGGGACGGCCGGAGCGGGGACGGAGGCCGGCAGGGTGAGGGTGAGCGGGGTGCCGACGGAGGGCGTCCAGCCGGACACCAGGCCCGCGTACGGCGCGCCGAACGCGGCGTCGTTCAGCGTGGAGCCGGTGGGCAGGGTCGCGGGGACCGGGAGTCCGGCCGGCGCCTCGACGGTGACCGTGTCGCCGATGCGGTAGGCCGCCGCCTGGCCGGCCTCCAGGGCGTTCCGCCAGGCGGCCCGGCGGCCCAGCTCGGTGCCGATCTCGCTCATCCGCGGGTTCACCACGGGGGTGTCGTCCGCGAACAGTGCCGCGTAGCCGTCCAGGACGCCGCTCAGCACCGGGTAGGCGATGCGGTCCTCGGCGAGGTTCGACTGGTGGATGAAGTGCGGCCTGGGGTCGTTGGACAGCACGTGCCCGAGGGCGATCCGCGTCTCCAGCGGCACGATGTGCCCGGTGTAGCCGGTGGCCGGCTCCAGCGGGGCCGCGAGGCAGGTGGTGGTCGCCGGGTTGTCCTCGCAGATGCCGCTGCCGCCCTGGGCGCGGCTCGTGTAGATCCAGTTGTACTCGTCGACCTGCTCGGCGGCGCGGCCCGCGTTGTAGAAGACGTTCATCGGGTAGCGGGGGACGGTGGTCGCCGGACCGACCGAACGCTGTTCGGGCTCACGGGAGTTGTCCGAACCGAGCCAGGTGATGTCGTTGTCGTCCAGGGCGGGCGCCAGGTTGGGGTTGTCCACCGGCTGCTGCGGCAGCACCTTCATGCCCGAGTGCTCGCCGGTGACCAACTCCTCGTTCTCCAGGGGGAGTCCCGCCGCCTCGCCCCACACCCGGTTGGCCGTGATCTCGTCCGCGATCTCGTTGCGGCTCACCCACCGCGTGGTGCCGTCGGCGGCGGTGGCGCACTTCCACGGCACCACCGAGGTGTCCTGCACACAGCCGAGGAAGGCGTGCGTGTAGGTGTGGTTGATCCAGCGGAACGCGTCGCGTCCGGCGATCAGCCGGTCGGCGAGCGGATCGGCCCCGTCGTGGTCCTCGCGGTGGTCGACGCTGCCCGCGCCGTTGTAGGCGAAGTCGAGGGTGAGGCCGTGCTCCTGCTGCCAGGAGACGGCGTGGTCGACGTCGGCGGGCGTCATCCGGATCGGGTCCGGGGCGGCGTTCGGGTCCGTGCAGTCGACGTCGCCCGGGGTGCAGTTCAAGGCGGTGTTCCAGCGGTCGTCGGCGGCGAACACGTCGTCCACGTGCACCGCGAAGTAGTTCCGGGAGGCGCCCAGGTGCACACCGCCGGTCATCCACTCCACGATGCCGCGGGCCAGCAGCCGGAACTGCGGCTGGTACCGGTTGTAGACGAACGTGACGACCAGCTCGCGCCGCCCGTCGTGCCGGTACTCGCCCACCAGGGAACCGCGCGTCGCCCGGCCGGGGACCGGCGCGTCGACGTACGAGGTGAAGTCGGCGCCCGCGACGGGGGTCGACAGGTAGGCGTAACTCTCCCCGACGGCAGGATCGTTGTCCTCGAACGGCACGGAGCCGTCCAGGTAGCCGAAGGGGCCCGCCCGGCCGGCGGTGGTGACCGAGGCCCGCACGCCGTCGAGACTGCCGGAGTAGCCGCCGTGCACCGGGTACTGCAGACCGGCTTCCGGGCGCGCGTAGGTGTAGGCGTCGACCTGGGGCACCGCGTACGTCTGCTCGTAGGCCGCGAGGGCCGCCATCTCGGTGGAACCGGCCGGGAACGGGTTGTCGTTCGGCAGCACCACGGCCTGGTACCTGGCGCGTGGCCGGCCGTCCACGGTGTCGGCCAGGAAACCGCCGTCGATCACGGGCCGGCCCGCCTGCGTCAGGTCGATCTCGGTGTACGGCGTGCCGGCCGCGTCGAGTTCGGCCGCGATGGCGTCGGTGGCCGGGCCGCCGTCGCCGACCACCAGCACCCGCAGGTCGACGCGGGGTGCGGTGGTGCCGGCGTGTGCCGTGCCGGCCGGCAGGCCGAACGCGGCGATGAGCGCACCGACCGTGAACACGGTGGTGCGTATGGTCCGCTTCATGCGGTGAAGTCCCCTCCCCGGGCAGGGGTGAGCACGGCTCCCGTGGAGCGGACGCACCCCCTGGCGCGGCGCCGGCATCCCCCTCAGAAGCCGGTCGTCGACGCATCCGTCGCGTCACATGGTGATGTCTCTGTGTAGCTTTCGTGATGGTGTTGCGAAACATGACGGAAAAGTGCAGGTGACCAATGTGGTGCCGGGGGAACCGGAAGGGGCGC
The DNA here is from genome assembly GCF_040682975.1 of Streptomyces sp. NPDC051051. Classification (NCBI taxonomy): domain Bacteria; kingdom Bacillati; phylum Actinomycetota; class Actinomycetes; order Kitasatosporales; family Streptomycetaceae; genus Streptomyces; species Streptomyces sp. NPDC051051. The sequence continues at coordinate 34,969 of NZ_JBFBCB010000023.1, forward strand.
GGGTTCGTCCGCCGGTGCGCCGTGGAACCGGGTGGCGTGAGGGGGATGCCTGCTGGTCCGGGGCCCGGAGGGCGTACCGGCGGACGGGCCCGGCCCGCCGGACCCGGGCCCGCGATCCCGGTCGTGATGTGGGCCCGCTCACAGGCCGGTTTCGGGCCGTGGGCCGCTTTCAGGTCAACCCGACTGTTTCCGGCGCTCTTTGACGGTCCGTCGGGCCGGATCCGCCGGAGTCGGCCCGACGGGGACGAGGTGTCCGGGCGGGCCGGGGAGCCGGTCCGTCAGGCGCACAGGACGCGGGTCTCGGGCGTGTACACCGGCCCGCCGCTGATGCTGGTGGTGTCGCTGAACTCGGCGTAGAAGTACGAGTAGAAGCCGATGTTGCCGTTGCAGCCCGAGTCGGCGGCGATCTGGAGCGTCAGTGTGACGGTACGGCTCTGGCCGGGCGGGACGGTGGTGCCGTAGTTGGCGCCGAGGTCGGCCGGTCCGGTCCCTGAGCAGGGGGTGGCGCCGGCGGCCGTCGCCAGGGAGCAGCCGGTGAAGCCGTACTTCAGGTCGGGGCGCTGGGTGGTCAACCAGGTCGGGTCGATCGTCTGGTACACGAACCAGATGTCGTAGGTCTTGTTGTTGGTGATCGTCATCGACAGGTTCACCGTGCCGCCGGGTGTGGTGGTCGCGCTGTCGGTGGCGAACGTCAGCGTGGCCGGAGCCGGGTCCGCGCTCGCGACGGGCGTCAGGCCGAACACGGCCAGGACGACGGCGAGAACGGTGCCGAGGCCGAGGCGTCTCATCAGTGGTGATCGCATGAGCCGGGAGGCTAGGCGGGAGCGCTCGTCACCGTCTGCCCCGCCGGCCGACCGAAGACCCCGATCGGCCGGAAGTGCGCCCCGCGTGAAGACCGTGTGGCGAACCCGTGTCCGTGCCGGAGAGCCGGTAAACGCGCACGGTAGCCGGTCCGTGACGCAGGGGAGCGGGGGTGCGGGCGGGGACGTCCGGGCCCGGGGCCGGTCCGGGGGGTTTGGCGCGTACGGCTGCGCCCGGCCCGTGCCCGACGCGCAGGGGGGCGGCGGCTTCCCGGCCGTCCGCCGTTTTCCGGCCGCCCCGCGTGCGGGTGGTGGGTGCGGCGTCGGACGCGGCCGAGCCCGTCCACGAGACCGCGGGAATCAGGGTGTCGCGCTCCGCCCCCTCCCGCACCGCCGACGGTGTTCCGTTCCGCACCCCCCGTACCGTCGGCCTTCACGTGGGCGCCATCCGTCCCTTCCCTCGCGTTGCGTGCCCTTGGAACACTCCTTGCGCGCGCACTTCCCCGGCGAACGACCGGCCGCCGAACCCGCCCCGCACGAGAGGTCCTTCACCCATGTCCGAAGTCAACCGGCGCAGATTCCTCCAGATCGCGGGTGCCACCACGGCGTTCAGCGCGCTGTCGAGCAGCATCGAGCGCGCCGCCGCACTGCCGGCCCACCACCGCACCGGGACGATCGAGGACGTCGAGCACATCGTCGTCCTGATGCAGGAGAACCGGTCCTTCGACCACTACTTCGGCAAGCTGCGGGGCGTGCGCGGCTTCGGCGACCCGCATCCCGTGACGCTCCCCGGCGGCAAGTCCGTGTGGCACCAGTCGGACGGCACCAGGGACCTCCTGCCCTTCCACCCGACCGCCGACGACCTCGGCATGCAGTTCCTCGAAGGCCTTCCGCACAGCTGGCCGGACGGACAGGCGGCCTACAACGGCGGCAGGTACGACAGGTGGGTCCCCGCGAAGGGCACCACGACCATGGCGTACCTCACCCGCGAGGACATCCCCTTCCACTACGCGCTCGCCGACAGGTTCACCGTCTGCGACGCCTACCACTGCTCCTTCATCGGCTCCACCGACCCCAACCGCTACTACCTGTGGACGGGTCACACCGGCAACGACGGCCGGGGCGGCGGCCCCGTCCTGGGCAACGACGAGCTGGGCTACGACTGGACGACCTACCCCGAGCGCCTGGAGGAGGCGGGTGTCTCCTGGAAGATCTACCAGGACATCGGCGACGGCCTCGACGCGCAGGGCTCCTGGGGCTGGATCCAGGACGCCTACCGCGGCAACTACGGCGACAACTCGCTGCTCTACTTCAACAAGTACCGCAACGCCGCCCCCGGCGACCCGCTGTACGACAAGGCCCGCACCGGCACCGACGTCAAGAACGGCGACGGCTACTTCGACCGGCTCCGCGCCGACGTGAAGGCCGGCAAGCTGCCGCAGATCTCCTGGATCGCCGCTCCGGAGGCCTTCTCCGAGCACTCCAACTGGCCCTCCAACTACGGCGCCTGGTACATCGCCCAGGTCCTCGACGCGCTCACCTCCAACCCGGCGGTGTGGGCGAGGACGGCGCTGTTCATCACCTACGACGAGAACGACGGCTTCTTCGACCACCTGGTGCCGCCGCTCCCGCCGACCTCGGACGAGCGGGGCCGGTCCACCGTCGACGTCTCCCTGGACCTGTACCCGGGCGGCGGCAACCGCGTCGCCGGTCCGTACGGCCTCGGCCCGCGGGTGCCGATGCTCGTCGTCTCACCCTGGAGCAAGGGCGGTTACGTCTGCTCCGAGACCCTCGACCACACCTCGGTCATCCGCTTCATGGAGCGCCGCTTCGGAGTGCGCGAGCCGAACATCTCGCCCTGGCGGCGGGCCGTCTGCGGCGATCTGACGGCGGCCTTCGACTTCTCCCGCAGGGACACCGGGCCGGTCGTGCTGCCCGACACCGACGGGTACGAGCCGCAGGACCGCGAGCGCCACCCCGACTACCGGCCCACCCCGCCCGCCGAGGGCACCCTGCCCCGGCAGGAACGCGGCCTGAGGCCCGCCCGCCCCCTCAAGTACGCGCCCGCCGTGGACGGTTCGGCCGACCCGGCCACCGGGAAGCTCACGCTCACCTTCGCCTCCGGCGCCAAGGCCGGCGCCGCCTTCCTGGTCACCTCCGGCAACCGCGCCGACGGCCCGTGGACATACACCACCGAGGCCGGCAAGAAGATCTCCGACACCTGGAACTCCGCGTACTCGGGCGGCTCCCACGACCTCACCGTGCACGGACCGAACGGCTTCCTGCGCGTCTTCAAGGGGCCGGGGAAGACCGCGGGGCCCGAGGTCGTCGCCCGGCACGTGGGCGACGACGTGGAGCTGACCTTCACCAACCGGGGCTCCGGCACGGTGGAGTTGAAGGTGACCGACGGCTACCGGGGCCGCACCACGACCGTACGGGTCCGGGTGGGCGCCGTCCTCAAGCGCACCGTCGACCTGAGCGCCGGCCGGCGCTGGTACGACCTCACCGTCACCTCCGCCGCGGACCCGTCGTTCCAGCGCCGGTTCGCCGGGCACGTCGAGAACGGGCGTCCCGGTGTGAGCGACCCGGCCATCGTCACGGAATGAGCACACCGAGCGGGTGAAGCACGGTGAACACCGCATCGTGGGGGCTGGTCAGGTCCGGGCAGGCTCGGGGTAGTGTGCCCCGGTGACCACGCATTCGAACACACCTTCAGGTTGGTACCCGGACCCGCACGGGGCCGACCGGACCCTGCGGTACTGGGACGGTTCCCGGTGGACCGAGCACACCCACGCCGAGCAGCAGCCGGCGCAGGGCCTGCCGCAGACGCCGGACCGGCAGCCGCTACCGGCGCAGCCCGCCCAGCCGCAGGTGCCCGCGCAGCCGGCCGCCGGACCCGACCCCCGTGTGCAGCGCCAGGTGCAGCAGCAGGCGGGGGTCGCGGCGGGCGGCCCCGGTGGCGGCACGCTGTTCAGCGAGCCGGTGCTGGTGGTCAACCAGAAGGCCAAGCTGATCGAGCTGACCAACGAGTACAAGGTCATGGACCAGCAGGGCAATCAGCTCGGTTCGGTCGTGCAGGTCGGGCAGAGCGCGCTGCGGAAGGTCCTGCGGTTCGTCGCCAGCATCGACCAGTTCATGACGCACAGGCTGGAGATCCGCGACGCCCACGGCCGGCCGGTCCTGCTGCTGACCCGCCCGCGCAAGTTCCTCAAGTCCCGTGTGATCGTCACGCGTCCCGACGGTCAGCCGGTCGGCGAGATCGTCCAGCAGAACATCTTCGGGAAGATCAATTTCGCCATCGACGCCGGTGGCGGGCAGGTCGGCGCGATCAAGGCGGAGAACTGGCGGGCCTGGAACTTCGCGATCGTCGACCACGCGGACAACGAGGTCGCCCGGATCACCAAGACCTGGGAAGGCCTGGCGAAGACCCTCTTCACCACCGCGGACAACTACGTCCTGCAGATCCACTACCAGCTGCCCGAACCCCTGCTGAGTCTGGTCGTCGCCACCGCCCTGACGGTGGACACGGCCCTGAAGCAGGACTCCCGCGGCCTCGGCTGACCCCGGTCACAGCGCGGTGAGGCGCCCCGGTCCCGTGGCCGGCCGGGGCAGCAGAGCGGGTTCGGCCGAGGCCGTCTCCGGCTTCAGCGCGAGCACCGCGGCCACCGGATGCCCGTCGCCGTGCCCGTCGTGCCCGTCGCCGTGGTCCTCGGCGTGCCTGCCGTCGTACCGCGAACCGCGTCGGGACGGGCGTCCCGAGGCGTACGCGGTGGGGCGTCCCGGGGTTCGGCCCGCCGCGGGATCCGCGGTCGGGACCGGTGCCGGTCCCGTCGCCGCTCCCGTCACCGGCTCCGGCGCCGCGCGGGACAGCAGCACCACGCCCCAGGCGGAGAGGCCCGCTCCGGCGACCGCGAGGAGCGCGCCCGCCGCTCCGCCCTGGAGCCGTTCGCCCAGCAGCGTGAGACCGATCACCGCGGCGGCCACCGGGTTCGCCAGTGTCACCACCGCCAGCGGGGCGCCCAGTCCGTCCCGGTAGGCGGTCTGCGACAGCAGCAGCCCGCCCGTGGCGAAGGCGGCCACCAGCAGCGCCGCCCCGATCACCTGCACGCCGAGCAGCGGGCCGGACCGGTCGGACGCGGCCACCGTCACGGTCTGGGTGAGCGCGGAGGCCACCCCGGAGGCGAAGCCGGACGCGCTCGCGTGCCGCAGGCCGGGCCGGGTGCCGGGCCGGGCGAGCAGCCCGATCAGCGCCGCCGTCACCCCCGCCACCGCGACCGCCTCGGACCCGCTCAGTACGTCGTCGGGTGCCGGGCCGGACGCCGTGACCAGGATCGCGGCCAGTCCGAGCAGGGTCAGGGCGGTGCCCCGCCACTCGGCCGCGCCGACCCGCCGGCCGGCGATGCGCGCGCCCAGCGGCACGGCCGCGACCAGGGTGAGCGCCCCGAGCGGCTGCACCACGGTCAGCGGGCCGTACGTGAGGGCCACGACGTGCAACAGGGCGGCCCCGCCGTTGAGCCCCACCGAGGCCCACCAGGCGCCGCTGCCCAGCAGCCGGGCGAATCCGGTGCCGGGGGAGCGGGCGGCCAGCCGTTCCTGGGCGACGGCCGCGGCGGCGTAGGCGACCGCGGAGAACAGCGACAGGACGACGGCGACGAGGGCGGCGCTCATCGGCCCGCCCCCACGAGCGCCTTCTCCCCGGCCGGCTGGGCCGGCCCACCGGTGGGCGCACCGCGTCCGGCCGCCGTCACCGTGCGACGCGGCGCACGGATCACCGCGAGGGCGACCCCGAGCAGCGCCGAGGCGATGAGCGCGTCCAGCCAGTAGTGGTTCGCCGTGCCCACGATCACCAGCAGGGTGACCAGCGGGTGCAGCAGCCACAGCCACCGCCGGCGCGACCGGGTGGCGACGATCAGCCCGACGGCGACCATCAGGGCCCAGCCGAAGTGCAGCGAGGGCATCGCCGCGAACTGGTTCGACAGGGTGTCCGTCCGAGGGGGCCCGTACACCGAGGGCCCGTACACCCGCGCGGTGTCGATCAGTCCCGTCGCCGCGAGCATCCGGGGCGGCGCGAGGGGGAACGTGAGATGGACCACCAGGGCGGCGGCCGTGACGGCGGCCAGTACCCGGCGGGCCCACACGTAGTGCGCGGGGCGCCGCAGGTAGAGCCAGACCAGGAAGGCCGCGGTGGCGGGGAAGTGGACGGTCGCGTAGTAGGTGTTCGCGACGTGGACCAGGCCGTCGCCGTACAGCAGCAGGGACTGCGCCGCGTCCTCGTCCGGCAGCCGCAGCCACCGTTCCGCGTCCCACACGCGGTGCGCGTTGCGGAAGGCCTCGGCGGTGTGGCCCGTGGCCAGCTGCCGGCCGCATTTGTAGACGAGGAAGAGTCCGGCGACGAGCAGGAGCTCCCGGATTATCGGCGGCCGTACCGGTGTGGCCGGCTCCGCTTCTTCAGGCTCGGTGCGGGCATTCATCCCCCGGCCCCTTCGCTGACGTGGTGCGTGTGAGTGGTGCGTGTGCTGCGCGAGTGCCGTGCCCGTGCCCGTGTCCGTGTGTGTGGCGTGCACGTGCGTGTCCCGGTGCGCTGGTGTGCGGGCCCGGGGCCTGCGCGCAGCATCGATACGACATCGTACCGATACGCCAGTGTACCGATACGCTCGGGTACCGGTACACTGGCGTATCGGTACACTGTCGTATCGATGGACGTGCGACACACTGGAAGCGGCCCGTCCGAGGGCCGCCGGACAGCAGTGAGGAGAAGGGCCGATGACGTCGCAGGCCGCGGACGGACCGGAATCGGTCGCCGCCTCGCGCCGCTCCAAGCTCACGCCCGAGCGTGAGCAGGAGTTCTTCGACGCCGTCCTGGAACAGATCCGCGAGTGCGGGTACGAGGCCGTCACCATGGAGGGCGTCGCCACCAGCACCCGGTGCAGCAAGTCCACGCTGTACCGGCAGTGGAAGACCAAACCCCAGTTCGTGGTGGCGGCCCTGCGCTCCCGCCGCCGGTCGCGGCTCGCCGGGATCGACACCGGATCACTCGCCGACGACCTGCGCGAGGCCGCGCGGGGAGCCGCCCGGTGGTCCATGACCGACACCAAACTCCTCCAGGCGCTCGGACACGCCGTCACCCAGGACGCGGAGCTGGCGGGCGCACTGCGCGAGGCCATCGTCGAACCCGAGATCGCCGCCCTGCGGGAGATCCTGCGGCGGGGTGTCGAGCGCGGCGAGGTGGCGGCCGGCCACCCGGCGCTGGAGTACATCCCGGCCCAGATGTTCGGCGTCGTCCGCGCCCGCCCCGTGGTGGACGGGGAGTACGCCGACGAGGAATACCTGCTGCGCTTCGTGGAGGCCGCCGTGCTGCCGGCACTCGGCCTCGGAGCGGAAAGACCCAGGCCGCCGTCCGCGGGATGACCGGACGGTGACCTGCTCGCGCCGCACCGTGGGGACGGGGGCGGCGCGCACCCCCGGCCGGGTGGGACGCCCCTTGAGCGGAGGGGCGTCCCACCCGGCCGCTCGTGTGTCGCGGGCGGCCGGGACGCGGCGGCGGGGCCGGACGGTCGACCCGGCCGTGCCGGTTCGAGCCGCCCCGCAGTGACCGGACCCGCCCGGCCGGACGAAGCCGGGCCGAGCCGCTCGGCCGAGCGGGGCCCGGCCGGCACCCGTCAGCCCGGTTGGACGCGCGCCCGCGCGGCGCGCGGCCCCGCCCGGCCGGGTCCGCGCTCAGACCCCCTGTCCGCTGCCGCTCCCCGTCGACACCTTGATGCCCTTGGTGATCTCGTCGATGACGGACACCTCCTGGTCGGCGTCGACGCCGAAGCGCAGGACCACGATCCGCTCGGTGTCCGCGGGCGCCGGAAAGGCCAGGGACTCGACGTAGCCGTCGGCGCCCTTGCTCGTGACCGCCTTCCAGCGCACCAGGTAGCCCTTCTGGCCGGCCACGGTCACCGCCCGCGAGGCGAGGACCTGGTGCGAGGTGATCTCGCCGTACGTGGTGCCGCCGTACGACTCCTCGGCGTTGACCTCGATGTCCGCCTTGGCGACCGCCTCCGCCGTGGAGCCGGGCACCTGGGCCGGAGCCGAGTACACGCCGCCCTTGGTGCAGGTCTTCGACGTGTCGCCGGGGCACTTGTAGGAGGACTCGGACGTTATCTGCGCGCCCACGTCCAGCTCCTGCCCGCTCCAGCCGTCCGGGACGGGGATGCTGATGCCGTTGAGCGCGTCGGTCACCGCGCCGCTCTCGATCTTCGGCGCCTCCGACCCCTCGGGGGCCGGTGAGGTGCCCCCCGGGCCGCCGGAGCCACCCGGACCCCCCGAGTCGCCGAAGGGGTCCTGCCCGTCGGAGCCGCCCGGACCGCCACGGCCGCCGGGCCCCTGCGCCGTACCGGGCCCGGCGGAGCCGCCGTCGTCCTTGGTCAGCGCGTACACGCCGACCCCGATGCTGGCCAGGACCGCCACGGCCGCCACCACGGCCGCCCCGGTGCGCAGCCCGCGCCGCGAACCGGTGGGCGGCGCGGACGGGTACGCCGGGTATGCCGGGAAGGCTCCGACCGTCGGGGCCTGCGCCGGCGCACCCCACGCGGCGGCCGAGCCCGCGGGACGGGTCCGGTCCGTCCATGCCCCGCCGTCCCACCAGCGCTCGGTGGGCGGGGCGTCATTCGTCTGCCCGGGGTCGGGGTACCACCCGGGGGGAGTCACCTGCGTCATGCCCCCACCGTATGAGGCATCGGTGAAAGTCGTATGAGAGGGATCGCCTCTTCTCCCGCCTCTTCTCCGGAGGCCGGTCCGGCACTCCGTGCCGCGCTGGCGTAAAATCGACGTCAATTCGCCGCGAGTACCGCCTCGTTGACGTTCGGGGGCTCACCCGCAGGCCCGCGGGGCCCCGGCGGGACGCCGCCCGTCACCCGCCGGGGCAACAGCTGGGCCGACCACCCTCCGCACGGACCGCCGGACGGCTACGCTCGAGGTCCGGTACGTCGTTCGGGCGACTTGGGGAGGTAGCGGGATGACGGAGGTACGGCCGGCGGCGGCCGCCTCGGCCTCCCTGTGGGAGCGCGACGAGGAAGTGGCCGTCATCGAGCGGGTGGTGGACCAGCTGTGCGCCGACCGCTCCTCGTCGGGCCGGGTGCACCTGCTGCGCGGCGACGCGGGGTTCGGCAAGACGGCACTGCTGGCCGAGACACGGCGCATCGCCGAGGCCCGCGGCTGCACGGTGTGGTCGGCCCGCGGCGGCGAGACCCTCAGGTCCGTCCCCTTCAACGTGGTGCGGCAGCTGCTCCAGCCCGCCCTGCTGTCGCTGCACCCGGAGGAGGCCCGCGAATACCTCGGTGACTGGTACGACATCGCGGGCCCGGCCCTCGGCATCGCCGAACCCGGTGAGGGCCACGCCGACCCGCAGGGCGTGTGCGACGGCCTCGTCGCCGCCGTGACCCGGCTGGCCCGGCGGGACTGGCCGCTCGTCCTGCTGGTGGACGACGCGCACTGGGCCGACCAGGAGACCCTGCGCTGGCTCGCCGCCTTCGTGGAGCGCCTCGACGACCTGTCCGTCCTGGTCGTCGTGGCCCGCAGGACCAGCGAGGTCAAGGGCGACGCCGTCCAGTACCTCGACGCGGTCGCCGCGGTCGCCGGACAGTCCGTCACCAGCCTGAGCGCCCTGACCCCGGAGGCGGTCGCCGGCCTCACCCGCGCCACCCTCGGCGAGCACGCCGACGACCCGTTCTGCCGCGAGGTCTGGGCCGTCACCGGCGGCAACCCCTACGACACCGTCGAACTCCTCGCCAAGGTGCGGGACCGGGCCCTCGTGCCCGGCGAGTCCTCCGCCACCGAACTGCGCCCGCTGAACCGCTCCGCGCGCGGCGGCGGCCTCGTCGACCGCCTGGAACAACTGGGCGTCGACGCCACCCGGTTCGCCATGGCGGCCGCCATCCTCGGCGCAGGGATCACCGTCGACCAGGCGGCCCGGCTCGCCGGAATGCGCCACGAGGTCGCGGTCCGCTGCGCCGAACTGCTGCGCACCGCCCGCATCCTCACCACACCCGACGCGGTGGCCGCCCCCGCCGACGACGGCGACCTGGAGTTCGTCCACCCGCTGATCGCCACCGCCGTCTACGACTCCATCCCCGAGGGGCTGCGCAAGGCGATGCACGGCATCGCCGCCCAGGTCGTCATCGACGCCGGCAAGGGCCTTGCGGCGGCCTCCCGCCACCTGCTCCAGGTCCACGCGGACGACGACGAGGAACTCGTGGAGCAGCTGCGCGAGGCCGCCCGCGAACACCTCGCCGTCGGGGCCCCGGACGCGGCCCGCCGCTGCCTGGAACGCGCCCTGGCGGAACCGCCCGCGCCCGACGTGCACCCGCACGTCCTCTACGAACTCGGCTGCGCCACCCTCCTCGTCTCGCCCGCCAGGACCATCGAGCACCTGCGGACCGCGCTCGCCGTGCCCGGCCTCGACAACGCCGAGCGGGTCGACGCCGTCTACCGCCTCTCCCAGGCCCTCACGCACAACGACCAGCTGGAGGAGGCCGTCCGCACCGTCGAGGCGGAGGCCGCCCGGCAGCCCGCCGGACCGGCCCGGATGCGGCTCCAGGCGGTGCAGTTCATGTGGGAGGGCATCCACGCCGGCGAGACCACCTCGCCCGGCCGCTCCGCGAAACTCAGCAGGCTCGCCGCCACCTGCACCGGCCGCGACAACGCCGAGCGGGCCCTGCTCATCCTGCGCGGCTTCGACGCCATGACCCACGGCGAGAACGCGGAAGTGGTCGTCGAACTGTGCGACCGCGCACTCGTCAACGGCCGCCTCGCACCCGGCCTCGGCTGGACCGACCCCGAGTGGGGCCTCGAACTGCTGATGATGCTGGCCAGTTCGTACGCCTACACCGACCGGCTCGATCGCGCCGAAGCCCTCTTCAACGAGGCCCTGCGCGCCTACGTCACCGCCGGCTGGAGCGGCGGCCACCTCGCCCTGGCCCACGCCTACCTCGGACTCGGCCTGCGCCGCCGGGGCCGGCTGAGGGAGGCCGAGGAGTCCCTGCGGGAGTCACTGCGCATCGCCGAACGCGTCGGGCGCGGCCTGCCCCTGTACTGGTCGGCCACCTGCAACCTCGTCGACACGCTGCTCGCCCGCGGACACGTCCAGGAGGCCTGGGACGTGGCCGAGCAGTACGGTTTCGCCCCGCCCTACCCGTCCACGATCGTGCTGCCCGACCCGCGGTCGGTGCGCGGCCGGCTGCTGCTGGCCGTCGGCCGCACCCAGGACGGCGTCAACGAGCTGGAGGAGGCCGAGAAGGCGGCGGCCGCCCGCGGTCACCTCAACCCGGTGATGGTGCCCTGGGCCGCCGACCTGGCCAAGGCCCTCGCCGGCGAGGATCCCGCCCGCGCGGCCCGGCTGGCCTCCGACGCCCGTCGCCAGGCCGAACGCTTCGGCACGGACACCGCCATCGGCGAGGCCCTGCGCTGTGCCGCCGCCCTGGAGACCGGCCAGCGCGCGGTCCGCCTCGCCGCCCAGGCCGTCACCTACCTCGAGGCCTCGCCCTGCCAGTACGAACACGCCGCCGCCCGCGTCGAGTACGGCATCCTCTCCCGCTCGGCCTCCGAACTCCAGCGGGGCCTCACCCTCGCCCGCTCCTGCGACGCGGACGGCCTCGCCCTCCAGGCCCAGACCGCCCTGGACGCCCTCGGCGCCCCGGCGGTCGGCCTGGTACCGGGCCAGACCCGCAGGTAGGCACCCGGGGGGAGCGGCGTCCGGGCCGGGGCCGGCTCCGGGCCGGGCCCGCAACGCCGGGGCGCCGGCCGAGCCGGGGCGCGGGGCCCCGCCCGGTCACCCCTCGTCGGTCTCCTCCGCCAGGACGCGCTGGGCCGTCGCGAAGGCGGAGTTCGCCGCGGGGACCCCGCAGTAGACGGCCGTCTGGAGCAGGACCGAGCCGATCTCCTCCGGGGTGAGTCCGTTGCGTCGGGCCGCCCGGACGTGCATGGCCAGCTCGTCGTAGTGGCCGTGGGCGACCAGCGCGGTCAGGGTGATCATGCTGCGCTCACGTCGGCTGAGCGTCGGGTCGGTCCAGATCTCGCCCCAGGCGTAGCGGGAGATGAAGTCCTGGAAGCGGGCGGTGAACGGCGTCTGGCGGGCCTGGGCCCGGTCCACGTGCGCGTCCCCGAGCACCTCCCGCCGTACCCGCATGCCCGGCCCGGCGCCCGCGCCGAAGTGGGCGCGCAGCGCGGTCAGTACGGCCTGCGGACACTGCGCGGGGGCCAGGTGGGAGGCGCCCGGGATCTCCACGAGCGCGGCGCCCGGCACCGCGTCCGCGATCTCCCGCAGATGCGCCGGCGGCGTCGCCGGGTCCTCGCGCCCGGCGATCAGCAGCGTGGGTGCGGTGATCTCCGCCAGCCGCTCGCGCAGGTCGAACGCGGCCAGCGCGTCGCAGCAGGCGGCGTAGGCCGCCGGGTCGGCGCGGCGATGGTCGGCGACCAGCCCGGGTACGGTGAAACCGCCCGTGAACCAGCGGGCGTCCGCACTCTCCGCGACCGGGGCCAGCCCTTCGCGCCGTACCAGCGCGGCCCGTTCCCGCCAGGGCCGGGCGCCGTTGAAGTGGGCCGACGAGCAGATCACCGCGAGGGACGACACCCGCTCCGGACGGTGCAGCGCCAGGTGCAGGCCGACCGCCCCGCCCAGCGACACGCCGGCGTAGGAGAACCGCTCCAGGCCGAGGGAGTCGGCGAGTGCCAGCACGAGGGCGGCCAGGTCGCCGACGGTGGCTCCGGGACCGATCAGATCGGCGGCCGAGCCGCCGTGCCCCGGCAGGTCCCAGCGGATCACCCGGTGCGTGACGGACAGTTCGGGCGCGACCTCGTCCCACAGCGCGTACGAGGTGCCGAGGGAGGGCCCGAGGATCAGCGGGGGAGCGGACGTCGGGCCCTCGGCCCGGTGGTTGAGGAGTTTCTCGGTCAACGTCGCTCCAGCGCACGGTCGGTGAGGGCTCCGGCGGAGCCGGTGTAGCGGGCGGGATCGGTGAGGCCGTCGAGGTCGACGTCCTTCAACGCCGGTTCTTCGGAAAGGAGTTCGCCCAGCGAGCGGCCTTCGGCGAAGGTGCGGGGCGCGAGCCGGGTCAGCAGCTCCTTGGCGCGGGTCCGGCCGAGCACCGTGGCCAGCTCGGCGGAGAGCCGCTCGGAGACGATCAGTCCGTGGGTGAGCCCGAGATGCCCGCGCATGACGTCCGCGCGCACCCGCAGGCCCTCGGTCAGCTCCGCCGCGTCCCGGGCGGCCCCGCCGACCAGCCGCAGCAGGTCCCGCAGCGGCTCCCACTCGGCGTGCCAGGCCCCGGCCGGCCGCTCGTCCCCCGCCACCAGGGCGCCGTACAGCGTCGCCGCGAGCTGGGGGGCCCGCAGGGCGGCGGCGGCGATCAGCGTGGACCGGACGGGGTTCGCCTTGTGCGGCATGGCCGAGGAACCGCCGCCGCTGCCCTCCGCGACCTCCGCGACCTCGGTGCGGGAGAGGGTGAGCACGTCGGCCGCCGTCTTTCCCAGGGCCCCCGCCGCGAAGGCCAGGGACCCGGCCAGGTCGGCGACCGGGGTGCGCAGCGTGTGCCACGGCAACAGCGGCGCGCGCAGGCCCAGTTCCCGCGCGTAGGCGGCGGGCAGCTCGGTCGCGTCCGCGGCGCCGTAGGCCGCGAAGGCCGCCAGCGTCCCGGCCGCGCCGCCGAGCTGGGCGGGCAGGGAGTCCCGGACGGCCGACATCCGGTCACGCGCGTCCAGCACCAGCGACCGCCACCCGGCGGCCTTCAGCCCGAACGTCGTCGGTACGGCGTGCTGGGTGAGCGTACGGCCGGGCAGGGGCGTGTCCCGGTGCTCGGCGGCCAGCCGCGCCAGCGCCCGCTGGGTACGGTCCAGGTCGGCGAGGACCGCCTCCAGCGCGCGCACCGCGACCAGCATGGTCGCCGTGTCCATGATGTCCTGGCTGGTGGCCCCCCGGTGGACGTACGGCCCGTGCTCCGTGCCGACCGCCGCCGTGAGGTCCGCGACCAGCGGGATCACCGGGTTCCCGCCGCTCCTGGCGCGCGCGGCGAGGGAGCGTACGTCGAAGGCGCCCGCGGCGGCCTCGGTGACGGCCCTCCCGGCCGCGGCCGGGGCCAGGCCCAGCGCGGCCTGCGCACGGGTCAGCGCGGCCTCCGCGTCGAGCAGCGCCCGCAGGTAGGCCGCGTCGCTCGTCGCGGAGGCCGCCGGGGAACCGGTCCACCCGGGGGCGAGCAGACCGGCGTCCGACTGATCAGCTGTCACTGGAACTCCAGGAAGACCGTCTCGCCCTCGCCCTGAAGGCGGATGTCGAAACGGTAGGTGCCCTTGCCGTCGTCGGCCGCGACCAGCGTGCCGCGGCGCGCCGGGTCGAGCCCGGCCAGCAGCGGGTCGGCGGCGTGCGCGGTCGTGTCCTCGGGCAGGTAGATCCGGGTGAACAGATGGACGAGCAGCCCGCGCGCGAACACGCACGCACTGAGATACGGCGCGCTGTGCCCGCGCGCGCCGGGCCGCAGGGTCCGCGCGTACCAGTGGCCGTTGGCGTCCGTCTGGACACGGCCCCAGCCGGTGAACTCCACGCCGTTGCGGCCCAGATAGCCGCCGGTCGAGGGGTCCCGCCGGATCGAGCCGTCGACGGTGGGCACCCGGCCGTCCGGGTCCGGGCCCCACAGCTCGACGAAGGCGTCCGGCAGCGGCCGGCCCTCGCCGTCGTGGACGTACCCCTGGAGGGTGATCGTGTCGGGGTGGCCGACGGGCGCGATGTCACCGCCGCCCGGGAAGGGCAGCGCGTACCCGTAGAAGGGGCCGACCGTGTGCGACGGGGTGGGCAGCACGCTCTGCGGGCTGCCGGTGTCGATCTTCGTCATGGCGGGTCAGCGTCCTTCTTCGATCCAGGTGGCGTTCGGGCCGTCCAGCACGATGTCCCAGTGGTAGCCGAGCGAGAACTCGGGCACGGACAGGCTGTGGTCGTAGGTGGCGACCAGCCGCTGCCGCGCCGCGTCGTCCGTGACGGACTGCAGGATCGGGTCGTAGGGGAACAGCGGGTCGTTCGGGAAGTACATCTGCGTCACCAGCCGCTGGGTGAACGCCGAACCGAACAGCGAGAAGTGGATGTGCGCGGGCCGCCAGGCGTTGACGTGGTTGCGCCACGGGTACGGGCCCGGCTGGATCGTGGTGAAGCGGTAGAGACCGTCGTCGTCGGTGAGCGTGCGGCCCACCCCGGTGAAGTTCGGGTCCAGCGGGGCGTCGTGCTGCTCGCGCTGATGGGCGTACCGGCCGGCCGAGTTGGCCTGCCAGATCTCCACCAGCTGGCCGCGGACCGGCCGCCCGGAGCGGTCGAGGAGCCGGCCGGAGACGGTGATGCGTTCGCCGATCGGCTCGCCGCGGTGATGCCGGGTCAGGTCGTTGTCGATCTCGGTGATGTCCCGCTCGCCGAAGGCCGGCGAGGCCAGCTCCACCAGCTCCGGGTCCTTGCTGACGTCGATGGTGACCGGCGGCTGCTGCGGATGGCGCAGGAGCGAGGAACGGTAGGGCGCGTAGTCGCGGCGCGGATGGTGCTCGACGGGGGCGCCGCCGGCGATCCGCTTCTCGTACGCGGCGTGCTCGGCCGCGATCTCCTGGTCGATGTCGGCTTGCGTGAGAGTCATGAGGAGTCCCGGGTCACTGGCGTTCGAGGACGAGGGCGAGGCCTTGGCCCACGCCGATGCAGAGGGTGGCGACACCGACACCGGAGCCGCGGCGGGCGAGCTGGTGGGCGACGGTGCCGGCGAGGCGGGCGCCGGAGGCGCCGAGCGGATGGCCGAGGGCGATGGCACCGCCCTGCGGGTTGAGGATCGCCGGATCGAACTCGGGCCACTCGGCCACGCAGCCCAGCACCTGGGCGGCGAAGGCCTCGTTCAGTTCGAGCACGGACAGGTCGTCGAAGCCCTTGCCCGCCTTGGCGAGGGCCCGGTCGACCGCCTCGACGGG
Source organism: Streptomyces sp. NPDC051051 (assembly GCF_040682975.1). Taxonomy (NCBI): domain Bacteria; kingdom Bacillati; phylum Actinomycetota; class Actinomycetes; order Kitasatosporales; family Streptomycetaceae; genus Streptomyces; species Streptomyces sp. NPDC051051. Next base: position 50,733 of record NZ_JBFBCB010000023.1, read on the forward strand.
GGCGAGTCCGAAGTACTGCGGATCGAGGGCCGACACCCCGGTGGCGCTCACCCGGGCGAGGGGTTCACGGCCGACGGCCTTCAGGCCCTCCTCGTCGACGAGGAGCAGGGCCGCCGCGCCGTCGTTGAGCGGCGACGCGTTCCCGGCGGTGACCGTGCCGCCCTCGGTGCGGAACGACGGCCCGAGCTTCGCCATCGCCTCCAGGGAGGCGTCCGGCCGCACCGACTCGTCGGCCGCGAAGACCAGCGGGTCGCCCTTGCGGCGGGGGATCGTGACGGGGGCCAGCTCGGCGTCGAACAGCCCCTGCTCCTGGGCCCGCGCCGCCTTGCGGTGGCTGTGCAGCGCGAACTCGTCCTGCTGCGCACGGCTGATCCCGTGCTTGTCGGCGATCAGCTCGGCGCTCTCGCCGAGCGGGATCGTCCACTGCGGGTCCATCCGCGGGTTGACCATCCGCCAGCCCAGCGTGGTCGAGTACAGCTCCGCGTGGCCCGCCGGGAACGGCCGGTCGCCCTTGGGCAGCACGTAGGGCGCGCGGGTCATCGACTCGACACCGCCGGCCACGGCGATCGAGGCGTCCCCGACGGCGATCGCGCGGGCCGCCTGGATCACCGCCTCCAGGCCGGAGGCGCACAGCCGGTTGACGGTCACGCCCGGCACGGAGGTCGGCAGGCCCGCCAGCAGGGCGGCCATCCGGCCCACGTTGCGGTTCTCCTCACCGGCGCCGTTGGCGTTGCCGACGTACACGTCCTCGATCCGGGACGGGTCCAGCGCGGGCGTACGGGCCAGGAGTCCACGGATCGCGTGGGCGGCGAGGTCGTCGGGGCGCAACGAGGCCAGGGCACCGTTGTAGCGGCCGACCGGGGTGCGGACGGCGTCGACGATGTAGACGCTCTTCACTGCTGGATCTCCTCGGGGACGCGGACCTTGGCGTCCGTCTTCGCGACGATCTCGTCCACGCCCACGCCGGGCGCGGTCCCGACGAGCACCAGGCCGTCCTCGGTGACGTCGAGGACGCCGAGGTCGGTCACGATGCGGTTGACGCAGCCCTTGCCGGTCAGGGGCAGCGCGCACTCGGCGAGGATCTTCGGGCTGCCGTCCTTCGCGGTGTGCGTCATGACGACGATGACGGTACGGGCGCCGTGGACCAGGTCCATCGCCCCGCCGATGCCGGTGATCATCTTGCCGGGGATCGCCCAGTTGGCGAGGTCGCCCCGCTCGGACACCTGCATCGCGCCGAGCACGGCGACGTCGATGTGGCCGCCGCGGATCATGCCGAAGGAGAGCGCCGAGTCGAAGAAGGAGGCGCCGGGCAGGACCGTGACGGTCTCCTTGCCGGCGTTGATCAGATCCGGGTCGACCTGGTCCTCGGCGGGGTAGGGGCCGGTGCCCAGGATGCCGTTCTCGCTCTCCAGGACCACCTCGACGTCCGCGGGGAGGTGGTTGGGGATCAGGGTCGGCAGACCGATGCCGAGATTGACGTACTGCCCGTCCTTCAGCTCACGCGCGGCGCGGGCCGCCATCTGCTCGCGTGTCCAGGCCATCAGCCGTTCACCCGTTCCTTCGTCGCGGGCGCCGAGACGGTCCGCTGCTCGATCCTCTTGTCGGCGGCCTGCTCGGGCGTCAGGGCCACCACCCGCTGCACGAAGATGCCCGGCAGGTGCACGGCGTCCGGGTCCAGCTCGCCCGGTTCGACCAGTTCCTCGACCTCGGCGATCGTGATCCGCCCCGCCATCGCCGCGAGCGGGTTGAAGTTGCGGGCGGACCTGTTGAAGACGAGGTTGCCGTGCCGGTCCCCCTTCGCCGCCCTGACCAGGGCGTAGTCGGTGCGGATACCGCGTTCCAGCACGTACTCGGTGCCGTCGAACTCCCGCACCTCCTTCGGCGGCGAGGCGAGCGCGACGCCGCCCTCGCCGTCGTAGCGCCACGGCAGCCCGCCCTCGGCGACCTGGGTGCCCACCCCGGCCGGGGTGTAGAAGGCGGGGATGCCGGCGCCGCCGGCCCGCAGGCGCTCGGCGAGCGTCCCCTGCGGGATCATCTCGACCTCCAGTTCCCCGGACAGGTACTGGCGCGCGAACTCCTTGTTCGCCCCGATGTACGACCCGGTCACCCGGGCGATCCGCCCGGCGGCCAGCAGGACGGCGAGGCCCGACTCCATCGCCCCGCAGTTGTTGGAGACGACCGAGACGCCGGTGACGCCCCGCTCGTACAGGGCCTGGATGAGGACGCCCGGTACGCCGCTCAGCCCGAAACCGCCCACTGCCAGCGACGCGCCGTCCGGCACGTCGGCCACCGCCTCCAGGGCCGTGGCGACCACCTTGTCCATGCGTGCAGCCCCCCTCTCTCTCCGTGCGTCTCAGCCTTCAATTAATCAGGGCACTGACTATTTTGGCAAGGTGTCCTTCACGCTGTCATCGGCGGGCCGGGCCGTCAAGACTTCGTGGAAAGGTGAGGTCAACAGCTCTTTCCCGCGGGCAGACAACCGCCTGCTCTCCGAGTATCGTTCAGTACACGTTCGATTCGACTTCGGGAGCGCGCATGGCTGCGGTGGACCTCGACACCCATCCCGGGCACCTCGCCCGGCGGCTCCAGCAGGCGCACTACCTGCTGTGGAACGCGATGGTGTCCGAGGAGACCACCTCCCCGCAGTTCGCCGTCCTCAACGCCCTCGTCGCCGAGCCGGGCCTCGACCAGCGCACGGTGGGGGAGCGGGTGGGCCTGGACCGTTCCACCGTCGCCGAGGTGATCAGCCGGCTGATCCGGCGCGGACTCCTCGACAAGGTCCGCGACCCGCAGGACGGCCGCCGCTTCCTGCTGCGCCTGACCGACGAGGGCCTGCGCGTCCACCGCAGGCTCGCCGTGCGCGCGGCCCGGATGAGTCAGGTCTTCCTCGCCCCGCTGTCCGGCGAGGAGCAGACGGTGTTCTTCGACCTGATCCGCCGGGTCGCGGACGCGGCGGAGGGACTGCGCAACCCGGCGGAGCCCCTGGCCGGGCGGGGCACGAGCGGCCGGGACCCGGGCCGCGCCCTCACCTGAGCCGGCTCCCGGGCGTCACGACGCCCGCGCGAACACCACCCACACCTGGCCCCCGGCGAAGGCGACCGGCGTGCCGTCCCGCGTCGTGAACCGGGTGCCGTCCGCCGCCCGCGGGCGCTGCCACCGCACGTCGTAGGCCCGCCCGTCACGCAGCACCTGGGCCGCCCCGGAGCCGACCGTCTCCGTGTACGGCGTGTGGTTGCCGAGCGAGTCGTGGTAGCCGGACCTGCGCACGTTCACGTACTGCACGACCACCGTCGCCGGGGCGAGCCGGCGGCCGTCGGCGGTCACCGTCGGGGTGCCGTCCGTGGTGACCTCCCAGCGCCGCCGTTCCCCGGACCAGGTGAAGGTGAAGCGGGCCGCGGGATAGCGCACGGTGCGCGAGGCGGTGGGCGTGCCCCCCTCGGGGGCGGGGCCGTGGCGGAACCCGGTGGTCAGCGCGGCCTCGCCCGGCGCGGACGGCAGCACGCGACCGGGGCGCAGATAGAGGTTGTGCGGGGCGGCCCTGTCGGTGCCGCGGTAGTAGGCGTCCTCGTCGCCCTCAGGGGTGACGGCCTCCAACGGCTCCCTGCCGATCAGCGGCAGCAGCCTGCTCTGCGCGCCGGAGAAGGCCAGCACCGGCCGGTCGAACTGGCGCAACAGCTCCAGGTCGGACTCACGGGCGCTGCGCACCGGCCCGACCGTCTCCGGCAGCCGCGTCGCGTAGACCGCCAGCAGCCGGCTCAGACCGCCCTCGACCTGTTCGACGTAGACGATGTCCGCGGCGTCGAGACCGGTCTGGGGGCGGGCCGCGGAGACGTTGTCGATCTTCACGGCCAGGACCTGGCCGTGAGCGGCCGTGCCCGTGCCGCTCGGCGGCCGGGCGGTGCCCCGGCCGTCGCCGGCCGGACCGTCGCCGCTCGTGCAGCCCGCCGCGAGGGACAGCGCGAGCGCCGCGGCGAGCGCGGCCGCCGTCGCCGCACCGCGCCCGGGGCGCGTCCCCCGCAGCTTCCCCCTCCGCCTCCAGGAGGGCCGGAGCCGCCTGCCGGGTCTCGGGCCCGTCGTGCCGTCCACCGTCGCCGTGTCCACCATCGCCACCCCGTTCCGTGACCCGATTGTGCGCTTGTCGACTCGTCGGTGGCCACCCCCGACCGTCCCTGATCGCGTGCGCCCCGTGGGCCGATCGGTCCATCCGGCGCCGAGTGGTCGGCCAGGGGGCGGACCGGCGGTGCGGCGCGGTTCGGATCCGGGGCGCCGGGTACCCGGCCCGCACTCCGGGATCCGCCCCGGCACGGCGGGTCCCCGAACTCGGTGGAGGGAGCGCGGCACGATGAAGGCAGTGACCTGGCAGGGAAAGCGGGACGTACGGGTGGACACCGTGCCCGACCCGGTGATCCAGGAACCGACGGACGCCGTCATCCGCGTCACGTCCACCGGACTGTGCGGCTCCGACCTGCACCTCTACGAGGTGCTCACCCCGTTCATGACTCCCGGCGACATCCTCGGCCACGAACCCATGGGCATCGTCGAGGAGGTCGGCGCCGGCGTCGTCGACCTCAGCGTCGGCGACCGGGTCGTCGTGCCCTTCCAGATCGCCTGCGGCGACTGCTGGATGTGCCTCAACTCCCTGCCCACCCAGTGCGAGACCACCCAGGTCACCGCCGAGGGCATGGGCGCGGCCCTGTTCGGTTACACCCGCCTGTACGGCGCGGTGCCCGGCGGCCAGGCCGAGTACCTGCGCGTCCCGCAGGCCCAGTACGGCCCGATCAAGGTGCCCGAGGGCCCGCCCGACGACCGCTTCGTCTACCTGTCCGACGTCCTGCCCACCGCCTGGCAGGCGGTGGAGTACGCCGACATCCCCGAAGGCGGCAGCGTCGCGGTGCTGGGCCTCGGACCCATCGGCGACATGGCCTGCCGCGTCGCCCAGGTGCGCGGCGCCGGGCGGGTGTTCGGCGTGGACCTCGTCGGCGACCGGCTGCGCCGGGCCCGCGCGCGGGGCGTGGAGACGTACGACCTCCGGAGCTTCGACAGCGAGAAGGAACTGGTCGCCGCGATCCGCGACGAGACCGACGGGCGCGGCCCGGACGCCGTGATCGACGCCGTCGGCACCGAGGCGCACGGCAGCACGGTCGCCCGCCTGATCCAGAACGCGTCCGCCCTGCTGCCGAACAAGGTGAGCGGCCCCCTCGCCGAACGGTTCAGCGTCGACCGGCTCGCCGCCCTCCACACCGCCATCGAGCTGGTCCGCCGCGGCGGCACGCTCTCCCTGACCGGCGTCTACGGCGGCATGGCCGACCCGCTGCCCATGCTCACCATGTTCGACAAGCAGATCCAGATCCGGATGGGCCAGGCCAACGTGCGGCGCTGGGTCGACGACATCCTCCCCTACCTCACCGAGGAGGACCCGCTCGGCGTCGACGACTTCGCCACCCACCGCATCCCGCTGGCGGACGCCCCCAAGGCGTACGAGATGTTCCAGCAGAAGCGGGACGGGGCCGTGAAGATCCTGATGACGCCGTGAGGCGGGTGACCCGGGTGCGGGCGCCGGGTCCGGGCGGACGGGCGGCACTACGGGACGGGTGCCGCCCGTCGCCCCGTACCGGGCGGCAGGCCGCAGCCCGGCACCGACTGCGCCGACGCCGTCCGCGCCGCAGGTGAACCGCGGTCCGTCCTGGACGAGTTCGGCGGTCTGTGCGGCCGGCCCAGGACCCCGGTTTGCTCGAAGCGTCAGTTCGGACCCTTGGGCGTGCGGTTCCTTTGCCCGGCGGCGGGCTTCAGGGCCCATCGGAGTTCGGCTGCCGGAGCCCTGCGGAACGTGGGTGGCGGTGAACGGCGAAACTCTCCCTCGCATTAGGCTCGACACTCCGGCCACGTCGGATCTCAGTCGCGGAGGATGCCAGGTGGAAGGTCCGATGGTGGTCGTGGTCGGCGCGGGGCCGACCGGGCTGGCCCTGGCATGCGGTCTGGCCCTGGCCGGGATATCGGTCAGGATTGTCGACAAGGCGAAGCGGCCGTCGACAGCGTCACGTGCTCTGGGGATCCAGCCGCGGGGCTCCGAAGTCCTCGACCGGCTCGGAGCTCTGGAAGGACTGCCGGAGCGTTCGGTGCGAGTCGCGGAGTTCGTCACGCACGTCAACGGCAAGTGTCTGATGCGTCTGAAGGTCGGCGCGCATGCGGCGCTGGTGGATCGCCCTGTGCTCGTCAATTCGCAGGCAGAGGTGGAAGCGCAGTTGCTGCGGCGGCTCCGCGAGCTTGGTGTCGAGGTGGAGTGGGGCCGGAAGTTCGTCGACGCTGATCAGGATGAGGAGAGCGTGACCGTTCAGTTCGACGACGGAACGGTGCGCGCGAGGTGGCTGGTGGGCTGCGACGGAGCGCACAGCCATGTGCGCACATCGGCGGGCATCGGCTTTCCCGGAGCACCCATGATGGACGGATTTTCCCTCGCGGATGTGCGCGCGTCGTTGCCGTTTCCCAGAGACGTGGTGTCGGCGTGGCTGCACCGGGAGGGAATGCTCGGGGTGTTTCCTCTGCCCGGGGACGGTGTCTGGCGGCTGGTGGCGTCGGCTCCCGTGGATGGCGAGGACATCGGTTCCGATCGTGTGTCGGACGCGCTGAGGCTGGCCCTTCAGGAGCACGCCGGCATCCAACCGCCCGAGCGATGGACGGACCTGTGGACTTCGACCTTTCGTATTCAGCGCCGCTTGGCCACCAGGTACCGGTCCGGCCGAGTTCTGCTGGCGGGAGATGCCGCTCACGTGCACAGCCCGTTCGGTGGACAGGGCATGAACACCGGGCTCGGTGATGCCGAGAACCTGGCCTGGAAGCTCGCACTGGTCGCCTCGGGCAGAGCCCACAGCCGCCTGCTGGACACCTACGAAGGCGAACGGCGTCCGGTGGCCCGCGAGGTGATGGCTTCGACGAGCGGCGTTACGCGTCTGGCCGTCGCTGACAACAGGGTGATGCGCGCCGTCCGTGATCGTGCCCTGGTTCCGTTGCTCCGTCTCCAGACGGCGCAACGGCTGCTCTGGGAGAAGTCCTCGCAGCTCAGGATCAGCTACCGCAACGGACCTCTGGGAGGCCGGTGGTCGCGCCTTCGGACCGGTGTCGGACCGCGCGCGGGCGATCGCGTACCCGACCTGGCCTGCCTCCGGGAGGACGGCAGCCGCACCCGCCTGCACGGGGAGCTCGGTCACCGGTGGGCGATTGTCGCCCCTGCCCCTGTCGCGTCGGCCTTTGCGGACATCGCTCGCACACACCTGGGCACGGATACCGTGGTGGTCGCACTCTCGGAGACCGGCGGGAGACGGACCGTCATGCTCGTTCGCCCCGACGCCCACCTCGGGTGGGCGGGCGCATCTCCAGCCGCGTTGGACGACTGGTTGACACGCGCTCTGGGGGGTGGTGGCGGCCTCCGCTGAGAGGAGGCCGCCACCACCGTGCTTACCGCCTCCTGCTTACGCCATGGCGAGCAGGACGGCGAACAGGAACGACACCAGGCCTCCGAAGAAGAGGGCCGCTGCCGTGATCTGCACCATCTTGTGGACCTCCATCCGGGCGGTCAGCCCATATGTGAGGACCAGCGCCGAGGCGACGAGCGGCAGTGCCGCAAGCGCCAGCATCGTGATGCCCAGTCCGACGGACCGGGTTCCAAAACCGCCGGATTCCTCTATCTGCTGCATGCCGTTGAGGGTGAGCGGGAGTACGGCGAGGATCCAGGGAACCGCCGCGAGCGTCGTGATCACCAGAGAGGTGAGGACGGGCCTCGCCGGTTCATGAACCTGTGCGTTCATCGTGTGATCACCAGATCCCGTAGAGCGACGTGTAGAACGCGATATTGGAAGCGAACGCTGCGAATCCGGTCCGCGCCGCGATCTTGTTGGCTGTCGAGCAGAGCGTGTTGTTGTTGCATCTGGTGTTGTTGGGGCCCCATGCCTTGACCTTCATGGAGATCACTCCCCAGCTCTTGCTGAAGGTGAACCTCAGCCGCTTGCCGGGTCCTTCGAAGTGCCCCTTCAGGGAGAGGAACTGGAAGTAGGTCGAGGTCAGCTTCTCCACCTTGACGGGACCGAGCACGGGCTTGAGGTTGCATCGCTCGCCTCGGTTGAGGGTGGCGCCGCATCCGCTGAGGGGGAACACCCAGAAATGATTGCGGATCCACTTGAACACCGTCTTGGCGGAGCTGAAGTACGCACCGATGTAGTAGGTGAACGTGTAGGAGTAGGCGCCGCTGAGGTCCGTGCAGGAGACGGGGTTTCCGCGGCAGTACTCGTAGCTGTTGTCGTTTCCTCCGTACACCGGGTCGCTCTGGAGGAAGCGGCCGCTTCCGGCGTCGTAGAGCCGGACGCCCATGAGCGTGATGCCGCTGAGCGTGCCGCTGTCCCGCTGGTAGGAGCCCAGCCATCCGTATGCGGTCGATACCGTTCCGTCGAGTGCGTTGCCGTACTCGTCGTACTGCTGGACGGTCGGCGCCACGGAGGTGTCCAGCGGGAGCTGGACCGTGATGTCCCCGTGGACGTTGGACAGTTGGAGCACCGTGTCACCCGAGGCCGTGGTGACCGCCGCGAGAGTGCCGGTCAGATCGGCCACGTTGCGGCTGACGGCGCCTGACGAGGACTTGCTCCAGCTGGGGCTGTCGCAGTCGCAGCCGTAGTGGTTGGTGATGCTGCCCGTGGTGGTCCAGGACCCGTCCGTCGCCTGGGTCTGGTCGGCGGACACGGCCAGTCGCGCGGCAGGGTCCAGGGACCAGGTGCGGCGGCTGGTGCCGACGGTCTCGCTGTTCACGAGGTCGTTGGCGTAGTAGGTCAGTGTGCTGTTGCCGCTGGTGGTGGTTCGGCCGAACGCGTCGTAGGCCACGCCGGACGCGATGAGCCTGTCCGCGCTGTCGTGGTCGTACGACGTCGAGGCCGTGGCGGCATCGTCGGTGCTGCTGTCGCAGTCGTCCGTGGTGGTCTTCAGCGCGGTGCGGTTGCTGCTCGCGTCAAGGGTGTAGGCGCGGGTGGTGCAGCCGGTGGCGGTGGTGTCGGTGGCCTGGGTGAGGCGTGCGGCACTGTCGTAGGTGTAGGCCGTGTCTGTGGTGGAGCCGTCGGTCTGGGTGTGTCCGACCTGTTCACCGCGTGCGTTGTGGCGGACGGTGTCCGAGACGATCGCCGTGCCGTTGGCATCGGCATATACCCGGCCCGTCTCGGTGCCGGTGGTGTCCGTGCCGATGGTCAGCGTGGTGCCGCCGGGCAGGGACTCGGAGACGAGGGTGCCGTCGGCGTCGTACGACGCGGTGAAGGTTCCCGCGACCGAGTCCGTGAGCGACTTTCGGTTGCCGGCCGTGTCGTACGCGTAGGTCACGGTGGACGGAGCCGAGTCCGTGACCTTCACGGGCCGGTCGAGGATGTCGTAGGAGGTGGTGGTGACGTTGCCGGCGCCGTCGCCGTACGACGTCGGACGGCCGAGGGTGTCGTAGGTGTAGGCGATGGTCTGCCCGTTCGCGGTCCGCTGGGACAGTCGGCCGTTGGTCTCGTTGTAGGTGACCGTCGTGGCCGGGACGTCCTTTCCGGTGCCGCCGCTGATGGTCGTCCTTACCGGCCGTCCCGCGTTGTCCTTGGTGATGGTCGTGGTGCGGGTCACGCCATTGGCGGTCTCGGTCTTCGTGGCGAGCTGGAGCCACCGGTCGTAGGTGTAGACCGTGGTCACCGTCTCGTCGGGGTTGGTTCCTCCCTCGGTGATGTCGGCCGCCGGTGAGGTGCGGCAGGCCAGGCCCGCCCACTCCGGTCGGCTCTCGCAGGTGCCGGTGCCGTCGGCGGTGTAGTACTCGTACTTGACGGTCGCGGCGTCCGTTCCGCTGGATCCCGCGGTACGGGTGGTGGCCACCTTCCCGGCGGAGTCGTAGGTGGCGACCGTGCCGGTGGTGTCGTCGCCGCCGCTGGCCGTCGTCTGGCCCGTGGACCAGTCGTAGGCGGTGGTCACGGTGCGGACATCCGCGTCCGTACCGTACCCGTCGACAAAGGCGCCGGTCCTGGTGGTGGTCACCAGGTCCGACAACTCGGCGTCGGAGGGACGGTTCTCGTCGTAGGCGTACGAGGTGTGCGTGCGCGCGGGGACGACCGATCCCGCCGGGAGGGTGGACTCGGCGGTGGAACCCGCCAGTTGCCTGGTGAGGGTGACCTCGTGCAGTGGACCGTACTCGTCCAGCAGGCGCTCACCGTCGGAGGAGTACTCGGAGACCACGGCCAGCAGCCGGGCGCGGTCCGCGGTGGACAGGTCGGCCAGACCGAGCGCGGCCAGCGTGTCGGCACCAGTAGCGGTACCCAGCGCCAGTTCACGGTTGGCGGCACTCAGTTCGGCAACCGTGTTGCCGAACTCGTCGTACTCGGTCGTGGTGATCGAGCCGCCGGGTGTGGCGGTGTTGGTTTCCTGACCGTTGGCGTCGATGTAGGTGATGGTGGCGGTGGTGTATGCGTCGGCGGCGAGGGCGCTCCCGGTGTGGGAGGAAGGCGACGAGCCCGGCGGGAAGACCGCCGTGGCGTCGGTCGGCGCCTCGTCCTGGGCCCAGCCGGTGACGGTGTCCTGGTCCAGCTGGTACGGAGCTGTGGAGCCGGACAGCGGGACGTCGTAGACGACGCTGGTCACTGCCGTACCGGAGACGTCGCTGTTCGACCCCTGGGCGAGCGCGGAGCGCGAGGCCTTCAGCAGCATGCCTGCACCGGAGGTCAGCGCGGAGCCGGCCGTGCCGTAGCTGAAGGTCCAGGGAAGCTCCCCCGGCTCGGTGAGGGTCGCGAGGCGGCCGTCCGAGTCGTAGGTGTAGGTCGTCTTCAGCGCCGGGCTGATCTGCGGATCCCACACACCGCGCAGGTTCCCGGAAGCGTCATAGGCGTAGGACGTGACCGTCTCGGTCGTGGCAGCGGAGGCCCCCGGGCTGGTTGCCCACAGCTTCACGGCCTTGACCCGGTTCTTGTAGTCGCCCAGGGCACTGCTCGTGGCGGTGGTGCTGTCGGCGTAGACGAACTCCAGTACCCGGCAGCCCTTCGTCGAGGGGTCCGCCTGGCAGCCGGCCGTGGTGACCGCCGGCGTCGGAGAGATGACGTACTTCGGACGGGCCAGCGTGTCGTCGCCGACCACCACCGACTCCGACGCGATGGTGACGGACGAGTCGCCCACCGCGGAAGCCGTGGACGACAGGGTCCAGGTCGAGACCGCGGACGCGGCCTTGGCGAACACTGTGCTGTTGGCATCGGTGTCGGTGAGGGTGAACTTCGTCCCCGACAGCGTGCCCGTCAGGGTCAGGGACTCATGGCCCGGCTGGGCCTTCCAGCCGCCGCCGGTGGTGCTGGTGAACGCGATGGTGCTGCCGTCCGCGCTCAGCACCTCGACCGAGGTGCTGGAGGTGGCACGCACCTGCGTGTAGGCAGCGCCCTGGGAAGCGACGGACGAGATCCACCCCGGGCCGAAGATCTGCGCCTGGCCCTCGTCGTCCGTGTCGTTCGCCCGGGACGAGAAGACCCGGCTCACCGTCGTGTCGAACGCCGAGGCGTCGGTGGCGGCCAGGGTGTAGTCACCGGTCAGCTGGTTCACTGATCCGGGCCCCACGGGGGCGCTCGGTGCGGTGCCGGCGTCCCGGTCGAGGGTGACCTCGACGGTCTGGGTGTGGCCGGTGGTGGTGCCGTCGGTGAAGGCGGCACGGAGTTCGATCACACCGTCCTCGGACAGGGTGTTCACCGTGTTCCACACCAGCTTGGTCGCGGTGCCGGAGGCGACCGCGACCGGCCAGGCGGAGACGGCATTGCCGGAAGCGGTGACGTCACCGACCGGCACGGTGCGCCAGGAGTCCTCCTCCCCGCGGCGGTACTGCCAGGTGACCCCGGTGTAGGAGGTCAGGCCCTTGGCGGACAGGGTGAGGCGGCGGGCGGTGTCGTCGCCGTCCTGCGGAGACAGGATCGCCGCGCCGTCCGCGCCGACGCCGAAGCTGTAGGCGGTCGTGGCCGAAGACAGGTTTCCTCCGGAGTCGACCGTGCGCGCGTACAGCGTGTGCCAGCCGTTCGCGGGGTCGATGGAGACGGTGAGTGCGTCACCGCCGTTGCCGTTGGTGGTGTCCAGCTTCTTGTTCGGCAGGCTGCTGTTGTCCAGGCCCCAGTGGTAGCCCGCACCGTCGGAGGACGTGGTGTCCAGGGTGCAGGACACGGCAGCGTCGGCCTTGGCTGTCCAGTCGTTCTGCGTGTATGCGTCGCAGGTGACGGTCGGGGCAACGGGCTTGGCGACGTTCGGCACGAAGTAGAGGTACGACGACCAGGATCCGTAGTCCGTGCCGTCATAGCCCCGCACCCGCATCCGCAGATGCGCCGCGGCCAGCTGGTTCGCCGACGGGATGGTCAGCTTCGCCGTCCCGCCGGACACCACCGAGGCCGAGGTGCCGGTGTAGGAGTAGGACGTTTCCCCGGAGTAGGCCGGGTCGTTGGTGATCTCGAACTGTGCTTTGACCGACGAACCGTCCACGTCCGTGACCTTCGCCGACACCGTCGGCGTGTACGTCGTCACATACCGCCTGCCGCTGTAGGCGTTGACCTGTGACGGCGAGATGGCCGTCGCCGTCGGCACCGACGGGTAGGAGTTGTACGTCACCGTCAGGTGTGGCTCGGTCGAGCCGTCCCCGGAGACGTAGTTCGCCGAGCGGAAACGCCGCCAGGTCAGACTGTCGGTCTCGCTCGCGCCCGCGATCTGCAGCCGTAGTTGGCCGAGCCGTCTGCCCAGGCCTGCACGATGGCATCGATGTCGAAGTTCATCGTGCCGGCCGGGCAGTCGGTGCTGCTGTAGCCCTTGGCCGCGGTGTTGGTCACCGCGCCGGTCGTGGTGGTGGACGGCTGGTCGGCCCAGGTGATGTCGGTGGACGACCACGTCGAAGTGATCCGCCGCACCTGCGTCCCCGCGCCGGAGGTGGAACAGGTCGAGGAGTAGTACGAGTACAGCGCCAGGTTGGTGTCGGTGATGTGCTTGCCCTTGAACGCCGACACATCGAACTTCAGATACGACCGGGCCTTCGTCGAACCGGCGTCGTAGGTCCCCGACTTCAGCTCGGTCGAGGAGACCTGTGAGTCGGTGTAGTTCGTCGCCACCCAGGTGTCCGTGGTCACGGCCAGGGTGGAAGTGGGATCGACGGTGACCGGGTAGGTCAGGTCCTGCGCGAAGTAGTCCGCGTCCGGGGCGAGGACCAGGGCCTGGGAGCCGTCATCCGCGGTCTCGACCTTGGTGGTGACGGGCGCCTGGTGCTTCGACTCGCCGGACGCGTCGTCCTTGGAGGAGTCCCACATCATCGGCGCGGGCGCCTCGGCGACCAGCTTGCCGCCGGAGTCCTTCAGCAGCAGATGCCCGGAGTCGGCCACCGACAGCTCAAGTCCCTTGAGATTCAGGGGGATCCGGTACTCCGGAGCCTGGTCCGGCGCCTTGTCGAGTACGACGTTCTGGCTGAAGCCCTGAGCGAGCGCGGTGACCGTGAGGGTCTGGCCGTCGCCCAGGTCGTAGGAGGCGGTGTCGTCCTTCACCGACGGGGTCGGCAGCTTCGACTCCCAGCCCAGCCCGAAGGACTTGGACCCCTTGTCGACCGACACCAGCGCGGTGTCCCCGCCGTCGGAGATGGCAATGTCGGCCGCCACCACGCCGGGCTCCAGCGACGCGCCGGTGTCCGACAGATCGGTGTCGATGTCCTGCCACCTGCCGTCCACCTGCTGCCGGATCGGCCCGGCATACGTGGACGTTTGCAACTCCCCGGAGGGCAGGGCGTAGGTCGTCGAGGTGTCCGTCCGCTCGGAGGTCACCTCGATCTTCCGGTCCTGCATCCGGGCCATCAGCAGCGCCGCGGCCACCGAATCCGCCGACGAGGCAGCCGACTTCGTCTCCGCGGAAGCCGTGATGGCCTCCGCTCCACCCGAGTCAGCCGCGAACGCCCCACCTGTCGCGACGGACACCGTCGCGGCCTGGGTCGCCATGACCGCAGCCACAGCCATGGCTATTCGGCGCAAGGCCGTTGACGGTCTGCGCCGTTGACGGAGCACCCCGTTCCCCGCTCTTCGCTTCATCATTTCTCCCTTGCGGTAACACGACTCGCCCATCGAACTTTCACATCGTGGGCCTCAAGATCGTAAACGCTGGGGCTGACGGCGAACCGGCACGACTCGACGCACAGGGAGGAAGTCCCGCAGGACCGTTGCCTGCCCGCACCCATCAGTGGCTTGACGTGCTTGCATGTGAGCCGGATGAACATCGGATCGACCACGAGGTCACTCCAGAGGTCACTGGACCACCGGGCGGACATGGGGCATTCAACCCAGACGTCGACCGCCCGGTAGAACCTCGTCCTTCAGGAATCCGGGATCGAGGACCCGGCCGTCTTCGAGGAGGACCCGGACACCTCCAGCCGCCTGCACCCCCTCCAGCGGCCGAAGTCCGGCGAGCCGTTGGCGTACGTGCGGCCGGGCGACACCGCGCACATCTCCGAGATGTTCCGCCTCGTACGCGGCACCAGGCACATCCTCGACGTGCTCGACGTCCTGCGCCGCGACCGCCTCGCCCTGCGCGTCCACGACGGCGCGTTCTCCGCAATGGACCTCACCGCCCGCCACCCGCGCACCGGCGAGCTGCTGTCCACCGTGAAGTTCATGGTGCAGACCCTCGCCGCCGCCGGCGGACTCCAGCGCGAGCTGACCTACGACGGACTGCGCGCCGCCGGGGCCAGGGGCAGCAAGGGCGGGCGCCGCCCCGCCGTGGCGGCCGACAAGACCGAGACCGTGCGCACCGCCTACTTGGAAGGGCGTTCGACAGCCGCCCTCGCCCGCGACCACGGCGTCAGCCGCGGCGCGCGATCCGCATGGCCGTCGCCGGCCTCCTGCCCGACCACGCCGCCATCGAGGAGGACGCCCCCGCCCCGGAGCTGCCGGTCACCCTCGACATGCCGGGCAAGGGCGCCGACTTCCTCCGCTCCACCGAACTGGAGCCCGCCGAGCGCGCCACGCTCGATCAAGGGGCGGCCGTACGGCGCGGCCAGGGCTACAGCCTGCGCGTCAGCGCTGTCCCACCGTGCACCGCCGGCTCCTCGACCGCCGCCGGCCGCTCGACGGCGGCCGGGGCGTCCCGGCTGTTCCGGCCCAGCGCAAGGCCTGCCGCGAATACGAGAACCGCGTCAGCACCCTCACACTGATCGGACCATGATCGTCTCACCGGCAACCGCTGTACCGGTGTTCCCCGAGGCCGGGCCACAGCGACACGACTCCGGTCGCGGGCACCTACAGGTCCTTGATCCGGATGTCCCGGTACGACACCACGTCCGTCGTGCCGTGCACCTGGAGGCCCAGGTAGCCGGAGGCGAACCGCCGCCCGTCCGTGCCCGGATCGTCCGCCCGCGGCGGGGAGAACTCCTGTCCGCCGGTGTTGTCGAACTCGTTGATCAGCACACCGTTGCGGAACACCGAGTAGTGCTGGCCGACCACCCGGATCTCGTAGTCGTTCCAGGTGCCCTTCTGGGTCACGCCGGCCCCGGCCAGACCCACCCGGTCGAAGCCGTAGGCCGAGCCGGTCTTGTACAGGTCGCCGTCGGGCCGGTCCAGCACCTGCACCTCGTGCCCGTACTTGATGGCCGCCCACTCCGGACGCGGCTCCTCGGCCTGGCCGTGGACCCACGGGAAGCGCACGAACACACCGGAGTTGGCGTTCCCGATGCCCGGCGCGTCGTCCCGCCACTGCAACCGCAGCGAGAAGTCGCCGTACTTGCGCTGCGGGAACCACAGCATCCCGAGACCGTCCCTCGTGGTGCCCGAGGTGATCGAGCCGTCGCCGTTCGGGGTGAAGGAGCCGCCGCCCACGTGCTCCCACCGGGCGAAGGACTCCGCACTGCCGTCCATGATCGTGCGGTAGCCCTCGGTCTGCCCCGGCCTGCCGATCCCGGACGCGCGGGCCGCGTCGAGGACGGCGCCGTGCTCCCGCTCGTCGACGACCCCGCCGCGCAGCAGCCCGTCCAGCACGGTCCGCACGTGCTTGAGGAACAGGGCGTGGGACGTCCACTCCCGCTCGTCCTCGATCAACTCGTTGATCCGGCACCGGTTGTCGGTCACCCGGTTCGGCACCCCGCTGTCGACCGTGCCGACGATCACCGTCGACCGCTCGTCCCACTCGGGGCAGTCGGGCGCGGGCACCCCGCCGCCGGCCGCCACCGCGAAGCTCACGCTGCGCGCCGCGGCGGTGTTGCCCGCCTTGTCGCTCGCCCGGTACGCCACCGTGTGGGTGCCGGCCCGGTCGACGATCACCGGTGCGGTGTACGCCAGGTAGGGCCCGCCGTCGAGCGAGTACTCGACGGCCGCGACCCCGGAGCCGCCCTCGTCGCTCGCGCTGACGGTGACGCGGGCGTTGCCGACGTAGGCGCCCGCGGAGTTGCGCGTGCCCTCGACGGTCACGCCGGTCACCGGGGGAGTGGTGTCCCGCGGGGGTGCGGCGACCACCGTGAACGTGACGCTCCGCTCGGCCGACGCGTTGCCCGCCCTGTCGACGGCCCGGTAGCGGACGGTGTGGGTGCCGCTCCGGTGGAGCATGACGGGGGCGGTGTACAGGGTCCAGTCGCCCGCCGTGCCGACCGCGTACTGGATGCGGTCGACACCCGACCCCGTGTCGGACGCCGTGACCGTGACGGTCGCCATGTCGACATAGGTCCCGTCGGTGTTCCGTTCCCCGCTCACCGTCGCCGAGGTCTCCGGCGGGGTGGTGTCGTCGGAGGGCGGGGGAGCCACGGTGAACGCCACGGTCTTCTCGGCGGAGGCGTTGCCCGCCTTGTCGAAGGCGCGGTGGCGGAGCGTGTGGCTGCCGACCCGGTCGACGACCACGGGTGCGGTGTACGGCAGCCAGTCGCCCGTGGCGTCGACGGCGTACTGGATCCTGTCGACCCCCGACCCGCCGGCGTCGTCGGTCGCCGAGACCGTCACGCTCGCCGACCCGACGTACTCGCCTTCGGCGTTCTGCACCCCGCTCACCCGCGCCGTCGTCTCCGGCGCGGTGGTGTCCTCGCCGCTGCCCTCGGTCACCACGAGGATGCCCTGCATCTGACCGTGCCCGGGGATCGTGCAGTGGTAGAGGTAGCGGCCCGGAGAGAGCGTGACCTCGGCGGTGTGCCGGCCGCCCGCGTCGTCGTTCGGGTTGGCCAGGACGTTCAGCTGCACGTCGTCGTTGAACTCGGGGTCGTTCGTCACGAACGTCAACGTGTGCGGCATTCCCGTGGTGTTGCCGGTCGCCGCGCTGTTCTCGAAGACGATCGTCGCCGGTCCCGCCACCGCCGTCGTCGGCGCCGTCGTGTACCTGGTGATGTCGTCGCCCGCCGTCCAGGCCAGCACCTGCGCGGCCGCGGCGGGCGGCGCGGAGGGCGGGTCCTGCCCGGGCCGCGCGGCGCTCGGCACGGCCTGCAGACCGAGCACCGTCAGTACGGCGGCCAGCAGCGCCGTCCACACGCTCCGTCGCCCCGTCACCGCGTCCCCCTCACCAGTTGCCCCGCGGCCGGGGTCGGCCCGCCGCCGGTGTACGTGACCCGCCACAGCGCCGACCTGGCGTCGGAGGTGAAGAAGCCGCGCCCGTAGTCGAGGACGTAGAGCGCGCCGTCCGGACCGAACTTCCAGTCCATGAGGTTCTTGATGCCGTCGTTGCCGACCGGCACGATTTTCTTCAACGACTCGGAGTGCACCGGCAGGCCCCCGTCGCCCTGGGTCGCCGGGTCCATCAGCACCGCGTTGCGCGGCTGCTCGCCGTCGTAGAAGTCGCCGACGAACCACTTGCCGTCCCAGTAGGCGGGCCACTTGGCCGGGCTCGCGTTCGCCGCGTCGTAGCGGTAGACCGGCCCGTTCATCGCGGCCTGACCGCCGCCCTTCAGCCAGGGCGACAGGTAGCGGGCCTCCTCCTGCTTGTACGACGGGACGCCGCTCGCGTCCCGCGGATAGTCCGGGGCACCGCCCTGGGGCGAGTACCAGATGTTGTTGCCGGTGACCGGCGGCAGGTCGACCAGGCCGTCGTTGTTCGGCGACTCGTTCTTCGGGTGGTCGCAGTCGTACCAGCCGAGCGGCTGCGTCGGGTCCGGCAGATTGCGGTCGCGGTAGGGCTGCTTGTTGCCCATGCAGTACGGCCAGCCCCGGTTGGACGCCTTGGTGATGACGGCGAACGTGTCGTACTTGGCGGGGCCCCACGTCGTCGACGGGGTGCTCGCGTCCGGTCCCACCCAGCCCGCGTACAGGATGTCGGTCCGCCGGTCGACGGAGATGCGGGCCGGGTTGCGGACCCCCATCACGTAGATCTCGCCGCGCGTCTTGCCGCCGCCCTCGTCGGTCTCCCGGCCGGTGAAGAGGTTGCCCTCGGGGAGCGTGTACGTGCCGTCCGGCTCCGGGTGGACGCGCAGGATCTTGCCGTTGAGGTTGTTGGTGTTCCCGGCGGTGCGGCGCGCGTCGGCGAAGGAGACGCCCCGGTAGTTCGGCTGCGGGTTGTTGCCGGAGTAACCACCGCTGAAACCGCTCGAGTTGTTGTCGCCGGTCGCGATGTACAGGTTGCCCTTGGAGTCCCAGGCCATCCCGCCGCCGGCGTGGCAGCAACTGTGCACCTGCACCGGCCACTTCAGCAGTACCTTCTCGCTGCCGAGGTCCAGTCTGTCCGTGGCGGGGTCGAGCGTGAAACGGGAGACGCGCCGCTCGGCCGTCCGCTTCTCGCGGTCGAGCCCCGCGTGGGGCGTGTAGTGCAGGTACACCCAGCCGTTCTGCTCGAACCGCGGGTCCAGCTCGATGCCGAGCAGGCCTTCCTCGACCTTGACCAGCTCGTCACCGCCGCCCTTGTTGCCGAACACGGTCAACGCGCCCGCCAGGGTCACCTTCCCGGTCGCCGGGTCGTAGACGTGGATCTCGCCCCTGCCCTTGCCGATGTCCGGATCGTTCCAGTCGGTGATGACGGGCTGGGAGGAGTCGGCGCCGCCGCGACCGATGTACAGCACCCGGCCGTCGGGCGCCGTGACCAGGCCGTGCGGCTCACCGATCTGGTCGTTGCGGCCCGGCTGGTTGGGCCGGGTCAGCCGTTCGGCCTTGTAGTTCGCCGCGATGGTCGCCTTGCAGTCGGCCTGCGCCAGCCGGGTCGTCCACAGCAGCGCGCCCCGCAGGTGCGCGCGGAAGTCCGTCTCGTCGTACGAGGACGCCGTGCCGCCCATGCCCGTGTAGAAGGACCGGCCGCCGTCGTAGTCCCGGCACCAGCTGATCGGGTGGTCGGCGCCGTTGGCGCCCGCGCCCGGCCGGTACGTCGTCTCGCGCACCCGGGCGACGGTGTGCACGGTGCCGGAGGGATTGCGCGTCCAGTTCGGCCACCGGTCGGGGCGCTTCCACTCGACGGGGAGGTCCTTCCCGGCCGGGTGCCGGCGGTCGCCCACCTCGACGGTGGCCCGCTGCACGGCGCTCGGACCGTTTGCCGTCGGGCGGGCGCCGATCAGGCCGGTGAACCAGTCCGAGTACGGTTCCGCGCGCGCCGCGTCGTGGAGGCCGACGAAACCGCCGCCCGCCTCCATGTAGGCCTCCAGGCCCGCCTCCTGCTCGGGATCGAGCACGTCGCCGCCCCCGGTCAGGAACACGACGGCGTTGTAGCCGCCCAGCCGCGCCCCGTCGGTGAAGACCGAGGCGTCGTCGGTGGCCTCGACCTCGAAGCGCTGGTCCGGCGCACCGGTGAGGCCGATGTCCTCGATCGCCTCGATGCCGGCGTCGACGACCGGCGACTCCTCCCCGGCGGCCGCGGAGCCGTGGAAGACGAGGACGTTCACCCCCGGACCACCCGGCGGCGACTTCACGGACATCGTTGTCGGCGACGGTTCCGGCGCCGGGCGCGCCTGCACGGCGGGACCCGACAGCAGCCCGGCGGTGACGGCCCCGGCGGCCACGGCGGCCGCCCTGGCCCGTCTCCTGCGGCGTCCGGCCCTTCGCGCACCGCTCACCCTTGTCGTGCTCAACCCTCGTAAGTGCATGGGCACCTCCCTGGTCACAGCGACAGCGCCAAGGAAGCTAGACCCCTTTGCCCGGCTCGCCAATACCGATGACCGCAATGGCACGAACTTTGTCCTGGGTGTGGATGAACGGTGCGGCGACCGGTACCGTCACACGGGCTCATCACGAAAGTCACCGGTACGCCTCCACAAGTCCCTCGTCAGGATGGGGAGTTCCGCATGGACAGACGCGGTTTCAACCGGCGGGTGCTGCTCGGCGGCGCCGCGGCGGCGACATCGTTGTCACCGACCGCCTCCCGGGCCGCCGGTGCCGGCACCCGGGCCGCGGCGGCCCCGGCCGGCGGCCAGGTGCGGCACCTCAGGCTGTACGCCGAGAAGCTCCCCGACGGGCAGCTCGGCTACGGGTTCGAGAAGGGCCGGGCCACGATCCCGGGCCCGCTGATCGAGGTGAACGAGGGCGACACCGTCCACATCGAGTTCGAGAACACCCTGGACGTGCCGGCGAGCCTGCACGTGCACGGCCTCGACTACGAGACCTCCAGCGACGGCACGGCGCTGAACCACAGCGACGTGGAACCGGGCGGCTCGCGCACCTACACCTGGCGCACCCACCTCCCCGGCCGCCGCGCGGACGGCACCTGGCGGGCCGGCAGCGCGGGCTACTGGCACTACCACGACCACGTCGTCGGCACGGAACACGGCACGGGCGGCATCCGCAAGGGCCTCTACGGACCGGTGATCGTCCGGCGCAAGGGCGACGTCCTGCCCGACGCCACCCACACGATCGTCTTCAACGACATGACGATCAACAACAGGCCCGCCCACAGCGGCCCGGACTTCGAGGCCGTCGTGGGCGACCGCGTCGAGTTCGTGATGATCACGCACGGCGAGTACTACCACACCTTCCACCTGCATGGACATCGCTGGGCCGACAACCGCACCGGCACGCTCACCGGCCCGGACGACCCCAGCCAGGTCGTCGACAACAAGATCGTCGGCCCGGCCGACTCCTTCGGCTTCCAGGTGATCGCGGGGGAGGGCGTGGGCGCCGGCGCGTGGATGTACCACTGCCACGTGCAGAGCCACTCCGACATGGGGATGGTGGGCCTGTTCCTGGTGCGCAAACCCGACGGCACGATCCCCGGGTACGAGCCCCACGACCCCCACGCGCACTGACGGACCCCGGACGGCGGACCCGCCGCCCCCGGCAGCGAGAGCGCTCTCACCTCCTCCTCCCTCGCCGCGGCTATCCTGAGCCGCACCGCACCGAGGAGGAGCCCCGAAGTGAGAGACACAGCGCCCCGTCCCACGCTGGAGGCAGTGGCCGCGCGGGCGGGGGTCTCGCGGGCGACCGTCTCACGGGTCGTCAACGGCGGTGACGGGGTCCGCGAGCCGCTCGTCGAGCGGGTCCGGCGCGCGGTGGACGAACTCGGGTACGTTCCCAACCAGGCCGCGCGCAGCCTGGTGACGAGGCGGCACGACGCCGTCGCCGTCGTCATCGCCGAACCCGAGACCCGGGTCTTCGCCGACCCCTTCTTCGCCCTGCAACTGCGCGGCATCAGCAAGGAGCTGGCCGCTCACGACAACCAACTCGTGCTGCTGCTCACCGAGGGCCGCGACGACCACGTCCGGGTCGCCCGCTACCTCGCCGGGGGCCATGTCGACGGCGCCCTCGTCTTCTCCCTCCACGTCGACGACCCGCTCCCCGGACTGATCCGGGGCGCCGGGGTGCCGACGGTGTTCGGCGGCCGCCCCGGCTGGGGCGACGGCACGTGCGACGTCAGGTACGTGGACAGCGACAACCGGGGCGGCGCCCGGGAGGCCGTACGGCATCTCGTCGGACTCGGCCGCACCCGCGTCGCGCACATCACCGGGCCGCTGGACCAGACCTCCGCGGCGGACCGGCTCCAGGGCTTCCGGGACGTGAGGGGGGACGCCGACCCGCGGCTCGTGGTGGAGAGCGATTTCACCCCCGGCGGCGGTGAACGCGCCATGCGCGAGCTCCTCGACCGCTGCCCGGACGTCGACGCCGTGTTCGCCGCCAACGACCTCACCGCTTCGGGCGTCCTGCGCGTGCTGCGGGAACGCGGACTGCGGGTGCCCGAGGACGTCGCCGTGGTCGGCTTCGACGACATGGTGCCGTTGGCCGAACAGACCGACCCGCCCCTGACCACGGTCCGTCAGGACATCGAGGAGATGGGCCGCGTCATGACCCGCCTCCTGCTGCGCGGCCCCGACCGCCGCGACACCGCGGGGTCCGCCCCGGATTCCGGGGAGCCCGCCGCCCCGAACGGCCTGGTCCTGCCGACCACCCTGGTGCGCCGCGCCTCCGCGTAGCGCGGGCCGGCTCCGGAAGGCAGGGCACGCCGCCCCGCGCCTCTGCCCTCATCCGTCCCGGGGTTCGCTCCTGATCACCGCGAAGCGCGCCCCGTCCGGATCGGCCAGCTTGGCGATCCGGCCCACGCCCGCCACGTCCGCCGGGGCCGTCCGGACACCGCCGCCCAGTTCCTCGGCCCGCGCCGCGACCGCGTCGACGTCCGGCACCTCGACGTACGGCAGCCAGTACGCCGGGTACGGCGCCTCCGCGGGGTCGTCGGCCAGCGGCACGAACCCGCCGAACACGGACTCCTCGCCCGCCCCGGCCGGATTCACGCTGGTGTACGTGCCGGTGGGGAAGGGGACGCCCGCGGTCTCCAGGCCCAGGGTGGCGTAGTAGAAGGCGGCCGCCGCGGCGATGTCCGGGGTGTACAGCTCGACCCGGCACAGCGAGCCCGGCTCACCCGCCACGTCCACGCCCTCGAGCCGGCCCGGCTGCCAGACGCCGAAGGGCACCCCCGCCGGATCGGCGATGATCGCCATCGTGCCCCGGTCCACGACCTCGAGCGGCGGGAACAGCACCCTGCCGTGCGCCCGCGCGGCCGCTTCGCACGTGGCGTCCGCGTCGGCTGTCCGGAAGTAGACCGTCCACGCCGGCGGGCCCTGCTCCGGAGCGGTCTGCACACCGCCCGCCGCGGTCCTCCCGTCCAGCTGGAAGAAGCCGTAGCCGCCGGCGTCGGGCCCCGCCGACCGGAACCGCCAGCCGAAGAGGGCGCCGTAGAAGGCGGCCGCGCGGTCGACGTCGGACGTGCCGATGTCGAGCCAGCTCGGAGCGCCGTTGACGAAACGGGTGGTGAGCATCCTCGCCCTCCTCCTCGGAAGCCCCGTTCTCCGCACTGCTTGCGTGCGCTGCCTCTGTGCTCTGCCGAGTCTCGCACCGCCCACCGACAACCGCTGCCGGAGCCGGGACGACGGGCCCGGCGCGCCGCCGTGCGCCGCGGCGTGCCCCGGGGGCACCATCAGTGCGGCCGGGGCCCTGCCGGAGCGCGTATATCCGCCGTTGATGGAACGTTTTTCGCCGCGCGTCACGATGCTGCCCATGTACACCGACACGATTCCCTCCCCCGACCTCGCCTGGCAGCGGCAGGCCCTGTGCGCACAGACCGGGGCGGACTTCTTCTTCCCGGAACCGGGCAGCTCGGTACGGGAGGCCAAGCGCATCTGCGGCATGTGCGAGATGCGGTCCGCATGCCTCGACTACGCCCTCGCCCACGACGAACGCTTCGGTGTGTGGGGCGGTCTGTCCGAGAAGGAACGCCTGCACCTGCGCCGTGCCTCGCGCTGAGCGGGCGGGGGCGGGGAGCCGGCGAATCCGTACGACCGCATCGCGGGGGTGTGGTCGAGGGGAGCGGGCCGAGGTCGCCGCGTCCTTCGCCCGCGACGGGCGGCCGCGGCGCCGAGGGCACCCGACGCCGAGGTACCGGACGCCGACGCGGTGGCGGCGGGAGGCCGCGGACCGCGAACGGCCCGCACCGGGGACGTGCTTCCCGGTGCGGGCCGTTCACGAGGTGCCGCGGTGGCGGTGGGTCAGCCCGCGGCGCGGGCGGCCATGCGGGCCTTGCGTGTTGCCAGCTTCTCGTCGAACTTCAGGGCCTCGGCGTCCAGACCGCCCATGAACAGACCGAGTTCCTCCTGCGCCTTCAGGCCCTCCGGGCCGAGGCCGTCCAGCTCCAGGACCTTCAGGTGGCGCAGGACGGGCTGGAGCACGTCGTCGTGGTGGATGCGCATGTTGTAGACCTCGCCGATCGCCATCTGCGCCGCCGCCCGCTCGAAGCCGGGGATGCCGTGGCCGGGCATGCGGAAGTTGACGACCACGTCGCGCACCGCCTGCATGGTCAGGTCGGGCGCCAGCTCGAAGGCGGCCTTCAGCAGGTTGCGGTAGAAGACCATGTGGAGGTTCTCGTCGGTCGCGATGCGCGCCAGCATGCGGTCGCAGACCGGGTCGCCGGACTGGTGGCCGGTGTTGCGGTGCGAGATGCGGGTCGCCAGCTCCTGGAAGGCGACGTAGGCCACCGAGTGCAGCATCGAGTGACGGTTGTCCGACTCGA
Source organism: Streptomyces sp. NPDC051051 (assembly GCF_040682975.1). Lineage (NCBI taxonomy): Bacteria > Bacillati > Actinomycetota > Actinomycetes > Kitasatosporales > Streptomycetaceae > Streptomyces > Streptomyces sp. NPDC051051. The sequence continues at coordinate 75,141 of NZ_JBFBCB010000023.1, forward strand.
AGCCCTCGCTCATGTGCGACATCCGGAACGCTTCCAGCTTGTCCGGGTCCACCGCGCGCGAGGCGAGCAGGTAGTCGCGCATCACGATGCCGTGCCGGCCCTCCTCCGCCGTCCAGCGGTGCACCCAGGTGCCCCAGGCGCCGTCACGGCCGAACAGCGAGGCGATCTCGTGGTGGTAGCTGGGGAGGTTGTCCTCGGTGAGCAGGTTCACGACCAGCGCGATCCGGCCGATCTCGGTGACCTTCGACTGCTCCTTCTCCCAGGCCTCGCCGTCCTCGAAGAAGCCGGGGAAGTTGCGGCCGTCGCTCCAGGGCACGTACTCGTGCGGCATCCAGTCCTTGGCGACCTTCAGATGCCGGTTCAGCTCCGTCTCGACCACTTCCTCCAGGGCGTACAGCAGCCGGGCGTCGGTCCAGACGGCGGAGGGGCTGCCGAGGTGCGGGGAGGTGAGCGTCACGGATACTCCAGGGGGACGTGATGTGAAGCGGACTGCGTCCGGCGGGCGGTGCCGAACCTAGAACTTACGGGATCGTAGGCTACGAACCCGTAGGTTACGTAGCCGTAGGTTAAGTTCCAGGTAAAGGCTGCTGATCAGCACCTGTCTCACCGGACGCCCAAGGGGATTATCGGGTACCCCGAAGGGCCCCCGGGACACGCAGGTCGCGGGGCCGAACCGGTGACAAGATCACCCGGTCAGGCGTACAGGTCCCGCATCCGCACCGAGAGGCACGTCACACATCCCTCGAGCTTCTCGAACTCGCCGATGTCGACCACGACGGGCTCGTACCCGAGGTCGGAGAGCAGATCCGCCGTCTTCGGCGCGCTCGCGGCGATGAGCAGTTTCGGGCCGCCGAGCAGCACCACGTGGGCGCCGGCCTCCTCGGGCACCGACAGGAACCGCGGGAACAGCGCCGGTCGGTCCACCTTCGGGATGTGGCCGATCACCGTGCCGTCGGGCAGCGCGGTGACCGCCGACTTCAGGTGCAGCACCTTGCTCACGGGGACGGCCACGACCCGTGCCCCGAGCGGTTCGAAGGTTTCCCGCACCTGCTGGACGCCGGCCGCGTTGGTGCGGCCGCCCCGGCCCACGTAGACCGTGTCGCCGCACTTGAGGACGTCGCCGCCGTCCAGCGTGCCCGGCTCCCAGATCCAGTTGACCGAGCAGCCCAGCCGGGCCACGGCCTCCTCGACCCCGGCGGTCTCCGCGCGCCGGGACTCGGCTCCGGACCGCGCGATCAGGGCGACGTTGCGGTACATCACCACCGTGTCCTCGACGAACACGGCGTCGGGGCAGTCGTCGGCGGGGTCGACCTCGACGGTCTCCCAGCCCGTCGACCGCAGGGCCTCGGCGTAGGCCTCCCACTGCTCCAGTGCGAGGTCCACGTCGACCGTCCCGCGCTCGACGTGCGTCACCAGACCTTCGGCGAGACGCGGGCCGGGGCGGCGGATGAGGGCCTTCTTGCTGGGCACGTCCAGATCTCCGAATCGGCGGTGGCTGACCGGCGCCGGGTGCGGGGCGCCGGTCAGCCATCATGCAGGGCCGCTCCACCACGGCAAAACCCCACCGCCTGGCCGTGGCCCTCCTGAGACCCGCCGCGCTACGCCGGGTCCGCCAGCTCCTGTGCCGAGGTCTCCCGCAGTTCCCCGTCGAGCAGCAGCCAGCGGGTGATCCCGATCGACTCCAGGAACGGCAGGTCGTGGCCGGCCACGATCAGCGCGCCCTCGTAGGACTCCAGGGCGGAGGTGAGCTGCCGGACGCTCGCCATGTCGAGGTTGTTCGTCGGCTCGTCGAGCATCAGCAGCTGCGGCGCGGGCTCGGCCAGCATCAGCGCCGCGAGCGTCGCCCGGAACCGTTCGCCGCCGGACAGCGTCGCCGCCCTCTGGTCGGCGCGGGCGCCCCGGAACAGGAAGCGGGCCAGCCGGGCCCGGATCCGGTTGTTGGTGGCGTCCGGCGCGAAGCGGGCCACGTTCTCGGCGACCGTCAGCCCGTCGTCGAGGACGTCCAGCCGCTGCGGCAGGAAACGCAGCGGCACGTGCGCGCGCGCCTCGCCCGCCACCGGGTCCAGCTCCCCGGCGATCGTGCGCAGCAGCGTCGTCTTGCCCGCGCCGTTGCGCCCCACCAGCGCCACCCGCTCGGGCCCGCGCAGGTCGAGACCGCCCTCCACGCGCGCGCCGTAAGCGAGCCGCAGGTCCAGCAGGGTGAGCACCTCACGGCCCGGCGGTACGGCCGTGTGGGGCAGGTCGACGCGGATCTCGTCGTCGTCGCGGACCGCCTCGACGGCCTCGTCGAGCCGCTCCCTGGCCTCGGCGAGCTTCTCCTCGTGCAGGATGCGGTGCTTGCCGGCGGACTCCTGCGCCGCCCGCTTGCGCGCCCCCATCACGATCTTCGGCTCGCGTTTCTGGTCCCACATCTTCTGGCCGTACCGCTTGCGCCGGGCCAGTTTCATGTGCGCCTCGGACAGTTCGCGTTTCTGCTTGCGCAGGTCGGACTCCGCGGCGCGCACCATGCGCTCGGCGGCCTCCTGTTCGGTGGCGAGCGCCTGCTCGTAGGCCGAGAAGTTGCCGCCGTACCAGGCCACCTCCCCGGCGCGCAGGTCGGCGATCTGGTCGACGAGTTCGAGCAGCTCCCGGTCGTGGCTGACGACGACCATCACGCCCGGCCAGCCCGCGACGGCCGCGTACAGCCGCCGCCGGGCGTACAGGTCGAGGTTGTTGGTCGGTTCGTCGAGCAGCAGGACGTCCGGCCGGCGCAGCAGCAGCGCGGCCAGCCGCAGCAGGACGGACTCGCCGCCGGACACCTCGCCGACGGTGCGGTCCAGGCCGATGCGGCCGAGTCCGAGTTCGCCGAGGGTGGCCAGGGCGCGTTCCTCGACGTCCCAGTCGTCGCCGAGGGTCTCGAAGTGCTCCTCGGCCCCGTCGCCGCCCTCGATGGCGTGCAGCGCGGCCCGGCGGGCGGCGATGCCGAGGACCTCGTCGACGCGGAGGGAGGTGCCGAGCGTGACGTTCTGCGGGAGGTGGCCGATCTCGCCGGCCGTGCGGACGGTGCCGTCGGAGGGGGTGAGTTCGCCGGCGATCAGCTTCAGCAGGGTCGACTTGCCGGCGCCGTTGACGCCGACGAGTCCGGTCCGGCCGGGGCCGAAGGCGACGTCGAGCCCGTCCAGGACGGGGGTGCCGTCGGGCCAGGCGAAGGAGAGGGAGGTGCAGGTGATCGAAGGTGACAAGGGGGCCTCGCGGTCGCGTGTGCGGTCAGGACGACGCGTGTCGAGACACCGGAGGGCGGCGACCACCGCGGGAGCGGAGGGAGCGCGGGGCCGTGAGGAACGCCACGGGAACCCGTGGGAAGGCCCTGCTCCGCAAGGACGGCTCGAACGCCGAGGTCGCACGCGACGCCCACACCCGTGGGGTGTGCGGCGTGGTGTCTCAGGACCTCAGACGAGCAACGTCCTTCTCCTATCGGCGGCAACAGATGCGTGACCGACCGTAGGAGGGGCCGGGAGGGACTGTCAACGGATTAAAGGGCGTCCCCCATCAGCTCCGCCAGGTCGCGGTCCAGATCGAGCTGCAGGTGCTCCAGACCGGCCGGCACGAGTTCGCCGGCGGCCTCGAGGAAGCGCCGGATCTCCGCCGAGTGCACGTGCACGATCGCCGTGCCCTCCGGCGCGTGGAACTCCAGCACCGTCCGGTCGTACCCGTACGGCCGCACGCGCACGTCACCGTCGCCCTCGGCGTCGTGCAGACCCGCGGTGAGCAGGTCGCGGGCGAAGGTCCAGCAGACGTCCACGCCCTCCAGCGTGGCCGGGGCCGGGAAGGTCATGCGGACGGCGAAGGGGTCACGACGGTCGTAGTGCAGCGTGGCGGGGATGCTCTGCATCCGCGGCGCGGCGGCGACCAGGCGCGCCTCGACGGGCTGCTCGATGACGATGGACAACGCCTTGCTCCCTTGTGACGGCGGGGCGAACTACCGGGTGGGTGAGGCCGGACACTGGAAGAGACGCCGGAACCGGCCGATGCGTGCACACGCAGTCCGAGTGACCTCGGTCACCGCCTTTCATGCACACGAGTGACTCACCTCTCCTGCCGTGCCTCTGCGGACCGGTGAGGCGAGGGAGGGCATCTGGACGCCACCGGGACGGTGGACTAGCTTCGCCCGCCATGAGGCCCTCGGGGAAGACGCGACGCACGATCCGTACGGCACGCACGGCACCGGCGAGGCGCGCGGGGCGGACGGCGGCGGTGGGAGCGGCCTGCGCGGCGGTGCTGGCCGTGCTGACGGCCGTACCCGCGCAGGCGCACGCCACCGGGCGGGCCGGCCACGCGCCCGCGTGGGCGCCCAAGGACACCGGAGCCCCGACCGTCCGCTTCCGCGGGCTGGCCGCGGTCGACCGGGACACCGCCTGGCTGGCGGGCACGCGGGGCACCGTCCTGCGCACCACCGACGGCGGCGCGAGCTGGCGGAACGTCTCCCCGCCCGGCGCCGCCGACCTCCAGTTCAGGGACGTGGAGGCCTTCGACGCGCGGCACGCCGTGGTGCTGGCCATCGGCGAGGGCGAGGCCTCCCGTGTCTATCGCACCGCCGACGGCGGGACGACCTGGACGGAGTCCTTCCGCAACACCGACGCACGGGCCTTCTACGACTGCCTGACCTTCTTCGACCGCCGCCACGGCCTCGCGATGAGCGACCCGGTGGACGGCAGGTTCCGCATCCTGTCGACCAGCGACGGCGGCCGCTCCTGGACGGTGCTGCCGGACGCGGGAATGCCGCCCGCCCTGCCGGGCGAGGCGGGCTTCGCGGCGAGCGGTCAGTGCCTGGTCTCGGCCGGTCCCCGGGACGTGTGGCTGGCCACCGGCGGCGCCGCACGCGCGCGCGTGCTGCACTCCGCGGACCGGGGGCGGACCTGGACGGTCACCGACGCCCCGATCCCGGCGGGCGACCCCGCGCGCGGGGTGTTCGCGCTCGCCTTCCGCGACCGCGGTCACGGCCTCGCGGTCGGCGGCGACCACCGCGCCGACCAGCCCTCCCCGTCGGCCGCCGCCACGACCGGCGACGCGGGCCGGACCTGGCGGCCCGCCGGCACGCCCCCGCCCGCCTACCGCTCCGGCGTCGCCTGGCTGCCGCACAGCCGCACCGCCGCCCTCGCGGTCGGCCCCACCGGCACCGACCTGACCACCGACGCCGGCCGCACCTGGCGCACCCTCGACACCGGCTCGTACGACACCGTCGACTGCGCCCCGGACCACGGCTGCTGGGCCGCCGGTGAACAGGGGCGGGTGGCACGCCTGGAGAGGTGAGCGGTTCGCGGGGTACCCGGGTGGTGCGGACACGAGAGGAGTGAGCGCACATGCCACGCGGTTCCAGCCCCAAGCGGGAGCGCCAGTACGAGCACATCAAGGAGAGCGCGCGGGAACGGGGGGAGAGCGCCGGCCGGGCGGAGGAGATCGCCGCCCGCACGGTGAACAAGGAGCGTGCCCGGTCCGGCGAGTCGAAGACCGCGAGCCGCACCTCCACGCAGGACAAGTCGTCCGGCGAGCGGGGCGGTCAGCGGTCCGGCAAGGGCTCCGGGGGTCCCACCTACGACCAGCTGTACGAGGAGGCCAAGCGCCGTGGCGTCCACGGCCGTTCGGACATGAACAAGAGCCAGTTGCAGCGCGCCCTGGGCAAGGACTGAGGACGCGGCCGACGCGGTCAGCCCGGCGTCTCCCGGTGACGCTCCAGCTCGGGAGCCGTCTTGGTCGCCGCGAACTCCGTGACGCGGTACGCGCACACACCGGCCAGGACGAAGGGGTCGCCCGCGGCGATCCCCTCGATCGTGGCGCGGTCCTCCGCGACGGCGAGGATCACCCCGCCGTCGCGGGGGTTCTTGCGCCCGGACGCCAGGAACACCCCGCGCGTGTACTGCTCGTCGAGCCAGGCCACGTGGTCCGGCAGGACGGCGTCCACGGCGTCCAGGGGTGCCGTGTAGGTCAGTTCCAGTACGAACATGATCGCGAGCCTACGCCGTCCGGGGGAGCCCGCGTAGGCTCGTCCCCACCATGACGACCGTAAGCGTTCCGGCGGGCTGGCCCGCGACCGAGGAGGAGGCCCGCGCCGTCCAGGACGAGCTGCGGGCCCGGGTGGTGCTCGGCGAGGCGGGGCCGCCGCCCGGCACCGGGCGGGTGACCGGCGTCGACGTCGCCTACGACGACGAGCGGGACGTCGTCGCGGCGGCGGCCGTCGTGCTGGACGCGGCGAGCCTCGACGTGGTCGCCGAGGCCACCGCCGTGGGGCGGATCTCCTTCTCCTACGTCCCCGGCCTGCTCGCCTTCCGCGAGATCCCCACCGTGCTCGCCGCCCTGGACGCCCTGTCCCGCGAGCCCGGCCTGGTCGTCTGCGACGGCTACGGCCTCGCCCACCCGCGCCGCTTCGGCCTCGCCAGCCATCTCGGCGTCCTCACCGGCCTGCCCACGATCGGCGTCGCCAAGAACCCGTTCGCCTTCTCTTACGCCGATCCGGCCGCCGCGCGCGGATCCGCCGCGCCGCTGCTGGCCGGTGACGAGGAGGTGGGCCGGGCCCTGCGCACGCGCGCGGGCGTCAAGCCGGTCTTCGTCTCGGTCGGCCACCGGGTGAGCCTGGACAACGCCTGCGCCCACGTCCTGGCCCTGACACCGGAGTTCCGCCTGCCGGAGTCGACCCGGCGGGCGGACGCGCTGTGCCGCAGGGCGCTCCGGGAGGCGACCACCCGCCGCTGACCGGCCTCGCGGCGTACCCCGGCGACCCGTCGCCCGGCTCCGGGGCGCGGTGACCGGGGGCGCCAGGGCTGCTGGGGTACCCGGGGCCCGAGCGCGCCGAACTGAGTACCCGTACGGATGTGAGGTCCGGCGGACTCCGGGCAGTCTGACCATATGACGACGCACCGAGCCCCGAAGCCCCTCGCCGACCCCGACCGGCCCGTCGAGCGCGCCGTGAACGCCGCGCTGGTCCTCGCCGTCCTGGCCGGACTCGGCTGGATCGTCGGGATGATCTACACGCTGGTGGAGTGGCCGGTCTAGGGCACGACCCGTCGGACGACCTCGGACCGGAAGGCCCCGGACCGGACGGCCCGGGAGCAGTACCGGAAGGCCGGGGACCGGCCCGCCGTCAGCGGCTCGACGCCACCCGGAAGCGGATGCCCGCCGCGCGCAGCCGCTCGGTCAGCGCGTCGCCCATCGCCACCGCCGTCGTGACCTGCCCGGCCGTCTCCGGAAGGTCGTCGAGGGCCAGGGCCAGCGCGGCCTCGGCGAACATCTTCGCCGTCTCGTCGTAGCCGGGATCCCCGCCGGAGACCTCCGTGCACACCCGCCGGCCGCCGCCCTCGCCCACGAACCGGACGGAGAACCAGCTGCGCGCCCGCTTCTCGGCGCTCGGGCCCGCCCCCGGCTTCAGCCGGTCCGACAGCCACCGCCGGGCGGGCGGCACCTGGGCGGCGGCGAACAGCGCGCCGACGGCCGCGGTCCCGCCCAGCGCGACGGGCAGCCGCCGTACGGCCGCGTAGTGGCGGTAGCGGAAGTCGGGGCCGTAGCGCTCCAGGGCCCTCGCCGACCGGCGCACGATCTGCGGGTCGATCGTCGGCAGGGGCAGCGCCCAGGCGCCGACCTCCGGCGCGAACCGGGGCGTCCCCAGCGGTGCCGTGGCCCGGCGGCCCATCAGCCGCGGCTCGTGCCGGTGCCGTTCGCGGGCCGCGGCCGCCAGCTGCCGGCCGCGGGCGAACTGACCGAGCGCGGAGGCGAACGTCCCGCCCGAGAAGGCGGCGTCGACGCTGACATAGCCGTCCACCGTCAGGGGCACGCCCTCCGGCAGCTGCCGGACGGTGAAGTACGCGCCCAGGTCGTGCGGGACCGAGTCGAACCCGCACGCGTGCACCAGCCGGGCGCCCGTCTCCCGCGCGCGGGTGTCGTGCCGCACGTACGTCAGGTCCACGAACTCCGGCTCGCCGGTGAGGTCGAGGTAGTCGGTGCCGGCGTCCGCGCAGGCGGCCACCAGCTCCTCGCCGTACGTCACGTAGGGGCCGACGGTCGTGGCGACCACGCGCGCGTGGTCGGCGAGCGCGCGCAGCGAGGCCGGATCGGACACGTCCGCCCGCAGCACACCGGGCTCCGCGCCGCCCGGCAGCCGGTCGCGCAGCCGCCGCAGCCTCTCCTCGTCGCGGCCGGCGATCGCCCAGCGCAGGTCCTCGGGGGCGTGGGCGGCCAGGTACTCCGCGGTGAGCGTCCCGACGAAGCCGGTGGCCCCGAAGAGCACGATGTCGTAGGGACGGTCCGTCGTTTTCAGCCTGCTCATGACACTCCTTGGTCGCAGCCCGTGCCGCTGTCGCCGGCTGAGGCTAGCGTGAGGACGGCGGGACCCGCCGACCCCGGGGCCGAGAACCCACCTCGGCTCCCGCGAACTGGCCAAGCGCTTGCTCGCACGTCTTGTGTCCGCTGGAACACGTTCTTAGCATCACTGGTGTTACATCGGTTGTGTCACAGCGAGGGAGCCGGATGACGACGACGGCAGACACAGCGGGGCCCGGCCCGCTCGCCGGGGTGCGCGTGGTCGAGCTGGCCGGCATCGGGCCCGGTCCCTTCGCGGCCATGCTGCTGGCCGACCTCGGCGCCGACGTCGTCCGCGTGGACCGCCCCGGCGGCCCCTCCCTCGGCATCGACCCGGACCACGACGTCACCAACCGCAACAAGCGCTCGGTGCTCGTGGACCTCAAGGCGCCGGACGGCCCCGCGCGCGTGCTCGACCTCGCCGCCCGCGCCGACGTCCTCATCGAGGGCAACCGTCCCGGCGTCGCCGAGCGCCTCGGCGTCGGCCCCGAGGCCTGCCACGCCCGCAACCCCCGGCTGGTCTACGGCCGGATGACCGGCTGGGGCCAGGACGGCCCCCTCGCCCGGCGCGCCGGCCACGACATCACCTACATCGCCCTCACCGGCACCCTCGGCATGATCGGCACCCCCGGCACGCCCCCGCCCGCCCCCGCCAACCTCCTCGGCGACTACGCCGGCGGCTCCCTCTACCTCGTCGTCGGCGTCCTCGCCGCGCTGCACCACGCCCGCGCCACCGGCACCGGACAGGTCGTCGACGCCGCCGTCGTCGACGGCACCGCCCACCTCTCCGCCATGATCCACGGCATGCTCTCCGCCGGCAGCTGGCAGGACCGCCGCGCCGCCAACCTCCTCGACGGCGGCTGCCCCTACTACGGCACCTACGAGACCGCCGACGGCGGCCACATGGCCGTCGGCGCGCTGGAACCGCGGTTCTACGACGAGTTCGTCCGGCTCCTGGGCCTCGAGGACTTCGCCGACGCCCGCACGGACTGGACCCGCTGGGGCGAGCTGCGCGAGGCCGTCGCGGCCGGCTTCGCCTCCCGCACCCGCGCGGAGTGGACGGCCGTCTTCGCGGACACCGACGCGTGCGTGGCGCCCGTGCTGTCGCTGCGCGAGGCCCCGCACCACCCGCACCTGGCCGCCCGCGGCACCTTCACCGACCACGGCGGCCTCACCCAGCCCGCTCCCGCCCCGCGCTTCTCCGCCACCCCGACGGCCGTGCGCGGCGGGCCCGCGCGGCCCGGGGCCGACACCGCCGCCGTGGCCCGCGACTGGGACGTGCCCCGGCTCACCGACCCCCGAGACACCCCGCACCCCGACCCTCACCGAAAGGCCTCCCCGTGAGCACCGAAGCGTACGTCTACGACGCGATCCGCACCCCGCGCGGTCGCGGCAAGGCCGACGGGGCCCTGCACGGCACGAAGCCCATCGACCTCGTCGTCGGGCTCATCCACGAGCTGCGCGGGCGCTTCCCGGACCTGGACCCGGCCGCGATCGACGACATCGTGCTGGGCGTCGTCGGACCGGTCGGCGACCAGGGCTCCGACATCGCGCGGATCGCCGCCATCGCCGCCGGACTGCCCGACACCGTGGCGGGCGTGCAGGAGAACCGCTTCTGCGCCTCCGGTCTCGAAGCCGTCAACCTGGCCGCCATGAAGGTCCGTTCCGGCTGGGAGGACCTCGTCCTCGCGGGCGGCGTGGAGTCGATGTCCCGGGTGCCGATGGCCTCCGATGGCGGCGCCTGGTTCAACGACCCGATGACCAACCTCGCCGTGAACTTCGTGCCGCAGGGCATCGGCGCCGACCTCATCGCCACCATCGAGGGCTTCTCCCGCCGGGACGTCGACGAGTACGCCGCGCTCTCCCAGGAGCGGGCGGCCACCGCCGTCAAGGAGGGCCGCTTCGACCGCTCGCTCGTGCCGGTGAAGGACCGCAGCGGCCTCGTCGTCCTCGACCACGACGAGCACCCGCGCCCCGGCACCACCGCCGACTCCCTCGCCAGGCTGAAGCCCTCCTTCGCCGACATCGGCGAACTGGGCGGCTTCGACGCCGTGGCACTGCAGAAGTACCACTGGGTGGAGAAGATCGACCACGTCCACCACGCGGGCAACTCCTCCGGCATCGTCGACGGCGCCTCGCTCGTCGCGGTCGGCTCCAAGGAGGCCGGCGAGCGCAACGGCCTCACCCCGCGCGCGCGGATCGTCTCCGCCGCGGTCTCCGGCTCCGAGCCCACCATCATGCTCACCGGGCCCGCGCCCGCCACCCGCAAGGCCCTCGCCAGGGCCGGCCTGACCATCGACGACATCGACCTCGTCGAGATCAACGAGGCCTTCGCCGCGGTCGTCCTGCGCTTCGCGCGGGACATGGGCCTGTCCCTGGACAAGGTCAACGTCAACGGCGGCGCGATCGCCCTCGGCCACCCCCTCGGCGCCACCGGCGCCATGATCCTCGGCACGCTCGTCGACGAACTGGAACGCCAGGACAAGCGCTACGGCCTCGCCACCCTCTGCGTGGGCGGCGGCATGGGCATCGCCACGATCGTCGAACGCGTCTGACCACCCCGGCGGAACCAAGAGACTGCTACGGAGACCCTGTCATGACACAGAGCACCACCATCCGCTGGGAACAGGACCGCACCGGCCTCGTCACCCTCGTCCTCGACGACCCCGACCAGTCCGCCAACACCATGAACCAGGCGTTCCGCGCCTCGCTCGCGCAGGTCGCCGACCGTCTGGAGGCCGAGAAGGACACCGTCCGGGGCGTCATCATCACCTCCGCGAAGAAGACCTTCTTCGCAGGCGGCGACCTGCGCGACCTGATCCGCGTGACCCCCGACACCGCCCAGGAACTGTTCGACGGCGGCCTGGAGATCAAGCGCAACCTGCGCCGCATCGAGACCCTCGGCAAGCCCGTCGTCGCCGCCCTCAACGGCGCGGCCCTGGGCGGCGGTTACGAACTCGCCCTCGCCTGCCACCACCGCGTCGCCCTCGACGCGCCCGGCTCGAAGATCGGCTGCCCCGAGGTCACCCTCGGACTGCTCCCCGGCGGCGGCGGCGTCGTCCGCACGGTCCGCCTGCTCGGCATCGCGGACGCCCTCCTCAAGGTCCTCCTCCAGGGCACCCAGTACAGCCCGCGGCGCGCCCTGGAGAACGGCCTGGTCCACGAGGTCGCCGACACCCACGAGGAGATGCTCGACAAGGCCCGCGCCTTCATCGACGCCCACCCCGAGTCGCAGCAGCCCTGGGACCGGCCCGGCTACCGCATCCCCGGCGGCACCCCCGCCCACCCCAAGTTCGCGGCGAACCTGCCCGCCTTCCCCGCCACCCTGCGCAAGCAGACCGGCGGCGCCCCCTACCCGGCGCCGCGCAACATCCTCGCCGCCGCCGTCGAGGGCGCCCAGGTCGACTTCGAGACCGCACAGGTCATCGAGGCCCGCTACTTCGTGGAACTGGCCGCCGGGCAGACGTCGAAGAACATGATCCAGGCGTTCTTCTTCGACCTCCAGGCCGTCAACTCCGGGGTCAGCCGGCCCCGGGGCGTCGAGCCCCGCCAGGTCCGCAGGGCGGCCGTCCTCGGCGCCGGGATGATGGGCGCCGGCATCGCCTACGCGTGCGCCCGCGCGGGCATCGACGTCGTCCTCAAGGACGTCTCCCTCGAAGCGGCCCTCAAGGGCAAGGCGTACTCCGAGAAGCTCTGCGCCAAGGCCGTCTCCCGCGGCCGCACCAGCCAGGAGAAGGCCGACGCCCTGCTCGCCCGCATCACACCCACCGCGGACCCGCAGGACCTGGCCGGCTGCGACGCCGTCATCGAGGCCGTCTTCGAGGACACCTCGCTCAAGCACAAGGTGTTCCAGGAGATCCAGCACGTCGTCGAGCCGGACGCCCTGCTCTGCTCCAACACCTCCACCCTGCCCATCACCGTCCTCGCCGAGGGCGTCGAGCGGCAGAGCGACTTCGTCGGACTGCACTTCTTCTCGCCCGTCGACAAGATGCCGCTCGTCGAGATCATCAAGGGCGAACGCACCGGCGACGAGGCCCTCGCCCGCGCCTTCGACCTGGTTCGGCAGATCAATAAGACGCCGATCGTCGTCAACGACTCGCGCGGCTTCTTCACCTCACGGGTCATCGGCCACTTCATCAACGAGGGCGTCGCCATGGTCGGCGAGGGCATCGAGCCCGCGTCCGTGGAGCAGGCGGCCGCCCAGGCCGGCTACCCGGCCAAGGTCCTGTCCCTCATGGACGAACTGACCCTCACCCTGCCGCGAAAGATCCGGGGCGAGTCGAAGCGGGCCGTCGAGGAGGCCGGCGGCACCTGGCCCGGCCACCCCGCCGAGGCCGTCATCGACCGCATGGTCGACGAGTTCGGCCGCACCGGCCGCAGCGGCGGCGCCGGCTTCTACGACTACGACGAGGAGGGCAGGCGGGCCGGACTGTGGCCGGGCCTGCGCGAGCACTTCATCCGCGACGACGCGCGGGTCCCCTCCGAGACCGTGCCTTTCGAGGACATGCAGGAACGCATGCTCTTCTCCGAGGCCCTCGACACCGTCAGGCTCCTGGAGGAGGGCGTCCTGACGTCCGTCGCCGACGCCAACATCGGCTCCCTGTTCGGCATCGGCTTCCCCGGCTGGACCGGCGGCGTCCTGCAGTACATCAACGGCTACGACGGCGGCCTGCCCGGCTTCGTGGCCCGCGCGCGTGAACTCGCCGAGCGCTACGGCGACCGCTTCACCCCGCCCGCGCTGCTGGTGGCCAAGGCGGAGAAGGGCGAGACCTTCACCGACGCCCGCTGAGCGGTCCGCCCGTCACGGGGAGCCGCACCTCACGGGGAGCCGTCGGTCTCCGGCGGCTCCCCGAGCCACTCCCGCACCTCCTCGGTCAGCGACCGCTGGAAGGCCGTCAGCAGCGCCTGCACGACCAGCGGCTGCATGTGCGCCGACAGCGACCGCACCGCCCGCGCGTCCCGCTCCGCCACGTCCTCGCGGAGCAGCCGCGACAGTTCGTGGGCCGCCGCCCGCGCGTGGTCCACCAGGACGGTGCGGGCCGCGAGGATCGCCTCCTGCGACAGCGGTACGTCGAGGAGACGGACGCCCAGCCTGAGCAGCCCGGCGTCGACGCGGTACGCGCCGTCGCCGGCCCGCTCGCCCAGCACGCCCATGGCGGTCAGCCGCGCCACGTCCTCGTCGTCCAGCGCCCGCCCCGCCCGCCGCTCGAGCTCCTCCCGCGACACCGTCTCCACGGTGTCCGGCGCCCAGGACGCCACCACCGCCCGGTGCACGGCCAGGTCGCGGGCGTCGAGGCCGGGCGGCAGCCGGTCCAGGTAGCGCTCGATCGCCGCCAGCGTCAGGCCCTGCCGTTGCAGCTCCTCGATCAGCGCGAGGCGCGCGAGGTGCTCCTGCCCGTAGCGTCCCACCCGGCGCGGACCGATCACCGGCGGCGGCAGCAGCCCCTTGGTGCTGTAGAACCGCACCGTCCGCACGGTGACCCCCGCACGAGCGGCCAGCTCGTCGACCGTGAGGGCCGGCTCCTCGGTCTCGATCGTCATGTGCAGCAGTATCGCTGTCACACCAGTGCTGTGAAACCCGCGCGTACGCCGCGGAGACCACCTCGTGCGCGGGCCCGGAACGGGGTGATCGCTCACCGGTCCCCCTCACCCGGCGGAACGCTAGGCTGCGGTCCGGCCGGCGGCAAGCGGTCCCGCGTGGAGCCGCTCGCGCACGGGCGGCTCCTGGCACGGGGGACCGCCGTCACGGTCCACGACCACGGGGAGGGACGCAGGTGAGCCGAAACATCGACGTGCTCGTGCTGGGCGGCGCGGGGGTGGACACCATCGTGTACGTGCCGGAGCTGCCGCTCCCGTACGCCGACAGCTACATGATCGACAGCGGGGTCCGCACCCGCGCGGGACAGACGGGCGACTTCGTCGCGCTGGGGCTGAGCAGCCTCGGCCTGCGCACCCACCACCTGGACTTCCTCGGCGACGATCCCGAGGGCGACCTGGTGCGCGCCCTGCACGAGGACCGGGACATCGCCCTCACCGCGGTCCCGCAGCCCGCCGGCACCAAGCGCGCGGTCAACCTGGTCGGCCCGGACGGCAGGCGCCTCTCCCTGTACGACACCAGCCGCGCCCACCCCGACGACCGGTTCCCGGACGACACCCTGCGGACCCTCGCCGGCGCCAGCCGGCACGCGCACGTGTCCATCACCCAACCCTGCGCCCACGCCCTGCCCGCCCTGCGGGAGAGCGGCGTGAGCCTCTCCACCGACCTGCACGACTGGGACGGCGAGAACCCCTACCACGAGTCGTTCGCGCACACCGCCGACGTCGTCTTCCTCTCCACGACCGCCCTGGCCGACCCCGAGCGCACCATGCGCCGCATCGCCGGACGGGGCCGCGCCGACGTCGTCGTCGCCACGGCCGGCGCCGAGGGCGCGTACCTGCTGACCGACGGCGAGCTGACCCACGTACCGCCGGTGACGCCCCCCGCCCCGGTGGTGGACAGCAACGGCGCCGGTGACGCCTTCGCCGCCGCCTTCCTCTACGGCCGCCTCACCGGCGAACCCCCGCACCGATGCGCCCGGTACGGCGCGGTCGCGGGGGCGTACGCCTGCACGGTCCCCTCCACCCAGGCGGCCGCCATCGGCCGCGACGAACTCCTCGCCGGTGCGGACCGGGAGAGCTCCGCCCGCTGAGCCGCCCGCACCGGCCGCTGCCCCAGCCGTCACTCAATCGCCATCTTCTGCAAGGGAGTTGACCGCTGTACCGTCCCGCGCATGCCGACTCGCATGCGCTTCACGATCTGGAGACCGTTCGCGACCGCCGCCGTCGTCACCCTGACGGCGGCCCTCCTCACCCCGGCAGCGGCCCACGCCACGCCGCGCGAGAGCCTGCCCCGCTACTCCTACGACGACGCGATCCGCGAGGCCGTCTGGGTGGACACCCGCCTCGACGGCGACGGCGACGGCCGCACCGACCGGGTCGCCGTCGACATCGTGCGCCCCCGCGAACCCGCCCGGCAGGGCCGCAAGGTGCCCGTCATCATGGACGCCAGCCCCTACTACTCCTGCTGCGGCCGCGGCAACGAGAGCCAGCGCAAGACGTACGACGCGCAGGGGAACGTCGACCGGATGCCGCTGTTCTACGACAACTACTTCGTACCCCGCGGCTACGCCTTCGTCGGCGTCGACCTCGCCGGCACCAACCGCTCCGACGGCTGCGTCGACGTCGGCGGCCGCTCCGACGTCCTCTCCGCGAAGGCCGTCGTCGACTGGCTCAACGGCCGCGCCACGGCGTACACGACCCGCACCGGCACCACCACCGCCACCGCGGGCTGGACCGACGGCCGCACCGGCATGATCGGCAAGAGCTGGGACGGCACCATCGCCAACGGCGTCGCCGCCACCGGTGTGAAGGGCCTGAAGACCATCGTCCCGATCAGCGCCATCTCCTCCTGGTACGACTACTACTTCCAGCAGGGCGCCCCGCTCTACGACTCCGGCCCCGACTGGCTCGCGAACTACGTCGACAGCCCCGACGCCCGCGCCAGGTGCGCCGCCGTCCAGCGCGAACTCGTCGACGGGGCGCCCCGCACCGGCGACCTGACCGGTCCGTGGAGCGAGCGCGACTACGTCCCCGACGCGAGCAGGGTCAAGGCCAGCGTCTTCCTCGTGCACGGCCTCCAGGACCTCAACGTCCGGATGAAGCACGTCGGCCAGTGGTGGGACGCCCTCGCCGAACACGGCGTGGAGCGCAAGATCTGGCTCTCCCAGACCGGTCACGTCGACCCCTTCGACTTCCGCCGCGCCGCCTGGGTCGACACCCTGCACCGCTGGTTCGACCACGAACTCCTCGGCTACGACAACGGCATCGACCGCGAACCCGTGGCCGACGTCGAACGCCACCCCGACCGATGGGAGACCTCGAAGTCCTGGCCGCCGAAGGACACCCGGCCCGCCACCCTGCGCCCCGCCGCCGGTGAACAGCCGGGCGTCGGCACCCTCGGCCTGCGCAAGGGCGGGGGCACCGCGACGTTCACCGACGACCCCGCCCTGAGCGAGACCGACTGGGCCGCCGCCGTCGACACCCCGACACCCGCCAAGGCCGCCTTCGCCACCGTGCCCCTCAGCCGCGACCTGCGCCTGGCCGGCTCCTCCCGCGTCACCGTCACCGTCACGCCCACCACACCCACGGCCCACCTGAGCGCCGTCCTCGTCGACCTCGGCCCCGACACCGTCCGCGACTACGCGGCGAGCGGCGAGGGCGTCACCACCCTCACCGACCGCACCTGCTGGGGCCTGAGCACCGCCGGCGACAGCGCCTGCTTCAAGGAGACACGGGCCGACACCGCCGCCGTCGAGCACACCGTCCTCAGCCGCGGCTGGGCCGACCTCGGCACCCACGCCGACCCCGGCAGGGGCGTCCCGCTCACCCCGGGCAAGGCCTGCAAGATCACCGTCGACCTGGCCGCCACCGACCACGTCGTCCCGGCGGGCCACCGCCTGGCGCTGATCGTCGCCGGCACCGACAAGGACCTCATCGACCCGCCCGCCGACACCCCGACCCTCACCCTCGACCTGTCCCGCACCACCGCCCGCGTCCCGTTCGTCGGCGGCGCCCGGGCCTTCGCGGCCGCCACGGCCGGCACACCGGCGACCGCCGCGCACTCCGGGCCGCTGGACGGCGTCGCGGTCCCGCGGCACGCCCACCGCGTCCCGTAGGGCTGTCCGGCGGATCGTGCCCCGACGGATCCCGGGGGAGCGGCTTCAGGAGGGGGCGGCCAGCCCGGCCGCCTCCTCCGCACAGCCCCACGCCACAGTCACCCCGGCACCGCCGTGCCCGTAGTGGTGCACCACCACCCGGCCGTCCGGCAGCACCTCCCGCTCCAGCCGCACCGCCGGCCGGACCGGCCGCAGCCCCACCCGGTGCTCCAGGACCCGCGCCCCGGCCACCTCCGGCCGCAGCGCCGCACACCGCCGCACGATCGCCGCCGCCACCGCCGGGTCCGGCTCCAGGGACCACACGCCGTCCTCGGCCGTGCCGCCCAGCAGCAGCCGCCCCGGCTGCGGGAAGAGGTAGGCCATCTCGCCGTCCGGCGCGGTGGAGACGAGCCAGGTGCGCACTCCCGGGTTCGCCACGACGACCAGCTGCCCGCGCACGGGCCGTACCGAAGGGTCCGCGACCAGGTCGCGCGCGCCCAGGCCGGTGCAGTTCACCACCACCGGCGCGTCGGCCTCCGCCAGATCCCGCACCGTGCGTTCCTCGACCGTGCCGCCCGCCCGCCGCAGCCGCTCCCGCAGCCAGGGCAGGTGCGCCGCCATGTCGATCAGCGGCAGCCGGGCCCGGACGGCGGTGCCGCCGGGGTACTCCGCGGCCGTCGCCCGGCGCAGCCCGGCCAGCCGGCCGACGGCCCAGCCCTCGACGTCGTCCAGGTCGGTCTCGCCCATCACCCCGTCGACCAGGCGCACCCCGGTCGACTCCGGCCGCTCCGCCAGTTCCTCGTACACCTCCAGCGAGCGCAGCGCCCACGTCCGCGCCGACGCCACCGGCTCGATGTGGTACGGCCACCACAGCGCGCCCGCGACCGCCGAGGTGGTCCGCTCCACCGGGTCCCGCGTCCACACCCGGACCCGCCGGCCCCGCTCGGCGAGGACGACCGCCGTCGCCAGCCCGACGACCCCGCCCCCGACCACGACCACCTCGCCACCGCGCTGAGTCTCCACGCCCGGACGGTAGCCGACGGCCGGCCCACCGGCGACGGTGCGGTGCGATCCCGGCACCGGACGCCGACTAGGATCTACCGTCTGATGACTGCCACCCTCGTCGCCAAGAACCTCGCCGCCGGCCACGGCGACCGCTCCCTCTTCTCCGGGCTCGACCTCGTCGTCGCCCCCGGTGACGTGATCGGGCTGGTCGGAGCCAACGGCGCGGGCAAGTCCACCCTGCTGACGCTCCTCGCCGGGCTCACCGCACCCGAGCAGGGCGAGCTGCGCCTGTCCCCGCCGACCGCGACCGTCGGCCACCTGCCCCAGGAGCCCGAGCGCCGCCCCGGCGAGAGCGTGCGGGAGTTCCTGGCCCGCCGCACCGGCGTCGCCGAGGCCCAGCGGACCATGGACGAGGCCACCCAGGCCCTCGTCGAGGGGGCGCCGGGCTCCGACGACGCGTACGCGACCAGCCTGGAGCGCTGGCTCGACCTCGGCGGCGCCGACCTCGACGAGCGCGCCGGGGAGATCGCCGACTCCCTCGGCCTCGGCGTCGACCTGGACCAGCCGATGACCTCCCTGTCCGGCGGCCAGGCGGCCCGCGCGGGCCTGGCCTCCCTGCTCCTGTCCCGCTACGACGTCTTCCTCCTCGACGAGCCCACCAACGACCTCGACCTGGACGGCCTGGAGCGCCTGGAGCGCTTCGTGACCGGTCTGCGCGCCGGCACCGTCGTCGTCAGCCACGACCGCGAGTTCCTCACCCGGACCGTCACCAAGGTCCTTGAACTCGACCTCGCCCAGCAGCAGATCAGGCTCTACGGCGGCGGTTACGACGCCTACCTGGAGGAGCGGGAGGTGGCCCGCCGGCACGCCCGCGACGACTACGAGGAGTTCGCCGACAAGAAGGCCGCCCTCCAGGACCGCGCGCAGACCCAGCGCTCCTGGATGGACAAGGGCGTCAAGAACGCCCGCCGCAAGGCGGCCAACGACAACGACAAGATCGGCCGCAAGTTCCGCAGCGAGGCCAGCGAGAAGCAGGCCGCGAAGGCCCGCCAGACCCAGCGCATGATCGAACGCCTGGAGGTGGTCGACGAGCCGCGCAAGGAGTGGGAGCTGCGCATGGAGATCGCGTCCGCCCCGCGCTCCGGCGCCGTCGTGGCGACCCTGCGCGACGCCGAGGTGCGGCGCGGCGACTTCGCCTTCGGCCCGGTGACCCTCCAGATCGACTGGGCCGACCGGGTCGCGGTGACCGGCGCCAACGGCGCGGGCAAGTCGACCCTGCTCGGCGCGCTCCTCGGCCGGGTCCCGCTGGACGCCGGCCACGCCGTCCTCGGCTCGGGCGTCCTGGTCGGCGAGGTCGACCAGGCCCGCAAGCTGTTCCACGGACCCGAGGCGCTGCTGGACGCGTTCGGCGCGGCCGTCCCCGACACCGAGCCGGCGGAAGTGCGCACGCTGCTGGCCAAGTTCGGCCTGAAGGCGGAGCACGTGCTGCGCCCGGCAGCCACCCTGTCACCGGGTGAACGCACCCGCGCGGCGCTCGCGCTCCTCCAGGGCGCGGGGGTGAACCTCCTCGTCCTCGACGAACCCACCAACCACCTCGACCTCCCGGCCATCGAGCAACTGGAGTCGGCCCTCGACGCCTACCGGGGCACCCTCCTGCTGGTCACCCACGACCGCCGCATGCTGGACGCGGTCCACGTGACCCGGCGCCTGGAGGTCGTCGACGGCAAGGTGACGGAACGCTAGGGCCTGTCGTCACCTTCCCGCCGCCGGACCCGGCCCCGCGCAGCGCGGAGGGCCGGGCCCGGTGCACGCGTCCTACCGCTTGCCCTTCGGGCCGTCGGTCAGGCCCGCCCGGCGCAGGGCGTCCGCCATCGCGCTGTTGGCCGGCGGCGGCGCCTGACGCGAGCCGTCGGCCCGCCCGCTCCCGCCGCGCTGCCCGCCCTGCTGCCGCTGCCCGCCCTGCCGGCGCTGCTGCGGCGGACGACCGCCTCGCTGCGGCCGGCCCTCGCCCGACGGATCGCCCTTCGGGGCCGTCTCGTCGTCCAGCCGGAGCGTCAGGGAGATCCGCTTGCGCGGGATGTCGACGTCCAGGACCTTCACCTTGACGATGTCACCGGGCTTGACCACGTCCCGCGGGTCCTTGACGAACGTCCTGGACAACGCGGAGACGTGCGCCAGTCCGTCCTGGTGGACGCCGATGTCGATGAACGCCCCGAAGGCCGCCACGTTCGTGACCACGCCCTCCAGGACCATCCCGGACTCCAGGTCGGAGATCTTCTCCACGCCCTCCTTGAACGAGGCCGTCCTGAACGCAGGCCGGGGGTCGCGCCCCGGCTTCTCCAGCTCCTTGAGGATGTCGGTCACGGTCGGCAGACCGAACGTCTCGTCCACGAAGTCGGCCGGCCGCAGCGAACGCAGCACCGCCGTGTTGCCCACCAGCGAGGCCACCTCCTGACCGGACGTCTTCACCATCCGCCGCACCACCGGGTAGGCCTCGGGGTGCACGCTGGAGGCGTCCAGCGGGTCGTCGCCGCCGCGGATCCGCAGGAAGCCCGCACACTGCTCGTACGCCTTCGGGCCGAGCCGGGGCACCTTCTTCAGCGACTGCCGGGACGTGAACGGCCCGTTGGAGTCCCGGTGCGCCACGATGTTCTCGGCGAGCCCGGAGGTGATGCCCGAGACGCGGGCGAGCAGCGGGGCCGAGGCGGTGTTGACGTCGACGCCGACGCCGTTCACGCAGTCCTCCACCACCGCGTCCAGCGAACGCGACAGCTTCACCTCGGACAGGTCGTGCTGGTACTGCCCGACACCGATCGACTTCGGGTCGATCTTCACCAGCTCGGCGAGCGGGTCCTGGAGCCGACGCGCGATCGAGACCGCGCCGCGCAGCGACACGTCCATGTCGGGCAGCTCCTGCGAGGCGAACGCGGACGCCGAGTACACGGAGGCCCCGGCCTCGGACACCATCACCTTGGTGAGCTTCAACTCCGGGTGCTTCACGATGAGTTCCCCGGCGAGCTTGTCGGTCTCGCGGGACGCGGTGCCGTTGCCGATCGCGATCAGCTCGACCGCGTGCTCCTTCGCCAGCCGCGCGAGCTTGGCGATCGCCTCGTCCCACCTGTTGGCCGGGACGTGCGGGTGGACGACGTCGGTGGCCACCACCTTGCCGGTCGCGTCGACGACGGCCACCTTCACGCCCGTACGGAAACCGGGGTCCAGGCCGAGCGTCGCGCGCGTGCCCGCCGGGGCGGCGAGCAGCAGGTCGCGCAGGTTCGCCGCGAAGACGTTCACCGCCTCGTCCTCGGCGGCCGTGCGCAGCCTGAGCCGCAGGTCGATGCCGAGGTGCACCAGGAGGCGGGTGCGCCAGGCCCAGCGGACCGTGTCCTTCAGCCACTTGTCGCCCGGCCGCCCCCGGTCGGCGATGCCGAACCGGTGCGCCACGATCCCCTCGTACGACGACGGCCCGTCCGTCGGCTCCTCGGGCTCCAGGACGAGGTCGAGGACCTCCTCCTTCTCCCCGCGCAGCATCGCCAGGACGCGGTGCGAGGGCAGCTCGGTGAACGGCTCCGTGAAGTCGAAGTAGTCGGCGAACTTGGCGCCCGCCTCCTCCTTGCCCTCCCGCACTTTTGCGGCGAGCCGGCCCCGCACCCACATGCGCTCGCGCAGCTCGCCGATCAGGTCGGCGTCCTCCGAGAACCGCTCGGTGAGGATCGCCCGGGCGCCGTCCAGGGCGGCCTGCGGATCGGCGACGCCCTTGTCGGCGTCGACGAAGGCGGCCGCCGCGGCGAGCGGCTCCACGGACGGGTCGCCGAGCAGCCCGTCGGCGAGCGGCACCAGGCCCGCCTCCCGCGCGATCTGCGCCTTCGTCCGCCGCTTCGGCTTGAACGGCAGGTAGATGTCCTCGAGCCGCGCCTTGGTCTCGGCGCCCCGGATCCGCGCCTCCAGCTCGTCGCTGAGCCTGCCCTGCTCGCGCACGGACTCCAGGATCGCCGTCCGGCGCTCCTCCAGCTCCCGCAGGTAACGCAGCCGCTCCTCGATCGTGCGCAGCTGCGCGTCGTCGAGCATCTCGGTCGCTTCCTTGCGGTAGCGGGCGATGAAAGGCACCGTGGAGCCGCCGTCGAGCAGCTCCACGGCGGACTTCACCTGCCGCTCCCGTACGCCGAGTTCCTCGGCGATCCTGCCTTCGATGGACCCTACTTCGATGGACCCGGGTGTCGTCACGATCCCGTACCGCCTTCTCCACTGGGGTTGCGCGGCAATTGTGGCAGGCGGCGCCGACACCCGGGGATCGGGGCGTGTCCGGGCGGGTCTCAGGCCCGGCCGTGCCGCGTGCTCGAGGAGGCCCCGCCGAACAGCCGGGCCACGGCCCGGAAGGGCAGCGTCACCACCGTGGCGATCGCCCCACCGATCTGCCGCAGTACATCTGCGATCGCACGGAACACGGAAGTCTCCTCTCGTCCCCGGCCGCCATGGCCGGACCCTGTCGTCTCCCGGCCGTCGCGGCCGGACCCTCCGTCTACCTCGACCGCGGCCGATCATGTGTGTCCGGCTGCCGCCGTCCTCGCGACCAGGGGGTTCGTCCCTTTTCGTCCGTGATCCTCCGCTCGGCGGTCCGCGGACGGCGACCGGCCGCCCCGTGGCAGGAAAGGTGGGGAACTCGTCGTTGCGGCCGTCGCGCAGCCCGCGAAGAATCGACCGCATGGCCCAGCGAACCGTCCTCGTCGCCCTCTTCGACGACGTCCAGAGCCTCGACGTCACCGGCCCCGTGGAGGTCTTCGCGGGGGCCGACCGGCACGCTCCGGGCACCTACCGGGTCCGGACCGCGTCCCTGGACGGCGGTGCCGTGCGCACCTCCAGCGGCCTGACCCTGGTGCCCGACACGGCCCTCGCCGACGCGCCCGAACCGCACACGCTCCTCGTGCCGGGCGGGCAGGGCACCCGCCGGCCCGACCCGCGGCTGACCCACTGGCTGCGCGAGCACGGCCCGCGCGCCGCGCGGCTGGTCTCCGTGTGCACCGGCGCGATCCTGCTCGCCCGCGCGGGCCTGCTGGACGGCCGCCGCGCCACCACCCACTGGGCCTACTGCGCCACTCTCGCCCGTGACCACCCGGCGGTCGAGGTCGACCCCCGCCCCGTCTACGTGCGCGACGGGCAGGTCTCCACCTCGGCCGGCGTCACCGCGGGCATCGACCTCGCCCTCGCCCTGGTCGAGGAGGACCTCGGCCGGGAGGTGGCGCTCGACGTCGCCCGCCACCTGGTCGTCTTCCTGCGCAGGCCCGGCAACCAGGCCCAGTTCAGCGCCCAGCTCGCCGCGCAGACCGCCCGCCGCGAGCCGCTGCGCGAGGTCCAGCAGTGGATCACCGAGCACCCGGACGCCGACCTGGCCGTCGAGTCGCTGGCCGCCCGTGCCGCGCTGTCGCCCCGCCACTTCGCCCGCGCCTTCCGCGCGGAGACCGGCACGACCCCGGGCCGCTACGTCGACCGGGTCCGCCTCGAGCACGCCCGCAGGCTGCTGGAGGACACCGGCGAGGGCGTCGAGGAAGTCTCCCGCGCCAGCGGCTACGGCACCCCCGAGGCCATGCGGCGGGCCTTCGTCAAGGCGCTAGCCGTCCCCCCGGCCGAGTACCGCCGCCGCTTCCGCCCCGCCGCCCCCGATCCCGCTCCTGTCCCCGCCGCGGACCCTGCCCCTGACCCGGCTCCTGCCCCCGCCCCCTGAACGTCCACCGGCCCCTTCCGGAAGGCAGCGCATGCAGATCGCCATCGTCCTCTTCGACCGCTTCACCGCCCTGGACGCCGTCGGCCCCTATGAGACCCTCGGCCGCCTCCCCGACGCGCAGACCGTCTTCGTCGCCGAGCGGACCGGTCCCGTGCGCAACGAAACCGGCAACCTCGCCCTCACCGCCGACCGGACCCTCGCCGAGGTGCCGCACCCCGACATCGTCGTCGTGCCCGGAGGCCCCGGCCAGACCCCGCAGATGGACAACCCTCTGCTGCTGGACTGGCTGCGCGCCGCCGACGCCACCAGCACCTGGACGACCTCGGTGTGCACCGGCTCCCTGCTCCTCGCCGCCGCCGGACTCCTCGAAGGCCGCCGGGCCACCTCGCACTGGCTCGCCCTGGAGCAGCTGCGGCGGTACGGCGCCGAACCGACCGGGGAGCGGGTCGTCACCGACGGAAAGTACGTCACCGCGGCCGGCGTCTCCGCGGGCATCGACATGGGCCTCACCCTGCTCGGCCGGATCGCCGGCGACGAACACGCCCAGGCCGTCCAGCTGCTCACCGAGTACGACCCGCGGCCGCCCTACGACGCCGGATCACCGCACAAGGCGCCGGCCCGCCTCGTCGAGGAGTTCCGCGCCACGAGCCGGTTCATCCTGACGTAGTCCAGGTGAAGCGCGGCTCCCTGCGCTCCAGGAAGGCGGCGACCCCCTCCGCGGTGTCGCCGCTGCCGCGCGCCTGCGCCGCCCAGTGGGCGTCGCGGTCCGTGCGGCCGTCGGCGAACTCCTTCGCCGCGACCTGCGTCAGCCGCGAACGGGACACCAGCACGCGCGTGAACTCCTCCACCCTGCCGTCGAGTTCGCCGGCCGGCAGCACCTCGTCGACCAGGCCCGTGCGCAGCGCCCGCGCCGCGTCGATCAACTCGCCGGAGAACAGCAGGTACTTGGCGGCGGCCGGCCCCACCAGCGTCACCAGCCGCCGGGTGGCGGAGGAGGGGTAGACGATCCCGAGCCTGGCCGGCGTCACCCCGAACAGCGCGCCCTCCTCGGCGAACCGCAGGTCGCAGGCGGCCGCCAGCTGCGCGCCCCCGCCCACGCAGTGCCCCTTCACGGCGGCCAGCGTCGGCTTGGGGAAGGCGGCGAGGGCCTCCTCGGCCCGCACGGCCAGCGCCTGGGCCTCGTCCGGCGAGCCCTGGAGCGTGGAGATGTCGGCCCCCGCGCAGAACGTGCCGCCCGCACCGGTCAGCACCAGCGCCCCCACTCCGGGATCGGCGGCCAGCTTCGCCAGCAGCGGCGGCAGCGCCCGCCACATCGCGGCCGTCATGGCGTTGCGCTTGGCCGGATGGTGCAGGACGACGGTGGCGACGGCGTCGGTGACACCGTGCAGCAGTTCGGGCTCCATGGCCCGGATGCTAACCGTGCGGCCGCGCACCCGATCGAGCCCGGTGGGGTGAGCGTCGCGGCATCGAGGGCAAAGGTGACTGAAGGGGGAGCGATACGAGGAGGCGCCCATGGACACGTCCACCCGGCCCCGGGGCGAGGCGGCCAGACTTCGCAGGGAGTTCGGCCGGCTCACCGTGCTCGGGGTGATCCTGGTGGTGGCCGGGCTCGTCGGGCTCGTCTACACCGGTGTCGCCACCCTGACGTCGATGCTCCTGTTCGGCTGGCTGCTCCTGATCGGCGGCGCCGTCGGCCTGCTGCACGCGACCCAGGCCCGGGGCACCAACTTCTTCTGGCTCGGCGTGATCGTGGCCGCCCTGAACATCGCCGCCGGTGTCGTGATCATCCGCAAGCCCGACGAGGCCGCCGCCGCGCTCACCATGTTCGCCGCCCTGCTGTTCCTGACCGGCGGCCTCTTCCGGCTGGTCGGCAGCATGGTCGTACGGGGCCCGCAGTTCGGCTGGACGCTCCTGCTGGGCGCCTTCGACCTGCTGCTGGGCGTCCTGGTGCTGATCGACTGGCCGAGCAGCAGCCAGTACGTCATCGGCTGCTTCTTCTCCCTCGCCCTGCTCTTCGACGGCCTCGGCCTGCTCGCCACCGGCTTCGGCGGCCGGCGCATCGTGGGCATGGTCTCCGAACCCACGGTCGGCGGGACCGGCGCCGGGGACGCACCGGCCGGGCGCCCCGCCGAACCCGTACAACCCGAAGAGTGAGCGAAGGCGACGTGGGCACAACAAAAGCGGTCGGTTTTCCGGCAGAAGGGGGCCGGGGCGGTCGAGAACGCTCTATATCGGCTGACTTCTGTTCAGGCATCCGGGGGGAAGCGCCGCGTTACCAACACTCGACGTGTGGTGACAATCGAGCGCAAGGACGGCGACCGGACGATGGAGAACCAGGGGTGCGGGCCCGGCCCACGCCCGGAGGGCGAGGCGGGGGCGCCTCCCGGAACGACGGAGGACCCCCCGGCCGGCAGAGTGCCGCAACCGCAACCGCTGCCGTACGAGGGTGTCTGGCGGTTCACCGCGTCCGCTGTGGACGCCTCGGTCCCGCAGGCGAGACACGCCGTGCGGGACCTGCTGCACCGGCAGGGGGTGCCGGCCCCGGACGACCTGGTCCAGGGCCTGCTGCTGATCGTCTCCGAGCTGGTGACCAACGCCGTACGGCACGCGGCGCTGCTGTCGCCGGTCCTCGCGGTGGAGGTGGCCGTCGGGGCCGAGTGGGTGCGGGTGTCCGTGGAGGACAGCCACCCCTACCGCCCGACCGCCCTGGAGGCCGACCACGGCCGGACGGGCGGCCGGGGACTGCTGCTGGTGCGGGAGATCACCCGGGAGGCGGGCGGGGTGTGCGACGTCGAACACACCACGAGCGGCGGCAAGGTGATCTGGGCCGCCCTGCCGCTCACACCCGCGGGAAACCGCTAGCTCACCAGCCGGCCGAGGGACCCGTCAGCTCCCGCACCGCCGGCCTGGCCGCGTCCAGCACGGTCATGAACCAGGAGGAGAACACGTCCTTCGCGTGCCGCTCCGCCAGCTCGGCGGGCGTCACGAAGACCGTGTCGCCGACCTCCTCCGGGTCCGGCCGCAGCGCGGACTGCACCATCCCCACGAACAGGTGGTTGTACTCCTGCTCCACCAGGCCCGACGCCGGGTCCGGGTGGTTGTAGCGGACCGTGCCCGCCTCCGCCATCAGCGAGGGGGACACCCCCAGCTCCTCGAACGTGCGCCGCGCGGCCGCCGCGAACGGCGCCTCACCCGGGTAGGGGTGACCGCAGCACGTGTTGGACCAGACACCGGGGGAGTGGTACTTGCCCAGCGCCCGCTGCTGGAGCAGCAGCCGGCCCCGCTCGTCGAAGAGGAACACCGAGAACGCCCGGTGCAGCCGCCCCGGCGCCTGATGGGCCGCGAGCTTCTCCGCGGTGCCGATGGTCACGCCGTCCTCATCGACCAGTTCCAGCAAAATCGCGTCCGCGGTGCCGTTCGACGAGCCGGTCGTCGCGGTGGCAGGTGTGATCGGCATACCCATCCTTAACATCGGTCCTCGCGCCCCCAGTCTGCCGTACGCACACAGCGCTCCCGGCACTTCCCCGCGAACGCCCGCATGTCCTGCCGCACGGCGTGACCGCGGCCGTCGCCGCTTCGGCGCCGGAAACGGGGCCCGGTGGGTGATCTTGCCCGGCGCCGCGCGCGCGGAACCGTCCGGAACGGATGTGCGAACGCCGAGCCGCCCGGGCCCTCAGTGGCAGAGCCGGGCCTCGTGCTGCGCGTGGCCGCGCGGCTCCAGCTGGAAGGTGCAGTGCGCCACGTCGAAGTGGTCGCCCAGGCAGCCCTGGAGCTCGTGCAGCATCTTCTCGTGGCCGATCGCGTCCAGCACGTCCGAGCGCACCACCACGTGCGCCGACAGCACCGGCATCCCCGAGGTGATCGTCCAGGCGTGCAGGTCGTGCACGTCCTCCACCCCGTCCAGGGCCAGCATGTGGGTGCGCACCTCGGCCATGTCGACGCCCTTCGGGGCCGCCTCCAGCAGCACGTCCAGCGTCTCGCGCAGCAGCTTCACGGTCCGCGGCACGATCATCAGGCCGATGACGAGCGAGGCGACCGGGTCGGCGGCCTGCCAGCCCGTCGTCAGGATCACCACCGCCGACAGCAGCACCGCGACCGAGCCCAGCGCGTCCGCCGCCACCTCCAGGAACGCGCCCCGCACATTGAGGCTGTCGGCCTGCCCGCGCATCAGCAGCGTCAGCGAGATCATGTTGGCGACCAGGCCGATCCCGCCGAACACGATCATCAGTCCGCCCTCGGTGGGGGCCGGCGTGAGGAACCGTTGGACGGCCTCGTACACGACGTACCCGCCCACGCCGAGCAGCAGCAGACAGTTGGCGAGGGCGGCCAGGATCTCGGCGCGGGCGTACCCGAAGGTGCGGTTCCCGGTCGGCGGGCGGCCCGCGAAGTGGATCGCGAGCAGCGCCATGCCCAGCCCGAGCGCGTCGGTCGCCATGTGCGCCGCGTCGGCGATCAGGGCGAGGGAGTCGGCGACCACACCGCCGACGATCTCCACCACCATGACGGTGAGCGTGATCGCCAGCGCGCCACGCAGCCGGCCGCGGTACGCCGCCGCGGCCGTACCCGTGGCCGGCACGTGTGTGTGACCGTGCCCGTGGTCGTGCCCAGCCCCCATGGGAAACAGCCTCCTGTGATCGGCCCGGGAACCCAGTGAACTACGGGCGGGGGGTATCCGGCAACGCGGCACTGAACACCGTTGTCATCTGCCCTGACCTGCGGAAACGAAGTCCAGGTCAGGCGCCCTCCGGCAGCTCGGCCGCCCGGCGCAGCCGCCAGCCCCGCCAGGCCGACCCGACCATCTCGCGCATCCCGCGCGAGGCGGTCCAGCCCAGCTCCCGGGCGGCCAGCGCGGCCGAGGCCACCGCGCGCGGCGCGTCCCCGGGGCGGCGCCCCTCGACCACGGCCGGCCGGGTGTCGCCGGTGACCTCGCCGATCAGGGTGACCAGCTCGCGCACCGAGACCCCCTCGCCGCGGCCGATGTTCACCGTCAGATCGCCGCCCGCGTCCGGCGCGCCGAGCCGGCGGGCCGCCGCGAGATGTGCCTCGGCCAGGTCGGCGACGTGGATGTAGTCCCGTACGCAGGTGCCGTCCGGGGTCGGGTAGTCGTCGCCGAAGATGCGCGGGGCCTCGCCGCGGGTGAGCCGGTCGAAGACCATCGGGACGATGTTGAAGACACCCGTGTCGGCCAGTTCGGGCTCGGCCGCCCCGGCCACGTTGAAGTAGCGCAGGCACGTCGTCGCCATGCCGTGCGCCTCGCCCGCCGCCCGCACCAGCCACTCCCCGGCGAGCTTGGTCTCGCCGTACGGGTTGACCGGGGCACAGGGGGTGTCCTCCGTGATGAGGTCCACGTCCGGGTTGCCGTAGACGGCCGCGGACGAGGAGAACAGGAACCGCCGGACACCGGCCCCGGCGGCCGCCTCCAGCAGGGTGGCCAGGCCCCCGACGTTCTCCCGGTAGTAGCGCGTGGGCTCCGCCACCGACTCGGCGACCTGCTTGCGTGCCGCCAGGTGCACCACCCCGGTCACCGCGTGCTCGGCCAGGACCCGCTCGAGCAGGCCGGCGTCGAGCGCCGAACCCGTGACGAGGGGCACGTCCGCCGGGAGCCGCGCGGGGACGCCGGCCGACAGGTCGTCCAGCACGACGACGCGTTCGCCGGCGCCGGTCATGGCCCGCGCCACATGTGCCCCTATGTATCCGGCCCCGCCGGTGATCAGCCACGTCATGGCCGCCCACCCTATGCCGAGGCCCCGGGTCCGTGCGCAATGTCCCGGATGTCTGCCGTGGGGGAGCGCGGTTTGTGGGCGGGGCCGCCGATCGCCCATGATGATCTCGGCGAAGGCCGGTCCGGGCCGCGTGGATCCGACCTGAACGGCCGGTGAACGTGGCCTTCCCGGCATCCGATAACCTCTGCCGAATGCCGCGCGCCCGGTGCCGTCACCGGTGCCGTACAGGGGCGCCCGCCATGCAGAGCCCACCATGCAGAAGACCGGCGCGTACGCGCCGGACCCAGGGAGTGAGTTCGGTTGCCGACCGCCATCCTCACCGGTCAGCCGGTCCCCGGTTCGTCGATCGAGGCCGACCTGCGGTCCCTCGGCTTCGACGTCCGGACCGCCGCCGACGCCGCCGACACGGAGACGCTTCTCGCCGCCGTCCCGGCGGACCAGCGGGTCGCCGTCGTCGACACCCGCTTCGTGGGCCATCAGCACGCGCTGCGCCTCGGTCTGACCGACCCCCGCTTCCCGCTCGCCGCGGTCCCCGGCGCCGTCACCGCCCAGCCGGCCGGCCGCCAGGCCCTGACCCGCGCGATGGCCCGCGAGAACTCCGCGAGCGGCGGCACCGCGGATGGGGGTGCCCCCGCGCGAGCGAAGCCGAGCGTGGGGAACGCAGGGGACGCAGACAGCCTCGCCGACCGCATCGTCACCGCCCTCGACGCCGACGGCAGCGAGGTCCACCGGCCCGAGCTGGGCAGCCTGGTCGCCGCCGTCCCCGCCGACCCGCAGGCCCGCAACGAGGCGCGGCAGGCCGTCGGCGCCGTCGACGACGAGGCCGTACGCCTGAAGTCGGCCGTGAAGGCCCGCGACGGCTTCTTCACGACGTTCTGCATCAGCCCCTACTCGCGCTACCTCGCCCGCTGGTGCGCCCGCCGGGGCCTCACCCCGAACCAGGTCACCACCGCCTCGCTGGTCACCGCGCTGATCGCGGCGGGCTGCGCGGCCACCGGCACCCGCGCCGGCTACGTCGCCGCCGCGTTGCTGCTCCTCTTCTCCTTCGTCCTGGACTGCACCGACGGCCAGCTCGCCCGCTACTCGCTCCAGTACTCCACCCTCGGGGCCTGGCTGGACGCCACCTTCGACCGGGCCAAGGAGTACGCCTACTACGCGGGCCTCGCCCTCGGGGCGGCCCGCGGGGGCGACGACGTCTGGGCGCTGGCCCTCGGCGCGATGGTGCTGCAGACCTGCCGGCACGTCGTGGACTTCTCCTTCAACGAGGCCAATCACGACGCCACCGCCAACACCAGCCCCACCGCCGCCCTCTCCGGCAAGCTGGACAGCGTCGGCTGGACGGTCTGGGCGCGCCGGATGATAGTGCTGCCCATCGGCGAACGATGGGCCATGATCGCCGTCCTGACCGCGGCCACCACCCCGCGCGTCACCCTCTCCGTCCTGCTCGTCGGCTGCGCCCTGGCCGCGACGTACACGACCGCGGGCCGCGTCCTGCGCTCGCTGACCCGCAGGGCCAGCCGTACCGACCGGGCCGCGCAGGCCCTGGCCGACCTCGCGGACAGCGGCCCGCTGACCGGCCTGCTCGTCCGCTTCCTGCCCGGCAAGCCCCGACCCACGGCGCCCCTGAGCGCCGCCGTCGGCGCTGTCGTCGTCACCCTCGGTGCCTGGCTGTGGGGACCGAGCTGGTGGGTCGTGCTGATGGCCGGTGCCTACGCCCTGCTGTCCGCCGAGGCCGTCGCCCACCCCCTCAAGGGCGCCCTCGACTGGCTCGTCCCCCCTCTCTTCCGCGCCGCCGAGTACGGCACGGTGCTGCTCCTCGCGGCGAAGGCCGACGTGAACGGAGCGCTACCTGCCGCTTTCGGGCTGGTTGCCGCCGTCGCCTACCATCACTACGACACGGTGTACCGCATCCGCGGCAACGCCGGAGCGCCGCCGGCCTGGCTGGTGCGCGTCGTCGGGGGACAGGAGGGGCGGACGCTGCTCGTGGCCGTGCTCGCCGCGGTGCTCACCGCCGGGCAGTTCACGGTCGCGCTCACGGTCCTCGCCGTGGCCGTCGCCCTCGTGGTGCTCGCCGAGAGCATCCACTTCTGGGTCGCCGCCCACCGGGCAGGCGCCCCGTCCGTACACGATGAAGGAGAACCCGCATGATCGGCCTCGTGCTGGCGGCCGGCGCCGGACGGCGTCTGCGCCCCTACACCGACAGCCTTCCCAAGGCGCTGGTGCCGGTGGGGCCCGCGGGCATAGAGGGCGAGCCCACGGTGCTGGACCTGACCCTCGGCAACTTCGCCGAGATCGGTCTGACCGAGGTCGCGGTCATCGTCGGCTACCGCAAGGAAGCCGTGTACGAGCGCAAGGCGGCCCTGGAGGCGAAGTACGGCCTGAAGCTCACCCTGATCGACAACGACAAGGCCGAGGAGTGGAACAACGCCTACTCCCTGTGGTGCGGACGTGACGCCCTCAAGGACGGTGTGATCCTCGCCAACGGCGACACCGTGCACCCGGTCTCCGTCGAGAAGACCCTGCTCGCCGCCCGCGGCGACGGCAAGCGGATCATCCTCGCGCTCGACACCGTGAAGTCCCTCGCCGACGAGGAGATGAAGGTCGTCGTCGACCCCGCCAAGGGCATGACGAGGATCACCAAGCTCATGGACCCCGCCGAGGCCACCGGCGAGTACATCGGCGTCACCCTCATCGAGGGCGACGCCGCCCCCGACCTGGCCGACGCGCTGAAGACCGTCTGGGAGAAGGACCCCCAGCAGTTCTACGAGCACGGCTACCAGGAGCTGGTCAACCGCGGCTTCCGCATCGACGTGGCGCCGATCGGCGACGTCAAGTGGGTCGAGATCGACAACCACGACGATCTCGCCCGTGGACGGGAGATCGCGTGCCACTACTGACCCGGCTGATCCCCTCGCCGGTCGTCGTCGACATCCGTCCGGGTGCCCTCGACGACCTCGTCGGGGTCCTCGCCGACGAGCGCATCTCGCACTCGGGCAAGCTCGCCGTCGCCGTCAGCGGCGGCTCGGGCGCCCGGCTGCGCGAGCGCCTCACCCCCGCCCTGTCCGGCGCCACCTGGTACGAGGTGGACGGCGGCACCCTCGACGACGCCGTGCGGCTCGCCGGTGACATAAAGGCCGGCCACTACGACGCCGTCGTCGGCCTGGGCGGCGGCAAGATCATCGACTGTGCCAAGTTCGCCGCGGCACGGGTGGGCCTGCCGCTGGTCGCCGTACCGACGAACCTCGCGCACGACGGACTGTGCTCCCCGGTCGCCACCCTCGACAACGACGCGGGCCGCGGCTCCTACGGAGTGCCGAACCCGATCGCCGTCGTGATCGACCTGGACGTCATCCGGGACGCGCCGGTCCGCTACGTGCGGGCCGGCATCGGCGACGCCGTCTCCAACATCTCCGCGATCGCGGACTGGGAGCTGGCCCACCGCGTCAAGGGCGAGAAGATCGACGGACTGGCCGCCGCCATCGCGCGGCAGGCCGGCGAGGCGGTCCTGCGGCACCCGGGCGGCGTCGGCGACACCGGCTTCCTCCAGGTGCTCGCCGAGGCGCTCGTCCTCAGCGGCATCGCGATGTCGGTGTCCGGCGACTCCCGCCCGTCGTCCGGGGCCTGCCACGAGATCAACCACGCCTTCGACCTGCTGTACCCCAGACGTGCCGCCGCCCACGGCGAGCAGTGCGGACTGGGCGCGGCCTTCGCGATGTACCTGCGCGGAGCCCACGAGGAGTCGGCGTACATGGCCGAGGTGCTGCGCCGGCACGGACTGCCGGTGCTGCCCGACGAGATCGGCTTCACGACGGAAGAGTTCGTCAAGGTCGTGGAGTACGCCCCGCAGACCCGCCCCGGCCGCTACACGATCCTCGAACACCTCGACCTCAAGACCGAACAGATCAAGGACACCTACGCCGACTATGTCAAGGCCATCAGTAGCTGAACTCAGACCGGTCGTCCACCCCGCGGGGGTGAAGGACCGGCGCAGCGGTGAGCACTGGATGGGACGCCTCTACATGCGTGAGGTGTCCCTGCGGGTCGACCGCTATCTGGTGAACACCAGGGTCACGCCCAACCAGCTCACGTACCTGATGACCGTCTTCGGCGTGCTCGCGGCCCCGGCCCTGCTGGTGCCGGGGATCACGGGCGCGGTGCTCGGCGTGGTCTGCGTCCAGATGTACCTGCTGCTGGACTGCGTCGACGGCGAGATCGCCCGCTGGAAGAAGCAGTACTCGCTCGGCGGCGTCTACCTGGACCGGGTCGGCGCCTACCTGACCGACGCCGCCGTGCTCGTCGGCTTCGGCCTGCGCGCCGCCGACCCGTGGGGCACCGGGCGCATCGACTGGCTGTGGGCCTTCCTCGGCACGCTCGCCGCGCTCGGCGCGATCCTGATCAAGGCGGAGACCGACCTCGTCGGCGTCGCCCGCCACCAGGCCGGGAAACCGCCGGTGCAGGAGGCGGCCTCGGAGATGCGCTCCTCCGGCATGGCGCTGGCCCGCAGGGCCGCCGCCATGCTGAAGTTCCACCGCCTGATCCTGGGCATCGAGGCCTCCCTGCTCATCCTGGTCCTGGCGGTCGTGGACCAGGCGCGCGGCGATCTCTTCTTCACCCGGCTCGGGGTCGCCGTCCTCGCGGGCATCGCGCTGCTCCAGACCGTGCTGCACCTGGTGTCCATCCTCGCGTCGAGCAGGCTGCGGTGAGCGCCCCGGTGAAGGTCGGCGCGGTGATCATCACCATGGGCAACCGCCCCGACGAGCTGCGCGCCCTGATCGACTCGATCGCCAAGCAGGACGGCGAACGGGTCGAGGTGGTCGTCGTCGGCAACGGCTCGCCCGTCCCGGACGTCCCCGCCGGCGTCCGCACGATCGAGCTGCCGGAGAACCTCGGCATCCCCGGCGGCCGCAACGTGGGCATCGAGGCGTTCGGTCCGAGCGGCCGCGACGTCGACGTGCTGCTCTTCCTCGACGACGACGGCCTCCTCGCACACCACGACACCGCCGAGCTGTGCCGCCGGGCCTTCGAGGAGGACCCCGGGCTCGGCATCATCAGCTTCCGCATCGCCGATCCGGAGACCGGCGTCACCCAGCGCCGCCACGTGCCCCGGCTGCGCGCCTCCGACCCGATGCGCTCCTCCCGCGTCACCACCTTCCTCGGCGGCGCCAACGCGGTGCGCACCCAGGTCCTCGCCGAGGTCGGCGCCCTCCCGGACGCGTTCTTCTACGCCCACGAGGAGACCGACCTGGCCTGGCGGGCCCTCGACGCGGGCTGGATGATCGACTACCGGTCCGACATGGTGCTGCACCACCCGACGACAGCGCCCTCGCGGCACGCCGTCTACCACCGCATGGTCGCCCGCAACCGGGTCTGGCTGGCCCGGCGCAACCTTCCCGCGCCCCTCGTCCCGGTCTATCTCGGCGTGTGGCTGCTGCTCACTCTCCTGCGCCGCCCCTCGCGCCCGGCCCTGAAGGCGTGGTTCGGTGGTTTCCGGGAAGGGTGGACCACATCGTGCGGGCCGCGCAGGCCCATGAAGTGGCGTACGGTGTGGCGGCTGACCCGACTGGGCCGGCCTCCCGTCATCTGACAAGCTCGTCCCCGAGGGCCCCGGGCCGTTCCGCGGCCCCCCGGCACGTGCCGGCCCGGTTCAGGCCGCGCATCCCGAAGACGAAAGTTTCCTACTGGTGAGTGAGACAACGCATGACGGCGCAGTCGTGGTGAGCGCGCCGCCGTCGCCCGACGAGGGCCTCACGGCGGCGCGGCTGGCCGCCAAGTACGGGTTGGCCGTGAGCGGTGCCCGGCCCCCGCTGCGGGAGTACGTCCGCCAGCTCTGGGGGCGCCGCCACTTCATCCTGGCCTTCTCGCAGGCGAAGCTGACGGCTCAGTACAGCCAGGCCAAGCTGGGGCAGCTGTGGCAGGTGGCCACCCCGCTGCTGAACGCCGCCGTGTACTTCATGATCTTCGGCGTGATCCTGAATGCCAGCAAGGGCATGCCGAAGGACGTCTACATCCCGTTCCTCGTCACGGGCGTGTTCGTCTTCACCTTCACCCAGTCCTCGGTGATGAGCGGTGTCCGCGCGATCTCCGGCAACCTCGGCCTGGTCCGCGCCCTGCACTTCCCGCGCGCCTCGCTGCCGATCTCCTTCGCGCTCCAGCAGCTCCAGCAGCTGCTGTACTCGATGATCGTGCTGTTCCTGGTGGTGATCGGCTTCGGCAGCTACCCGGACGCCTCCTGGGCCCTGATCGTCCCGGTGCTGGTGCTCCAGTTCTGCTTCAACACCGGTCTGGCCCTGATCTTCGCGCGGGCCGGCGCGAAGACCCCGGACCTGGCGCAGCTGATGCCGTTCGTGATGCGGACCTGGATGTACGCCTCCGGCGTCATGTTCTCCATCCCCGTCTTCCTCGCCGAGAAGCCGCAGTGGGTGGCGAACGTCCTCCAGTGGAACCCGGCGGCCATCTACATGGACCTGATGCGCTTCGCCCTCATCGACGAGTACGGCGCCGAGAACCTGCCCCAGCACGTGTGGGCGGTCGCCGGCGGCTGGGCCGCGCTGTTCGCGATCGGCGGCTTCGTCTACTTCTGGCAGGCGGAGGAGAGGTACGGCCGTGGCTGACCAGCCGCCGGGCACCCGGGTCCCCACCGTCATCGCCGACGACGTGCACATCGTCTACCGCGTCAACGGCGCCCGGACGGGCAAGGGCAGCGCCACCGCCGCCCTCAGCCGCATCGTCAGGCGCAGCGAGGACCGGGGCGTGCGCAAGGTGCACGCGGTGCGCGGCGTCTCGTTCGTCGCCCACCGGGGCGAGGCGATCGGCCTGATCGGCTCCAACGGATCCGGCAAGTCCACCCTGCTGCGCGCCATCGCCGGCCTGCTGCCGCCGGAGAGCGGCAAGGTCTACACCGACGGCCAGCCCTCCCTGCTCGGTGTCAACGCCGCCCTGATGAACGACCTCACCGGTGAGCGCAACATCGTCCTCGGCGGACTCGCCATGGGCATGTCCCGGGAGCAGATCAAGGAGCGCTACCAGGAGATCGTCGACTTCTCCGGCATCAACGAGAAGGGCGACTTCGTCACCCTGCCCATGCGCACCTACTCCTCCGGCATGCAGGCCCGCCTGCGGTTCTCCATCGCCGCCGCCAAGGACCACGACGTCCTCATGATCGACGAGGCGCTGGCCACCGGCGACGCGAAGTTCCGCAAGCGCTCCGAGGAGCGGATCCGCGAGCTGCGCCGGCAGGCCGGGACGGTGTTCCTGGTCAGCCACAGCAACAAGTCGATCCGCGACACCTGCGACCGCGTGCTGTGGCTGGAACGCGGCGAACTGCGCATGGACGGACCGACCGAAGAGGTCCTCAGGGAGTACGAGAAGTTCACCGGGAAGTGAACCGGTGCCACCGGGGCGCCGCCGGAACCTTCCGGTGGCGCCCCGCGTCTGCAAAGGAAGCGTCAACTCCCGCCGGTCGTAGGAATCTTGACGCCGATCGGTGTGTTGTTGTGATGTCCGGGACACCCGCGCGGCCCCCGGTGCGTTGTACAACGTAAGCTGTACCGGTCCCGAAACGCGGCAAGTGGGGCGATAATGCGCGACACCCTCGAGCGCCGACGCCGCGCGGGCGGCCGGGCGGCGTGTCCGAAATAGTGGGTGTCGGGTTGTCGGTGTAGAACGGGAGATGTGACGGCGATGGCTACGGAAACTCCCCTGCTCCACGCAGCATGTGCCGTCCCTGCCCCGGGCAGCCGGCGATGACGGCGCCGGACGTCGCGGACACGGAGCGCTCCACCCTCGCCAAGGCCGCGGACGAGAACTTCCCCGTGGCACCCTTCTTCCTGCCCCGGGACTGGCGCGAAGACCTGGTCGCCGTGTACGGCTTCGCCCGCCTCGTCGACGACATCGGTGACGGCGACCTCGCGCCCGGCGGCGCCGACGCCCGCCTGCTCGGCGTGCCGGCCGCCGAGACCGAGGACCGGCTGGTCCTCCTCGACGCCTTCGAGGCCGACCTGCGGCGCGTCTTCGACGGCACGCCCCGCCACCCCCTGCTGCGCCGCCTCCAGCCGACCGTGCGCCGCCGCTCGCTCACCCCCGAGCCCTTCCTCGGCCTGATCGCCGCCAACCGCCAGGACCAGATCGTCACCCGGTACGAGACCTACGACGACCTGCTGGCCTACTGCGAGCTGTCCGCCAATCCCGTGGGCCGGCTGGTCCTCGCCGTCACCGGCACCACGACCCCCGAGCGCGTGCGCCGCTCCGACGCGGTCTGCACCGCGCTCCAGATCGTCGAGCACCTCCAGGACGTGGCCGAGGACCTCGGCCGCGACCGTGTCTACCTCCCCGCCACGGACATGAAGCGTTTCCACGTCCAGGAGGCGGACCTCGCCGCGCCGACCGCGGGGGCCTCGGTGCGCGCCCTGGTCGCCTTCGAGGCCCAGCGCGCCCGCGACCTCCTGGACGAAGGCGCCCCCCTCGTGGGCAGCGTCCACGGAAGACTGAGACTGCTGCTCGCGGGCTTCGTGGCGGGAGGAAGGGCGGCGCTCCACGCGATCTCCGCCGCCCACCACGACGTTCTTCCCGGCCCGCCCAAGCCCGGCAAGCTCCGGCTGCTGCGCGAGGTGGGCACGACCCTGCGAGGAGAGGGGTGATCCCGACCGTGGACTCTCCGCCACCCGTGTCCGCACCGGTACTCGCCGCCTACGGCTACTGCGAGACCGTCACCGGACAGCAGGCGCGCAACTTCGCCTACGGCATCCGGCTGCTGCCCACCGCGAAGCGCCGCGCCATGTCGGCGCTGTACGCGTTCTCGCGCCGCGTCGACGACATCGGCGACGGCGCCCTGGACGGCGAGGTCAAGAGCGCCCGGCTGGAGGACACCCGGGCGCTGCTCACCCGGGTCCGCGCGGGCGAGGTCGAGGAGGACGACACCGACCCCGTCGCGGTCGCCCTCGCGCACGCAGCCAGGACCTTCCCGATCCCGCTGGGCGGCCTGGACGAGCTGATCGACGGCGTCCTGATGGACGTCCGCGGCGAGACCTACGAGACCTGGGACGACCTGAAGACGTACTGCCGCTGTGTGGCGGGCGCCATCGGACGGCTCTCCCTCGGCGTCTTCGGCACCGGACCGGGAGCGCGCGGCGCCGAACGGGCCCCGGAGTACGCCGACACCCTCGGCCTCGCCCTCCAGCTCACCAACATCCTCCGGGACGTCCGCGAGGACGCCGCCGGCGGGCGCACCTACCTGCCCGCCGACGACCTCGCCAAGTTCGGCTGCTCGGCCGGCTTCGACGGGCCGACACCGCCGGAGGGCTCCGACTTCGCCGGCCTCGTGCACTTCGAGGTGCGGCGCGCCCGCGCCCTGTTCGCCGAGGGCTACCGGCTGCTGCCCCTGCTCGACCGGCGCAGCGGCGCCTGCGTCGCCGCCATGGCCGGCATCTACCGCCGCCTGCTGGACCGCATCGAGCGCGACCCCGAGGCCGTCCTGCGCGGCAGGGTCTCCCTGCCCGGCCGGGAGAAGGCGTACGTCGCCGTCCGCGGCCTCTCCGGTCTGGACACCCGCCACGTGTCCCGGCTGACCGGCAGGAGGCAGATCTGATGGACCCACGGGGCGACCACGCGGACCACGGTGATGCCACCGGGGAGAAACGGCACGCAACCCTCCGCCGCGACGCCGCGTCCC
Organism: Streptomyces sp. NPDC051051; assembly: GCF_040682975.1. NCBI lineage: Bacteria > Bacillati > Actinomycetota > Actinomycetes > Kitasatosporales > Streptomycetaceae > Streptomyces > Streptomyces sp. NPDC051051. The sequence goes on from NZ_JBFBCB010000023.1 coordinate 114,270, forward strand.
TGACTGCGACGGGCCGCCGCGCGGAGTCCGACCGTCACGGCGGGCCCGCAGGGGAGGGCGCACGATGAGCGACGAGCCGCACTCCGGCATCCCGGAGACCTCCGGGCGGGACGCCGTCGTGATCGGCGGCGGGCTCGCCGGCGTCACCGCCGCGCTCGCACTCGCCGACGCGGGTGTCCGCGTCACCCTGCTCGAGGGCCGGCCCCGGCTCGGCGGCCTGGCCTTCTCCTTCCGGCGCGGCGGGCTCACCGTCGACAACGGCCAGCACGTCTACCTGCGCTGCTGCACCGCCTACCGCTGGTTCCTCGACCGCATCGAGGGCACCGCGCTGGCGCCGCTCCAGGACCGTCTCGACGTGCCCGTCGTCGACCTCGCCAGGCCCGAGGGGCGACGGCTCGGCAGGCTGCGGCGCGACGCGCTGCCGGTCCCCCTCCACCTGGGCCGCAGCCTCGCCACGTATCCGCATCTCTCGCTCGCCGAACGCGCCTCGGTCGGCCGGGCCGCGCTCGCGCTCAAGGGCCTCGACCTCGCCGATCCGGCCCTGGACGCGCAGGACTTCGGCAGCTGGCTGGCGGCCCACGGGCAGTCGCCGCGAGCCGTCGAGGCCCTGTGGGACCTGGTCGGGGTCGCCACCCTCAACGCGGTCGCCGGCGACACCTCCCTCGCCCTGGCCGCGATGGTGTTCAAGACCGGCCTGCTGTCCGAACCGGGCGCCGCCGACATCGGCTGGGCCCACGTCCCGCTGGGCGAACTCCACGACCGGCTGGCCCGCAGGGCACTCGACTCGGCGGGCGTGCGCACCGAGGTACGCGCCCGCGTCTCCGCCGTCTCCGCCGCCGCCGACGGCACGTGGACCGTCCGCGCTTCCGGCGAGACGCTCCGCGCGGACGCCGTCGTGCTCGCCGTACCGCAGCGCGAGGCCCACGACCTGCTGCCGGACGGGGCGCTCGACGCCCCCGAGCGGCTCCTGGAGATCGGCACGGCGCCGATCCTGAACGTGCACGTCGTCTACGACCGCAAGGTGCTCGGCGTCCCCTTCCTCGCCGCGCTCGGCACTCCCGTGCAGTGGGTGTTCGACCGCACCGACGCCTCCGGGCTGCGCGAGGGCCAGTACCTCGCCCTGTCGCAGTCCGCCGCGCAGGACGACATCGACGCACCCGTCGCCGCCCTGCGCGAGCGCTACCTGCCCGAACTGGAACGGCTGCTGCCGGGCACCCGCGGCGCCACCGTGCGGGACTTCTTCGTGACCCGGGAGCGCACGGCCACCTTCGCTCCCGCCCCCGGCGTCGGACGGCTCAGGCCCGGCGCCCGCACCAAGTCACCCGGCCTGTACCTGGCCGGGGCGTGGACCGCCACCGGGTGGCCCGCGACCATGGAGAGTGCGGTCCGCAGCGGCGTGAGTGCGGCGGACGCCGCCCTCACCGCCCTCGGCCGGCCCCGACCCCGCCGCCTCTTCGCGTTCGAGGAGGCGGCCCGCCGCAGCGCCGCGGGCCGGACCCCCGGCCGAGAACCGGAGGGCCCCGGCGTTCCCCTGCGAGGTGGGACCCGGTGACGTTCGATCAGCACGGCTCGGCACACCCCCGCACCCCCTCCGGTACCGCAACAAGAGGAGAAACTGTGCCCACTGTGCCCCCGGCCGAGAAGGCCGCAAGGAGGACCGCGGTGGACGTGACCGCGCTGCTGGAGCGCGGCCGGACCCTGGCCACACCGGTCCTGCGCGCGGCCGTCGACCGACTGGCGTCTCCCATGGACACGGTCGCCGCCTACCACTTCGGCTGGATCGACGCCCAGGGCAACCCGACCGACGGGGACGGCGGCAAGGCCGTGCGTCCCGCGCTCGCCGTGCTCTCCGCCGAGGTCACCGGTGCCGCGCCCGAGGTGGGCGTGCCCGGCGCGGTCGCCGTCGAACTGGTCCACAACTTCTCGCTCCTGCACGACGACCTGATGGACGGCGACGAGCAGCGCCGCCACCGCGACACCGTCTGGAAGGTCCACGGCCCCGCCCAGGCCATCCTGGTCGGCGACGCCCTGTTCGCCCTCGCAGGCGAGGTCCTCCTCGAACTCGGCACGGTCGAGGCGGGCCGGGCCGCCCGGCGGCTGACCACCGCCACCCGCGCCCTGATCGACGGCCAGGCCCAGGACATCTCCTACGAGCACCGCGACCGCGTCAGCGTCGCGGAGTGCCTGGAGATGGAGGGCAACAAGACGGGCGCCCTGCTGGCCTGCGCCAGCTCCGTCGGCGCCGTGCTCGGCGGCGCCGACGCGCACACCGCCGACACCCTGGAGCGGTACGGCCACCACCTCGGCCTGGCCTTCCAGGCCGTCGACGACCTCCTCGGCATCTGGGGCGACCCGGAGGCCACCGGCAAGCAGACCTGGAGCGACCTGCGCCAGCGCAAGAAGTCCCTGCCGGTCGTGGCCGCGCTCGACGCCGGCGGCCCCGCCTCCGAACGGCTCGGGGAGATGCTCGCCGCCGACGCCAAACGCAGCGACTTCGAGAACTTCTCCGAGGAGGAGTTCGCGGCCCGTGCCGCGCTCATCGAGGAGGCCGGCGGCCGTGAGTGGACCGCCGAGGAGGCACGCCGTCAGCACGCCATCGCCATCGAAGCCCTGAACGCCGTCGACATGCCCGAGCAGGTGCGGGAACGGTTCACGGCGCTCGCCGACTTCGTCGTCGTACGAAAGAGATGATCACTATCGGTCGAATAACCCTCGCGTAGTCGCCGGCCGGTGTCGCGGGAAGAGACGCACCGGCCGACGGCGGACCCACAGCAGACGCAACGCCATGCACACTGCACGAAGGGGAAGCCATGACAGCGACGACCGACGGAAGCACCGGGGCCCTCCCGCCCCGCGCTGCCGCGGCCAGCGAAACCCGTATCGACATCGACATCCCCGCGGCGGCCGGGGGACAAGAAGCCGCCGTGCGCGCGATGCGGCGCGCGACCGACTTCCTGCTCGCCCGGCAGGACGTCGAGGGCTGGTGGAAGGGTGACCTCGAGACGAACGTCACGATGGACGCCGAGGACCTGCTGCTCCGCCAGTTCCTGGGCATCCAGGACGAGGCGACCACCCGCGCCGCCGCCCTCTTCGTCCGCGGCGAGCAGCGCGAGGACGGCACCTGGGCCACCTTCTACGGCGGCCCCGGCGACCTGTCCGCCACCGTCGAGGCGTACGTGGCCCTGCGGCTGGCCGGGGACGAGCCCGACGCGCCGCACATGGCGAAGGCCTCCGCCTGGGTCCGCGACCAGGGCGGGATCGCCGCGGCCCGGGTCTTCACCCGGATCTGGCTGGCGCTGTTCGGCTGGTGGAAGTGGGAGGACCTGCCCGAACTCCCCCCGGAACTGCTGTACTTCCCGAAATGGTTCCCGCTCAGCATCTACAACTTCGGCTGCTGGGCCCGGCAGACCATCGTGCCCCTCACCGTCGTCTCGGCGAAGCGCCCGGTGCGTCCGGCGCCCTTCGGGCTCGACGAGCTGCACACCGACCCGGCCGATCCCAACCCGCCCACACCGCCGGCGCCGCTGGCCAGCTGGGACGGGCTGTTCCAGCGGCTGGACAAGGTCGTGCGCGGCTACCGCACGGTCGCGGTGCGCAGACTGCGCAAGGCCGCCCTGAACTCGGCGGCCCGCTGGATCATCGAGCGGCAGGAGAACGACGGCTGCTGGGGCGGCATCCAGCCGCCCGCCGTGTACTCGGTCATCGCCCTGTACCTGCTGGGCTACGACCTCGAACACCCCGTGATGCGGGAGGGCCTGAAGTCGCTGGACCGGTACGCGGTGTGGCGCGAGGACGGGTCCCGGATGATCGAGGCCTGCCAGTCCCCGGTGTGGGACACCTGCCTGGCCACCATCGCGCTGGCCGACGCGGGGGTGCCGGCCGACCACCCCCAACTGGTCAAGGCCGCCGACTGGATGCTGGGCGAGCAGGTCGTGAGGCCCGGCGACTGGTCCGTGCGACGGCCCGGACTCCCGCCCGGGGGATGGGCGTTCGAGTTCCACAACGACAACTACCCCGACATCGACGACACCGCCGAGGTGGTCCTCGCGCTGCGCCGGGTCCGCCACCATGACCCGGAGCGGGTGGAGAAGGCGATCGGACGCGGGGTGCGCTGGAACCTCGGCATGCAGTCGAGGAACGGCGCCTGGGGCGCGTTCGACGTCGACAACACCAGCCCCTTCCCCAACCGGCTGCCGTTCTGCGACTTCGGCGAGGTGATCGACCCGCCGTCGGCGGACGTCACCGCGCACGTGGTCGAGATGCTCGCCTTCGAGGGCCTCTCCCACGACCCGCGCACCCGGCGTGGCATCAGCTGGCTGCTCGCCGAACAGGAGCCGGACGGCTCGTGGTTCGGGCGCTGGGGCGTCAACTACCTCTACGGCACCGGCTCGGTGGTGCCGGCGCTCACCGCCGCCGGACTGCCCGCCCGACACCCGGCGATCCGGCGGGCGGTCGCCTGGCTGGAGCGCGTGCAGAACGACGACGGCGGCTGGGGCGAGGACCTGCGCTCCTACGACGACCGGGCCGGCTGGAGCGGCCGGGGCGCCTCGACCGCCTCGCAGACCGCCTGGGCGCTGATGGCGCTGCTGGCGGCCGGCGAGAAGGACTCCGGGGCCGTCGAGCGGGGCATCGCCTGGCTCGCCGAGACCCAGCGCGAGGACGGCTCCTGGGACGAGCCCCAGTTCACCGGCACCGGCTTCCCCTGGGACTTCTCCATCAACTACCACCTGTACCGGCAGGTCTTCCCGCTGACCGCGCTCGGCCGGTACGTCCACGGCGAGCCCGTCGCCCCGAAGGCGCCGGTTCCCGTCGAGGCCGAGGGGAGCTGATGAACACGCGGCCCGCCTCCGCCCCGCTGCTGATCGCCTGCGCGCTCGGCATCGAGCACCTCGCCCTGCGCATGGGGGACCGGGATGGGGCCGGCGGGCCGGTGACCGTCCTGCGCACCGGCATGGGGCCCAGGGCCGCCGAGCGCTCCGTCACCCGGGTCCTCACCGACCCGGTGCTCGCCGGGGCGGTCGTGCTCGCCACCGGTTTCTGCGCGGGACTGGCCCCCGGCATGCACCCCGGCGACCTGGTGGTCGCCGAGGAGACCCGCGACCCGCGCGGCACCGTGCCGTGCGTGAACACCGAACTGCTCGTCAAGGAACTCGTGCGCACCCTGCCCGGGCGCACCGTCCACACCGGCCCCCTGACCGGCTCCGACCACGTGGTGCGCGGACCGGAGCGGTCCGACCTGCTCGCCACCGGCGCGATCGCGGTCGACATGGAGTCGGCGGCCACGCTCCTGAGCGCCGTCCGCGCCGGCACGCGCCCGGTTGCGGCCGTCCGGGTGGTCGTGGACGCTCCTGAACATGAACTCGTCCGGATCGGCACGGTGCGCGGTGGAATATCGGCTTTCCGCGTCCTTCGTTCCGTCCTGCCTGCATTCTTCGAATGGCACCGCAACGTGTTGCTCCCCCGGAGGTGAGCCAGATGGCCATGCCGCTGCGCCAGTCCATCAAGGTCGCTACTTACTTGGCTGAACAAAAGCTCCGCAAGCGGGAGAAGTTCCCGCTCATCGTCGAGCTGGAACCCCTCTTCGCCTGCAACCTCAAGTGCGAGGGCTGCGGCAAGATCCAGCATCCGGCGGGAGTGCTCAAACAGCGCATGCCGGTCGCCCAGGCCGTGGGGGCGGTGCTCGAATCCGGTGCGCCCATGGTGTCGATCGCCGGCGGCGAACCGCTGATGCACCCCCAGATCCACGAGATCGTGCGCCAGCTGGTGGCGAAGAGGAAGTTCGTCTTCCTCTGCACCAACGCCCTGCTGATGCGCAAGAAGATGGACAAGTTCACCCCCTCGCCCTACTTCGCGTTCGCCGTGCACATCGACGGGCTGCGCGAACGGCACGACGAGTCGGTGGCCAAGGAGGGCGTGTTCGACGAGGCCGTGGAGGCGATCAAGGAGGCCAAGCGGCGCGGCTTCCGGGTCACCACCAACTCGACCTTCTTCAACACCGACACCCCGCAGACCATCGTCGAGGTGCTCGACTTCCTCAACGACGACCTCAAGGTCGACGAGATGATGATCTCGCCCGCCTACGCCTACGAGAAGGCCCCCGACCAGGAGCACTTCCTCGGCGTGGAACAGACCCGCGAGCTGTTCAAGAAGGCCTTCTCCGGCGGCAACCGGCGCCGCTGGCGGCTCAACCACTCGCCGCTCTTCCTGGACTTCCTGGAGGGCAAGGTCGACTTCCCGTGCACGGCCTGGGCGATCCCGAACTACTCCCTCTTCGGCTGGCAGCGCCCCTGCTACCTGATGAGCGACGGCTACGTGCCGACGTACCGCGAACTCATCGAGGAGACCGACTGGGACAAGTACGGCCGCGGCAAGGACCCGCGCTGCGCCAACTGCATGGCGCACTGCGGCTACGAGCCCACCGCCGTCCTCGCCACCATGGGCTCGCTCAAGGAGTCGCTGCGCGCCATGCGCGAGACGGTCTCCGGGAACCGGGAGTGACGCCATGACCGCCGTCTCCCTGGGCGTCCCCGAGGTCCCGGTCCGGCCGGTCGCCGAGCGCCGCAGGAGCCGGCGGATCCAGGTCGGGTCCGTGGCGGTGGGCGGGGACGCTCCCGTCTCCGTCCAGTCGATGACGACGACGCGTACGTCGGACGTCGGTGCGACGTTGC